>PAPL01000072.1 GCA_002708885.1 Verrucomicrobiales bacterium | reverse complement strand
ACCCACATTGATACCGTGTAGGAGGGAACTGTCGTAATGGCGATTCCTCCCTCACCATGGTTAATGCTTCCGTACGTTCCCGGCGTGCCATCAAATGCCACTGACTGCCCGGTACCAACCACATCAGGAATTGACCTCGAAAATACAGCACCGCCAAAGAGTTCTCCATCATTGCCGTTCCCAGATGAATCCGTAAAATCACCGTCAAGCTTCCAGTAACCTACAAGCTCAGCTTGTGCGGCTGGAACCACAACAATAGAACATAAGACTAAAAGGAAAATAGCAATAAAGTCAGAATAAAAGGCTTTCATCATTATCATCGTATCGATAAAAAGGATTAATACCATTACGATTTAACTTCAATTCTGAACCCTTTCCGGGTACAAGAAGTGAGTTCGGTCCCGGACCTGCAAATTAACAAACAATCAGTTTATAAAATTCGTATCAAAGAAAACTTAAACAGAAATAAATGACCCGTCTAATTTCTTTAAAACACCTCACAGCTCATTGCTTCACTGCTATCCTCCTCAGTATCTGTCAAAGTACAGGAGCCGATTTTCCCGAAGCCGAAGCCAAGGCAAAGGAACATGGCAAATCAGCGATAGAATCCAGCTCCGCTACAATTAATCAAAACGATTTGAAGAACTTTCTTGAAAAGTTAGCATCCGAAGAGTACGAGGGCCGAGGCACTGGCGATAAGGGAGAACGAATGGCAACTGCGTACTTGGCGAGTTTCTTTGAAGAGCTCGGCCTAGAACCTGCCGGCAATGATGGGACCTACTTTCAGGAATTCGGTTTCAATGCGGGAAAAGAGATGAACAGTGAAAATCACCTCACTATCCAAATACAAGAGCCCCTAGGTCTGGTCCGAACAATGAAACCGGGGCAGCACTATTTACCGGTCAATTTCAGTGTCTCCGGTGAAATAAAATCTGCTCGCACTGTATTTGCAGGATTCGGAATACAGGATAAGGAATATAATTCATTTGAAAACCTTAATGTAAAAGATGCATGGATCCTCGTTTTCCGGGGATCCCCAAAGGACCGTAAGGAACTTCAAAAGTTCGGCCCGCTAGTGAATAAAGCACAGCAGGCCAAAAAACTTGGGGCAAGAGGAATCATCTATATGAAGGGACCGAATCCCGGAGTCGGTAAAATGCTTGTACCTCCCTCACAGAACGTTGGAAGTAATAATGAAATACTTCCTTCCATCACTATTTCAGATGAACTCGCCGGCTCATTACTAGGAGGAACAGAGAACGGTTCCTTTCAGGATATTTTTGAGTCTTTCTACAGTGGAAAAAAGGTAGAAGGATTCCCTCTTCCTTACAGCATTTCCGCTCAAATAGGCTTGGATAAAAAAGAGGACAAGGGCCGTAACGTGATCGCACGACTCAAGGTAAAAGAAAACCGGTCCGAAGAGGCCATCATGGTCGGCGGACACATCGATCACATAGGATTAGGGACCAGAGGCGGGACCCGCGCCAAGGGAAAGGACACCTCGTTGATTCATTTTGGGGCAGATGATAACGCTTCAGGAATTGCAGCAGTCATGGAATTGGCTCAATTCTATACTGACCTTAAAAAGCAAGGCAAACTCGATCTAAAAAGAGACATCATCTTTGCGGCATGGTCAGGTGAGGAAATGGGGCTATTCGGTTCAAAGCATTTCGTAAAAAAACAAAAAGAACTTAAAGGAGATAAAATCTATCCATCGATTTCTGCTTATCTCAATTTGGATATGATCGGGCGACTCGAAGAAAAGCCCCTCATCGTACATGGGACCGGATCGAGTCAATCCTGGGACGCACTCGTCGATTCAGTCGAAACAGAAATGAAAATAGAGAAATCTGCAAATCCTAACCTGCCAACTGATTCGACACCACTCTATAATGCCGGGGTCCCTATCCTGGCGCTCTTCACAGGACTACATGATGATTACCACACTCCGGCAGACACTCCGGACAAGATCGATTACGCGGGCCTACTCAAAGTCACTAATTATCTTCAGTCACTCACCACAACAACAGCGAACCGTGAAATGCCACCTGACTATGTGAAGTTCAAAAAGTAGTAGTGGTTATTCTTTTCTCACTCTCCAGTAGTATCCGGAATTGTCCCGCGAAATAGAAAATATTTCCTTAACGGTATCTCCTTGCCCTATGATCATTTTCTCAAGTGAAAGCCATGTCTTCATATCATCTGAAGTCTGCACAGAATAGCTTACTCCCTTCTCGCCCGGGAAGAGCAACTCTATCTGATTACCTTCCAGCACATTCACCTTCAGTTTGAAAGCAGGAACACTCTTCGCATTATCCGGTGAACTTCCGAACAGAACCTCAACCTCATCCTTCCAACCGTCCTGGTCTGTATCACCAATGAAATTTTCATCAGGAATGAGCGGGTTGGTTCCAGAGTCGGATTCCTCCTTGTCGTTCACTCCGTCACCATCTGTATCGGCAACTGCCGGGTTTGTGGGGTATCCTATTTCCAAGACGTAACCATCTGCATTGCTGGTATTTCTTTGAGCATACCACAAACCGGCAGTTCGTCCTCTGGCCCTTTCACCAACGAGGATTGCTTTGTCATAATTTCTAGGTTCTCTTTGAGCCCATTTATCAAAGCTTATTGGATTTTCGTTTATCCACCTCCACTCATCTTTATTAACGAGTCCGATCCAGATACCGGAAAAATCATCGAATGGTTTTGGGCCAAATGACTTTACGGCTGACTCCCATTCGACCTGAGTTTCAAAAGTTGCCAGGTGGCCACCTCTTGTTGAAGCATTATTGACTGCGGCGTTCCATTTAAAAGAACCCTTAATAATTTCAAATCTATCGACTCCCAGTTCATAACTGTCCATTAAACCGTCCCCATCTGAATCCGCTAATAAGTCACTTGTTTGATAGTCATCTTCTTCCTCTGCTTCGGTAAGGCCATCACCATCAAAATCCTCATTACGATCATCGATTATTTCTACAGTGATCGTTGCAATGGTTGGGATTGAGTTCTGACTCTTTGCGCTCAACGTTAATTCTATATTTGATTGCAATTCATGATCAAAATCATATGGATCATTCATCTGAACATTATTGTCCACTAGAGTGAAAGCGGCTATCCCGTTACCATTAGGGTCCGGGTTGATGACTATACTAATAGTAACCTGGTCATCATTAGGGTGACTTGGATTTAATGTGGTTAACTGTTTATTGGTTCCATTTTCTGCAACTGAAAGAACTATATCTTCAAGGATAGGGGATGGATTAGGTTTATCGTTTGCATCATCAGGCCTTGATGCTGCTAGAAATTCATCACCATCTGTAAAGCCGTCACCATCGGTGTCGGGGTTGTGGGGGTCCGACGGGTAACCTGTCTCAAGAAGGTACGCATCCCGGGAAACTGTCTTTGGAATATCAAAGAGTTTGCCTGGAGCACTGCTAAATCCTGCTCCGATTTCTGCGGCATCGGCTTCAAGAAAATTGTCAGGCTGGTTTTGTGCCCATCTGTTAAGTTTTAATTCTTCTCCTGTTACCCACATCCACTTACCTTCCTCAGTAGAGTCAGTTGCACCGATCCAGATACCTCTGAAATTATCCAAAAGCTCAAGACTGATCGAGCTTAAAGCATTATCCATTTCGTATTCGGTGGTGAATGTGGCTAGGTTCTTTCCTTTTGCAACAGCATGATCAAAGGCTTCTGTCCAAGTTTTTGGGCCTATCACTAATGAAAATCTATCCAGTCCCAATTCCCAAGAATCAGATATGCCATCACCATCAGTATCTGCTTTAAATGGATCAGTTCCCGTGTCCTCCATTGATTCAAAAACACCTGTATTAGTTTCGACTATATCCCTAAGACCATCACCATCGCTGTCCAGTTCTGGGTTTACAGAAGCCTGTTCAATGAGATGATATACTGTTCTGTTAGGTTTAAATTCTGCAAATCTCAGACTCCCATCAGTGTGTGAAATATATGAAATATGGATAGCGTCATTTCTAGCAAACTTTAACGATGTGAATCGGCCTACATCGCCAGCACTGTCGACATTATAAATATTCCACTTTTCACCATTATATACCGCACACTTTAAATTTTGATTTGTTGAGTCCCTATATGAGATCGACGGAAAGCCTAGACTGTTATGATTAAGTGATGAATAGGCGCCGACAGAATTTTGATTATCTACAGTTTGAATATCCCAATTATTGTTCTGATAGACTGCGTACCTTAAATCGCTATTCGTTCCATAATCTTTATAGGAAATTGCAGGGCTTCCATCAGGCTTAAAGTCTAGAGAGTTATATACTCCTGTTTGTCTTTCGCTGTCAGCAGTTTGAATTTTCCATGAGTTGCTTTCCCTTTTTGCGAACCTGAGATTGTAATCCTTATTATAAAAATATGCGATTCCAGGGTTACCTGATGGATCCAAGTCCAATGACGTGTAAGCTCCAGTGCTATCACTTTGCCCGCGATCTATAATGCTAATTTGCCAGTCATTATTTTTCTTTTCAGCAACATTTAAAGAGGTGATTGGTAAAGCAGAAATGTCATGATAAGCAATGATTGGGCTACCATCCGAGTAGTGTGCAAGAGAAGGGGTGTAGTAATTTGCAACAGATAAAAAAGAGGAGTTTGATGTTATTTTTTCTACATTCCATACGCCCTCTGTTCGAGTTGCGTACATCAAATCTAACGAATTATTATCAAAATAGGCAATGGCGGGTTCATCGCTGGGACTGTGGCTTAAAGATATCGTAAAATAACGTTCAGTTCGGCCTATGGTGTCAACTTTCTCTATACTCCATCTATTACCGTCATACTGAGAGTATTTAATAGCTTGTTCTCCATAGTCAAAATATGCAATTGCAGGTAACCCTAGGTTATTGTGACCTAAGGAGGTGGCCAGACGGGCGCCATCCGGAAGCGTTCCGAGGTTGTCAATGGTTGTAGTGATCCATTTTTGCTCTGATTCTGATTCAGTTATTTTTATATATCCTTTTCTGGATTTATTTTCCGTATTTCGATTAACAGCGTAATTAATATTTCCATTGCCCGAGGTTTGGGATCCTTCAATAATCTTGATCCATGGCGATGAACTTTTTGCGTTCCAATTTGTGTTGTTTGATGCAGTGATCGTTAAAGTTTGAGTTTCTCCTAAGGAATCAATATTTTTTTGAGTGGGATTTATCGTGATAGGAAAGCTATTTTCACCAAAAGGATTGCTGCCATATTTGATCTCTTCATCATTGGTAAAGCCATCATTATCAGAATCAATTGGTCCAGTTGCTTTAGGGTTTTGGGATATTGACAACTGAACTGGACTAACCTCTAAAACCTTTCCCTTAAGTTCAATCCCTATGATAAAATCACCAGCGGATTTGTGCGTATGCATCGCTTGAATAGCAATTACATTTTGTCCTTCAATTAAGTGATCAAGAAATGGAGTTAAATCAACAATTACCCTGTTCTCAATTACATCATCATCGTTTCGACTTGATGACGCCCTAGAATCGAAATTGATAATTTCAGGAGCGTTGAATTTTGAGATTTCAATGCCGTTCAAGTAGGCGATGTATCCATCATCTGAAAGTATTGATAATTGCAGTTCACTTTTGTTTGAGTCCCATTCGAATGGAAAGCGAAAATATCCGCTCGCATTTTTAGTTTTCATCTCCTCTGAGATATTTGTTTTGATCAGTGGTTCCAAATCGCCTCCGGCGGTTTCAAAACCAACTGGTTGGACTGCTTTTTTCCAAGTTGAGTCATCAAACATAGAGCTTGGTTTCGTCCATTCATTACCAAGTGAGTCATTCTCAGGAATTAGATAAGAGATTTCAGATCCAGCATCTAAAATATTCCCGATTATTTTCCGTTTGTTGGCTTGCATTAATTTTAAACTAGCTTTTTGCCCATTAGCACCTTGAGTAAAGATTAGATTAGGTCTTTCAAAACTGTCATGTATTCCGGCGTCTAAATTAGTGCCATCAATCAAACTCCAAGATCTATCTGTTGATATATTGTTGCCCGAATCTACTCCCTCTATCTGGTTAATTATCCATTCGTTACCATTAAAATGAGCATATTTAGTAATGCCATTTTTTTCTTCATCCAGAGCCTGATAAGCGATGTGTGGATATCCGGATGAGTCAAAAATTAATTTTGTGCGCGATGCATATCTTAAAGTGCCGGTCAGGACATCAACTGTTTCTTTTTTCCATATGCCCTTATCAAGATGGTGATATTCTAGTTTGAAATTTCCATCTTTACCGCCATAGAGTGATATTGCAGCATGTCCTAGTATCGGATCAAATCTCAAACAGGGAGAGGTGACACCGTCTCCATAATTTGATGCGACAGTTTCAATTATCCATTGGTTGTTTTCATTTAACGTTGCATATTTGATTTCCTTTTGATTCCTATCGTGATAGACAATTGCAGGTCCCTCATTAGGGGTATGTGGATATTTTAATTCTAAAAATTTTGTGCGGTAGTCATAATCACCTATTGAATCTACTGTTTCAACTGACCACTGTGCATTTCCGGAAATGGGATCTACCTCTCTAATAGCAAATTTCAAATCTCCGGTAGCTACACTGTGGTAAGCAATTGATGGCCGATCATAATAATTATGATATGAAACTGATTGAAATTTTCCTTTGTCAATCTCTTCTCTATTCCATATGCCTGTATCGCCATCATAATATGCCAACTTTAGCATATTATTAATATCATCATTGTATGCTATAGCTATAAAGCTTTTGCCGGGTTTAATCTCAATGCTTCCCATTGAAGAGCTTGACGCATGGCAAAGTGGGTCTACCACCATGGAACCCCATTCATTGGAATCTTGAAAACGATACAAGAATTTTAATTTCCCTCTTGCAGGAAGAGTACTTTCCTCTGTGCCATAACTTATATAAATAGCACCGTTTCTGGGAAGAGCATAAATTTCAGCGGATCCAAGTCTTACATCATCGGCAATAGTCGATGGTTCTTCCCATTCATATTCAAATGGTTCCTGGATGATTTTGATGTTACCGATTCGTAAGTCGCTCGTTTGATTGGATTCAATGGAGTAAGTTAGAGTATTGCTACCTTGTTTCCATTCTTTATCTGTTAGATTAATCCAAGGCACAGTGCTCTCAGCTTTCCATCTAAGATTTGGATAAGCAGAAACTTGAAGCTCACCTACACCGCCTGAATCGTTAAATTCATCGTCTGGTGATGTTATTCCGATTAATTGCTGTGCTGAGGTATTGAGGTGCAACGCCAATGACAAAGCAATAAAAGGAACCAAAATTTTCATTTAAGAGTGGCTTATTTTAGAAGGATAATAAATGAAACCCGCCCTCTCATCAATCATTTAAACAGAGGGAGTTAGACAAACTTAAACCGGGAACCCGGTGATTCAGACAAGTCTTTGCAGAAGATAAGTGGGTAGCTCTTCTATCGGCACCCTCTCCTGTTCCATTGAATCCCTTTCCCTGACCGTGACGGTACCTTCAAGATCGGACCCATCCTCTCCTAAAGTATCAAAGTCAATGGTCACACAAAAAGGAGTTCCTACCTCGTCCTGACGACGGTAACGCCTACCAACGGCCCCGGCCTCATCATAGAAAACATTCATAGATGGCAGAAGTAGTTCTTTGACCTCCTTGGCCTTCTTAACAAGTTCGGGTTTATTCTTCAACAGAGGAAAGATTCCGCACTTAATTGGTGCCATTTTCGGATCAAAACGCATGACTGTCCTAGTCTCTTCCTTGCCCTTATCATTAGTGACGGTCTCCTCATCAAAGGCTTCACATATTATGGCCAGTACAGTCCTGTCACAACCAGCGCTCGGTTCAACGACATGCGGAATGAGCTTTTCTTTGGTTTGTTCATCAAAGTATTCGATGGGTTTACCACTCGCCTCGCCGTGCTTCTTTAAATCATAGTCGGTCCGGTAAGCAACTCCTTCGAGTTCCTGAATCCCGAATGGAAAGTCATACTCAATATCATAGGTCTTACTCGAATAATGGGCCCTCTCACCGTCTGGCACATCAAGGACATGCAACTTGTCACGCGGTATTCCTATCTCTCCATAAAACTCTATTCTTTTCTCAAGCCATTCATCAGTCAGACGAAGGCCATCCTCACCACGGCAAAAGAACTCAATTTCCATCTGCTCGAATTCGCGGGATCTGAAAGTGAAATTACGCGGATTAATTTCATTACGGAAAGCTTTCCCGATCTGGGCAATTCCAAAAGGAAGCTTCTGCCTGGACGTTTCAAGGATGTTCTTAAATTGCACAAAAATGGACTGCGCAGTCTCTGGCCTCAGGTACGCAACGGAACCCTCATCACTCGAAGCACCGACACTGGTCTGAAACATAAGATTGAATTCACGGGGCTCCGTCAATAAGGATCCGTTTGCAGGATTAAATTGAGTCGTCGAATCGAGCTCTTCACGTTTCTCCTCAATGAGTTCTAACTCCTTAGGTGAAATTTTCTTATCAGGCATTCTGGAACCGTAAAACTGACGCGCCGTCTTCTTCGCCGAGTCAGGGTCCTTATCCTCGGGAACGAGGACGGCAAATTCAGTGTCAGTGGACCAACCAGTTGATTCATGCTTTGCTCCCGAATACCAGACAGCGACACCGGACTGTTCAGGGACCTGGTCGGCTCTTAACCTTGCCTTTGATAAGAGGCAATCAGACATCGGGTCGGAAAATCCACCCACATGACCAGAGGCCTTAAGGACGTCCTGATGAGTAAGAATGGATCCATCCATACCGACAATATCCTCCCTCTCCGTCACGTTCTTCTTCCACCAATAATCCTTGAGGTTACGCTTCAGTTCGGCACCGAGAGGGCCATAGTCCCAGCAACCGTTCATGCCCCCATACATTTCAGCGGACTGGAATATGAAGCCGCGCCGCTTACAGAGACTGACAATTTTTTCCATTCTTTCGTTGCGATCAGAATCAGAGGCCATCGTTTTTATAATAAGGTTATTCGTTTTTTAGGGATAATCACGCTCAAAGCGCACCCGGGGCCGTTAGGTTCGGGGAATTGTATGAAAAATCAAGCCCTCCTCGCACGTTCTCTTTATTGAGTGAACCTTGACTTCCGTCCAGCCCAAAGGAATCTTAGTTAAATCATGGCAATCCAATCCAACTACGATTGGGAACCCGCACAAGGTGGCGGGATATCCTGGATAAAGCCTCTGATGGTCTTGGCGGTCATCTTCTCCTTCGGCCTGCACTTCGGTCTGTACACCTGGTTCGAAAAAATTGTAATTCCTGCGGATGAGGCCCCGACCAAGTCAGCTATAGAAAGCTTAAAAGATATCAAGGTCAGGGGAATGATTGACGAGACCCCAAAAGAAGAAGAACCGTTGTCACAAGACGAGACTCAAAAAAATTTATTAACTGAAATTAACACTCAGGAACTTTTAAAGCAGGTAGAGGATCCTTACAAAGTTCCCGAGTCAGGAATCAGGCTCAGGCCAGGAGAAGAGGAAAAGCCACTCACTGGCATAGATCCAGGCAACAAAGATGTAACCTCACTTCTAGAACAGGACTCGGAGCAAATGCGTAAGGACCTAATGGCTCTGGCCAAGTCCTCACTTGAGGAGACTCCTGTAGCTTCACCTGATCAGCTGGTCATAGGCCTTGGTGAGCAAAAAGATAATTTAATCGATGAAGAGACACTCCTAAAGAACTACAAGGAAACCCTAGCAAAGCTCTCCGGGCCCGGTGAAGTCGACGGTGGCAGGTTCAGTGACCTTGATCAGCTCTTAAGTAATGTCGGACCGATCCTCGATCAGACAAAACCGATACTGATGCCAACTGATCTTCTCTTTGGTTACAATGAAGTGTCCCTTTATAAGGGAGCACGAAAGAGCCTCATGAAACTTGGTCTACTCATTCAAAAGAATCCTGATTCAACTTTCATCATTGAAGGACACACAGACAGTACAGGACCAGAAGAGTATAATTTAGCTCTGAGCCGTCAAAGGGCACTCTCAGTCAAGGAATGGCTCGTTAAGAATCTATCTATTCCGGCCCAGGTATTACAGGTCAGAGCATTCGGAGAAACTAAGCCCCTGACCAGTCCTAAAGGAACTAAGGAGGAACAGTCCCTGAACCGGCGAGTCGAAATTGTCATACTGCCGCCATCAAATTAGAGGAATTAATTAAATTCCTGAAAATAAGATTCTAATTCAGCCTCTAATACGACCCAGAAGATGAAGATCCCGGAATCAATCGAAGAGGCCATTAGGAGCGGAAATGAATCCGAGCTTCAGGAAATCTGTAACGACCTTCACCCTGCCGATGCGGCAGCAGCCTTCACTTCCCTCAATGAGAAGCAGCAAATTAAATTCGCCCAGTTTCTAAATAACGATGCGCTTTCCCTAATTACCAGTTTTCTGCCTGCGCCGGAATCCGCTGACCTGATAGCGAGCCTAGAGGAAAAGGACAGGACCGTGATTCTGGAAAGTCTCCCGGATGACGTCGTCACTGACCTCATACAGGAAACGGACGAGGACAAACAGAAAACCTACGTAGAATTACTTTCCGAAGAGAAAAAAGATGCCGCGGAAAAACTACTCGGATACCCGGAAGACTCTGCGGGTGGAAGAATGACCACTGCGTACGCCACTCTGCAGGAAAGCATGTCGGTGAAGGAGGCAATTGAATCTCTTGAGGAAATTAAGGAAGACGCGGAAATCCTAGCAAGAATATACGTAGTTGATGAAAATAATACGATCCTCGGCAAGGTCCGGCTCAGGGACCTGACCTTTAATGCTTGGAGCACCCCAATCAAGGATGTTATGGATCACGAGAAACTCGCGATACGAGCAGAAGAGGATCAGGAAGAAGCGCTGAGGATGATGCTGAGGTATGACATGTTGGCATTGCCGGTCATTGACAGCTCGAACCGGCTCCTTGGAATCATTACTCACGACGATGCTCTTGAAATTCAGGAAGAGGAATCAACGGAGGACCTCGAAAAAGCCGCAGCTATTGCGGGTGAAAGGGACGAGGAAGGCTATTTAAAATCACCTGTCCTATCCCACTTCAAACGCCGGGTAGTGTGGGTATTCTTTCTGGCAATCGTGGCTATCCTCTCGGGTCTGGTCATCCTTAAGTACGAGAATCTCCTCGAGAACGTTTTTATTCTGGCAGTTTATATGCCAATGATCGTGGCGACTGGAGGCAATACCGGATCTCAGGCAGCTACGATGGTCATTCGCGCCATGTCACTGGGCGAATTCACACCTGCCGAATTTTTCCGCGTTGTCTGGAAAGAATTGCGGGTCGGTCTGGCTCTCGGTGCACTGCTCGGTGTACTCATTGCAATCGGAAGCTGGATACTTATCACAACTTTCATCAGTCCCGATTCCCTGAACTCCATCATTGGAAAACATGGTCTAAATGACCTGGTCATCACTGTTGGCATTGCCATGATTATCCAGGTCTCGGTTTCAACTTTCCTCGGTGCGGCCCTGCCCATGATGGCGAAGTCCTGCAAACTGGACCCTGCAGTGGTCGCGTCCCCGGCCATTACCACAATCGTTGATGTGCTTGGACTCCTCATATATTTCGGAACCGCCTCCATCATACTTGGGATATAAATAAATCCTCAGAAAAGCACTCCTTAGCAATTATCAGCCTCTACAACTTCCTTGAGCCGATCAGCAAGGTCAGGCACCGCAGAAAAAGTGCGGTTCCAGTTCGGAATCTGTCTAGCCTCATGGCCCTCCGCGGCAAAGATCTGGATCGCATTGTTTAAAGATGCACTGAAAGCCTCGACCGCTTCGGCCTCTTCGTGACGATAATAATTCAGACCATTCACTGTTGAATCGTCATGATAACGCTGAATCAATTCCTTGGCAGTCCGCTCATAGGTTAATCGAAGAGCTTTAAGTGAGCCCGTGTCCATTACTACCCCCTCAGAAGTGATGCTTGAAAAAAGACTCAGGGCAATTTCTCTTGCCATTTTCACCAGACCCTTATCCACTGTCGGTTCAGGGTCATCATGTTGATGCCCCAAGTGCTGGTGCTTGTGTTCAAAATTGGAGCCCAAATCGACTTGGCATATCCCCTTCACTGTCGTGTTATGATATACCTCTACCAACATACCCACCTCAAGACCCCAGTCCCCGGGCATGCCTACCCTTCTGGCAAGGTCCGTCGAAATGGAAAATTCCCCTGACAATGGATAACGGAAACCTTCCAGGTAATCCAGCATTCTTAAGTTTCCATAGACCTTAATGAGAGCCCTTAACAAAGGAATCACAAAGAGTCTCGTGACTCGCCCGTACATCCGGTCACTGACCCGTCCATAGTAACTCTTACAGTAATCATATTCGAGTCCGGGGTGCGCTGTCGGCATACATAACCTAGCTAGCATTTCACGGTGATAGGACAGAATATCAGAATCATGCATTGCAATGATACCGGCATTTCCCCTTGCGAGAATGAAGCCATAAGCCATCCACACATTGCAGCCTTTCCCTGGAATGTACTCCGTTATCTGGGACTCCTTTAATTCATTATAAATTTCACTCACGCGCGGCCCGTCGTTCCAGATAATGAAGTGTTTTTGTGGAAGCCTTGAGAAAAAGTCTTTAGCCTTAATGAACTGATCTGAATTCATTCCGTTCATAGAAATGACCACTTCGTTAATGAATTCAACTTTCTCTAAATGGTCGAGGATTCCAGGAAGGGCCGGGCCTTCCACTTCAGAATAGAGTGCAGGCATGACCAGAGTAATTGGTTTTTCCTTTGTGTACTCTTTGAGCTGCTCCTGCTGATCATTGAAGCTCGGATCAGCTAGCTGATGAAGAGTTGTAACTAACCGGTGCTGGTAAAAGTCAGACACTTAAAATGATTTTATAATTAACAAAAAAAGATCCTTTAATTACTATTCACTATCGGCAACCAACTCGTCCTCGGGATCAATATCCTCATCTTCAGGACTCAAAATCTCATCTTCTATTCCTTTCCTTAACGTTTTTCCTATGAATGGACGGACCAGGCCATAAACAGCATAAATGACGAGAAGAAGAGCAGGCATCCATTGATAATAATAAATGGTAAGCATTAGAACCACGACTGCCCCTGCCACCCACGGCAAGGGCCTCTGAGTCTTCCAAGTCACTTTTTTGAAGCTCGGATATTTAATCGAACTGATCATCAGATAAGACAAGAAAAGCATCAGTATCAGGAATAGAATTTTCAACCGGCTCAGATCTTTTTCACTCTCTGCTACCCATAAAACGAAAAGTGTCAGAGCACTGATAAGACCAGCAGCTGCCGGTATCGGAAAGCCCTTAAAATGCCCGCTCGATTCCTCACTATATGTTGCAATGCAATTAAATCTCGCTAATCGCATTCCTCCGCAAACCAGATAAATCGAAGCAACGATGATCGGGAACGGAAAACTGCCTGAGAACTCATTCATGATAACACTTTGAACGAGCAGGGCCGGAGCAACACCGAAAGAAACGATATCTGCAATCGAATCAAATTCTTTACCGAAGGGGCTCTCCTGTCCTCCGAGCCTTGCTAATCTGCCGTCCAGAACATCAAAAAGACATCCCGCCAGGATAAACCATATGGCTCTCTCAAAAAGATGCCTAGACTCATCAAGGTTACGTACCCCGTCATTATAGATAGCATTAATGATACTAATGATAGCTAAAAAACCACAGACTAGGTTACCTGCCGTCATTAAATTCGGCAGGAGATATATTTTTGGCTCGTATTCTTCCTCTTCTTTCACCAGTTAATCGCAATCATTTGCACCTTAAGGTATGCGAGTTTTTATTAGCACCCAACTAAATTCGATAACGATGTCAGCTGATATTTCAGAAAATACAACTATGGGTCAATTACAAGAGCTCATCCCGGGCTCTAGGAGGGCACTTTTTGCAAAGTATCATATTGGTGGATGCCAGAGCTGCGGATTCACTGATTCAGAGACCATCGCTGAAGTGTGTCAGAGAAATGAAAATCTTCCAGTCAATGAGGTTCTCGACCATCTGCGAACGAGCGCAGATCATGACCGGAAAATTCAAATCCAGCCTGAGACCCTCAAATCCGCGATAGATGATCCCGGTAAAAATATTCATTTACTGGACATTCGATCGAGAGAGGAATTTGAAGCGGCCCGTATCACAGGTTCACAAATCCTCACTGCAGAACTCCAGCAAGAGGCCCTTGGAAAATGGGACAAGAGTACTCCCATTGTAATCATTGATCATACCGGAAACCGGTCATTGGATGTTGCCGCATTTTTCATTGGCCACGGCATGAAAAATGTTCTTGCCCTTGCCGGAGGCATTGATGCATATGCTCAGCAAGTTGACTCATCAATACCAAGGTACCGTATAGAAATGGAAGCTGACTAAAATGTGCTTCTTGTGGAAATACTTATTTGTATTTTGGGTCTCAACTCAATGGCAATCGGCTCATAGCATCGCGGCACCCGATCAAACGAACTGGCCCTCCTGGCGTGGACCCACAGGTAACGGAACAGCTCCCGAAAAATGCAGTCCCCCCATAGAATGGTCAGAGGAAAAAAACATTATATGGAAAAAGAAAGTGCCCGGCCTGGGCCACTCGACTCCGGTCATTTGGGGTAATCGAATCTATGTTACTTCAGCGGTTCCGTTCGGTGAAAAGAAAGATCCTCCGGTCCCTGACAATGCTCCCGGGTCCCATGACAATCTTCCAGTATCTCAAATGCATCGATTCATTGTACTCTGCATGGACCGAGACTCAGGGAAAGTGCTCTGGAAAACCACATGTAAAGAAACTTTTCCTCACGAGGGTGGACACGTGAGCGGAAGCCTAGCGTCTGCCTCTCCGGTCACCGATGGAAAGCACATCATTGCCTATTTCGGTTCTCATGGACTGTATGGAATCGACTGTGAGACTGGAAAAATTGTCTGGGAAAAAGACCTTGGAAAGATGGCAACTAAGCACGGTCACGGTGAAGGATCATCTCCCGCAATTCGCAATGGCACAGTCATTGTGAATTGGGATCACCAGAAACGGTCCGCACTCTATGCATTTGATGTATCTACCGGAAAAGAAAAATGGAAAGTGGAAAGGGAAGAAGTCACCTCATGGTCTTCACCTCTCATTATCGAGCATGAGGGAAAAAATCAGGTCATAGTGAGCGCCTCCAACCGCGTCAGAGGATATGATCTGATGGACGGAAAAGTGATCTGGGAATGTGCAGGCATGTCACAGAACGTAGTCGCCTCACCGGTTTCACAGAGCGGAATGGTTTATCTCGGATGTAGCTATGACAAGAGAGCCATGATCGCCCTGGACCTTAAAGGTGCAAAAGGCGACATTACAGACACTGACCACGTTGTCTGGAGCACCAACAAAAGGACTCCCTATGTCCCATCGCCCCTGCTCTACAAAGGAACACTCTATTACCTGAGCCATTATCAGGGAATCCTTTCAGTGACTCATGCCAAGTCAGGTGAAGTTAAAGCAGGCCCTTACCGGATTGACGCGTTACGCGAAATATACTCCTCACCGGTAGGGGCAGGAGAACACGTTTATGTGACCTCCAGAGAGGGAATGACAATCGTTATCACTCACGCAGATGAACCGAAACCCGTCGCCGTCAATAAACTTGATGATTCTTTCAGCGCTTCAATCGCCGTGTCCGGGGACCGATTATTCCTTCGTGGGGAAAATAATATTTACTGCATTGGACAGGAAAAATAGCTCCGTAAAAAAGAACTGACAGAACCCAAAAAGTTATATCAAACTTCATTGAGAGGCTTTTTCGCATCACCGAAAGAGCCTGGCCGAACATCCATTTTATCCATCATACTCAAGAAGAGCCTACACATCTGACGGTCTTTATTAGAAAGGTAATCAAGGTTCTGGCCTCCCTTTATTCTGCCGCCACCACCGCCAAGCATAACTACAGGCAACTCGTTCGCATTGTGAGTCCCTGTCAACATGCTGGAACAAAGCATAATCATACTGTTATCAAGTGCTGTCCTGTCCCCTTCCTGAATGGAATCTAATCTGCGTGCAATGTATGCCATCTGATCCAAGAAGAACTGATTCACTTTGAGCCAGTCCTCAGTATCACTGTGAGAAAGGAGGTGATGAATCATATAATCCACACCAAGATGAGGAAAACGAAGCGTTCCGTGGTCATTGTTNAGCTTGAGTGTGCATATTCGGGTCGTGTCTGTCTGGAATGCCAGCACCATAATGTCCGACATCAGGCGCATATGCTCCACAATGTCCTGTGGATAACCGTCCTTCGGGCGCGGCATATTGGGGCCAGTCAGGGTCGGTCTCCACCCCTGCAATTCACCTCGCTTGCCCGCGCTTTCAATTCTCTTTTCAACTTCCCTCACTGAATTTAAATACTCATCAAGTTTTTGCTGATCNAGTCGACTGATCCCTCTCCTCAGACCCTTCGCATCCTGAAGCACCGCATCAAGGACACTCTCATCGCCGGCCTGAGTCTTATTTTTAAATAGTTGATCAAAGGCAAGAGCAGGATACACCTCAAGGGGAGTCGGCGTACTTGGNCTGGACCATGAAATGTGTGAACTATAAAGCATTGAATAGTCCTTATGGACAGATGGATTTGCTTTTTCACAACCGAGAACAATGCTTGGTAATTTTGTTCTGTGTCCAATTTGTTTCGCCACGAACTGGTCGACACTTGTCCCGGATTTGATTCTGCCGCCCGAGGCAAGAGGAGCTCCTGATAACAGATTTCCAGTTTGTGAGCTGTGAATATTTCCTTTGAGCGCCTCTGCATTATAAAGGCCTTTGATGAAAACCATTTTTTCACGGAAGTCTTTAAGAGGATCAAGAACCTTACCCAGTTTCATTTCCTTTCCCTGCCCTTTAGCCCACCACTCATGCGTATGAAATCCACAACCTGAGAACAGAATTCCCATCCTGGTCGGGGCCTGACTCGCCTGCCTNCTGTCTGACTTCACGTCACCCCAGACCCTAACTGACTCCATCCATGGCAAGGCCATTGAAACTCCAATNCCTCGGAGCATNCTTCTCCTGGAAAGCTGAAAGCGCATCTCATTCATTTTACCCATTTCCCATTCATGTTAAATTACTTACAAATAGAATCAATCATCGTTTTCGACTAAACGGCCTCGGATTTTCCTGAACTGGTCACTGCCGATCACCAGATCCATTGCCACATTAAAGCGGTATCCATTATCTTTGAGCTCTTTCTTCATTTCCCNNATCAAAAGCATATCAGAGAGTTGCACTTCCCGACCAAGGGCATAACCAAGGAACTTGCGGCAGAACTGTTCAAGGAAATCATCACTTCTTTGTGTGGCAATATAATCTCGCAAACCTTCAATGCCATTGATTCGGGAACCGTCAAAGAGCGTGACAGAGGTATCTTGTTGTTTTTTTCTTATTCTTCCTATGGCATCAAATTGCTCCAAAGCAAAACCATAAGGATCTATTCTCTCATGACACTTTGAGCATTCCTTAGCAGAACTGTGTTTCTCAATGAGCTGTCTTGCTGTGAGATTTTCAGGAACCTTTTCAGGAAGGTCTGGTACATCTGCAGGAGGCTTGGGTAGCTTCTCTCCTAATAGCGTCTCATAAATCCAGTTNCCGCGTAANATCGGACTAGTCCTTGAGGCTCCTGAATTGACAGCTAACAATGCACCCATGCCTAGGACACCCCCACGGCCCTTCGAACTCATACCCTCGACCCGTCTCCATTGTTCAGGTTCGGCATTTCGGGTAACCTTATTATCTTTATCGCGCCAAAGAATTCCGGGTTCAGGGANCTGAGCTGCCTTAATTCCATAATGCGCGGCCAAAGAATCATTTAAAAATGAATGATCCGCGCTGATCATATCGAGAACTGAACCGTCGTTACGGAACATTTCCTCAAAGAACAGCAGTGACTCCTTATACATTGGACCACGTAACTGAGAGAACTCAGGAAAGATTTTCTCATTCTTATCNTTATTTTTATCAAAATCACTGATGTGCAACCACTGACAGGCGAATTGCTCCGCCATTCGACCCGATCTTGGNTCCTTNAGCATTCTCCTTGCCTGGCGCATCAACTCTCTGTCCTCAACCAATGAACCGTCCTTGGCCGATTCCAGAAGTTCATGGTCAGGGCACGAAGACCAAAGGAAATAACTGAGCCTCGTTGCAAGTTCATAGGCATTCACTCTGACAGGATCCTTATCAGGGCCAGAACTTTCACGACGGTACAAGAAGGCCGGTGAGGTCAATACGCGGGCAATCGTCAAGCGGATCGATTTCTCATGTGAAATCTGACTGCCACGCAACTGCCGGTACAAATCGCGCAGTCCGTCCTTTTCATGGAACGTTAATGGGCGGCGCCAGGACCGGTTAGCGAAATCAAGCACGGCCTTAACATGTAACGGCTCGGTATCAATGAGACGCTTTCGGAAAGTATCCGCACGACGATTAATGGATTCCACATGAGGAGCCCAGGCCTTGACCAGATCAGGCCTGTCCTGAGTCGCAAATTCCCTGATTTGCTCGAAAGCGACCTGATACTTAAGAGGCTCACGGGCCACATAAAACAACTCATNCCACAGCTGNTCAAGCTCAGCGGCTTGCTGGTCGTCCAACATCAAACGCCTCAAATGATCATCCTCACGATGAAAAAGCGTCAAAGTGACGACTTCATCAACCGGCACAATTCTGGCATAGCAGAGGGCCGGGGGAAACAAATCACAAAAGCGTCTAACGGGCCCCTCGATCCTCTCACGAGCAGTACTCCCCTCCCTCACCAGTATCGGACCATTTANAGTGATAGGTTTAGAAGAAAGTACCTGCNCTTGAACGGTCCCTTCATGACCGTGCTTCGGATCCAATTCGACCGTACCAACAAGTTCACGGTCCTTGGCTAACTGCGCCGGGACGCGGAACTCAATGACCTCAGGTGCCTTAACCACCAGATCATTCTTATCGATGCTGTGCCCCATCGGGTGACGGCCGAACTGATCTCCTGGTTTTAATTTCTTTAATAAATCCGGNAAATCGACGGGCACCCGAAGAGCANGAAGCTGCCGATGTAATATAGAATTTGGTGAATTTGAATCATCCGGCACCGGACCCGTAGCCAATGCTTGAACTTGCCGCGCCAGATCTTTCCGTTTTTCCGGTTCCTTTTCGGCGAGCCATTGCTCCAANACCGATCCTTTCGGCACATTAACAATTGATGCGCCGGCCNTATCAACTTTTGCCATTTCCCCTTGAAAAAAATGCCAGACCTTTGAATTGCCGTGAGAATCCTCGCGCGGATTACCGGCTTGGATATTTGGTGATACTTCCTTGGCCAGATCCCAAACACGTTCAGCTCCATCAGTTTCGCTGATGACGAGCTGAACTGTGGTCAGGTCGCAGCTATGATTATTCTTCCGCGGACCAATGACCAACGACAGGACCTCGCCCTTNCTAACTGTAACCTCTCTGGGAATCATTTCCGCGGAACCTCCTAATTCATACTCTCCTTGCCACNGCACTGCTGTCTTGCCACTTACGCGATGCTGCAACAGCCATTCAATCCCATTTCCACAATTTCCGTGAGCATCTCTCACAAAAGCTTCAATCCTCACTTTTCCTTCGATCGGACTCTGCCAGCCAACGGCGGAAAAATGACTCGGCGTTGGATGCATGACTACTGTATGAGCCTTGGCCAGTCCCGGGATCCGTTCATCTTTGTCCGATGAATTTGCAACGACTGACGGGAGTGAATCCGGAGTATCCGCAGCTAATCCTGTGATACCATCACGAACATTAACTTTCTTTTCTAAATGACCTTCAACTTTCACACCACTGGCACGGCCAATGGCAAGATAGTCTATCCACACCTTCAAGGTTTCCTCATCGACCTTGTGAGCCGAAGCTGCCCTGACAATATCGGATTCATCGTTCACTTCACTCGCAGCTTCAAGATAACTCGTGGTGCGACCAAGAATCTTGAGGCGTTGCTCATTGATTAGTCGTTGTAATCCCGCCAATTCCCGCAATTGCATCGGCGGCTTTCCTGCCCCCTCAAGCCTCAGATTCTTCCAGACTACATAATCATCTTTATTCCCGTCATTTGCGTCATCAGTGATTAGATAAAACACAACGTCAGCACCGTCCGATCCAACGGGAAGACTCCATTTTATATCATGCCTCGTAGTCACCAAGTCCTTAACTCCTACCGACTCCATCCAACGCGGCGCACTACCCTCACTGTCAATGTGTCCGATCGTGTTAAATTTCCACAGTTTCTTTTGAGCCTGATCAATTTGAGCCACAAGTTCCGCTGGATCGCCCGATTCCGTGGCCTTCCATTTCTCCCGAAGTCCTCCTAGCAGAGTTCCNTCATCTCCCTTATCTGATAACAGGGTTTCCCATAAAGTTCTAAGATATTTGGTATTTAGACTGTGTTCCTTGGCCACAGATTCTAGAGTTTTTGTGCCACTTTTCAGCGCCTCGCGTTCCGCAAGAGTCGCTGCTAAATATCTGGCCAGAGGAAGCCGACCTCCCTGATTCGTTGTGAACTTGATCCCATGAAGGTTCACGGCCGAGCCGCCACCGTCCTCCGTGAACTGACGATAGAAGGCCTGAATACGGGACATCAGATCATCGGTCCGGTCACGTTCCGTCGTGTAGGGGGAAAACCGGATCCCTTCAGGCGTGAGCACGGCATGAGACGCCACCCCTTTGGCCGCATCAAGGTATTTCATTGCTAATGCCGGTGACATTCCTTGAGCTTCTCCGGAATTTGTGAATCCTTCACCCGCGGCACCATCGACAGGAAACTCCTGAGTCGGATCAAGAGAAGTGACCCCAGTCAAATCACGTACCGTATAGTTATACTCATCATTGTTAAGTCTCCTCAAAACAACTCTACCGGGATCACCGGCCCGGGCCTCAGCCTCTGTCACTAAAAAATCATGCACCCACCCAGACAGCTTGTCCCGCTCAGTGTCTGACGGCTGCTCAGATTTGCGTGGCGGCATTTGCCTAGAAACGAGCATCTTCTCAATCTTAATCCATGCCTTGGTATCTCCCCGCAAATCGTCAACTGTCCTAAAATCATCAAAATTAAGATCGGCCTCCGCATCATCATCCGAATGGCACTCGACGCAGTACTTTTCAAAGAGAGGAACAATGTCCTTAGCATAGTCCAATGGCTTGGCCTGCGTTTCATTATTGCAATTAACTATAATGAGCAGGAAAAGAATCAGTCTTCTCATAAATTAGCGGTCATTTCACATTTAAACAAAAAAAAACGCTGTCTACTAGTCAAACTTTGACCTCCTTAAGAGCCACTCCACCGCCATTTCCGCAAGTCTAGTACTCTTCCCGTCCGTACTGTTAGTGAGCAGAGGCACGTGAGATCCATTAATAATACTCCAGAGCTCAACGTCTCCGTGTCCGTTCCCCGGTGATCTCGTTCTCAAAGTATCATTGCCGAAATCAAAAGCGACCAGATTCAATGATGCAAACACATCATTATTGAAAGGACCAACCCCATTATACTCTGCCCAAGTCTCCACTGAATTTAAGGCTCCATCAAAAGGAACACCAAAAGGTTCACTAAGACCAACGTATGGAACGACAATATCCACAACACCATGAACTTGAAGAACACTGACAGGATTATTTGGCACGCATCTATCCTTATCTGAAATACTTCCACCTGCAAAACTCACAATGCCAGCAATGATATCCGAGTGCTCACATGCCATCTGATAGGCCATGAATCCTCCATTCGAGTGCCCCAAAACGTACACTCTGCTCTCATCAATATTTAATTTATTTCGTACGGCCTCAATGACTCCCCGCAAATAAGAAGAGTCATCGACTCCACTCTCTTCAATGTCACAGCACTCCCCAAAAGCATTCCAAAAAGGTAGCCCCAGTGAATTGCGAGTGCCCTCCGGATTAACGAGTATTATGTCATGAGAGTCCACTAAAGGCTTCATCTTGAAATAAGATTCGAATGAGTCAGCTCCCTGACTGAATCCATGGAGCAGAAGGAACAGAGGGAAGGACTCATCGTCGCGATACGATTGCGGAACATTCACAGTGATTGAGCGTCTCCCCTTCCAATGATCCCTCACACGATAGAGGTTCTTACCGGAAAGAGGAACCCTGAACGGGCTCTTGGTCGAAACGATATTCCATGTCGAACCATCAGTTGATTCCTCTAAATGTCCACCGCCCCACCATCGCATTTCCACTTCAGAACCAAGATTGACAATTTGCAATTCGGCCCCCTCGATGACTGGATTCAGTTCAATTTCCCCACCAATTGCCTGAAAATAAGGCAATAAACAAAAAATACAGAGAAATAATTTTTTCACGTTAATACTTCATTGCAAGGCTAGTGAAATAAGCCGGGCAATGCCATAACTTACGCTTTTCCAATAACTTTTGCGACTTAATTTGGGGTTTCACATCTAGTACCTCTTTGTGATAAGTTCTTCAGATCCAAAATAAAACATGTCTGAAAAAATCACATTAAACACAAGCGTCGAGCTGGGCGTTGTTCCAACTCACATCAAATTCGTAGGAGGACTCGTGCCTGATGAAGAAGGTCGCCTGCCTAGAGGCGAAGACGGTCAACTCATTGTAGTCAATGAAATGAAGCACCTCACAGAAATCTCTCCTGTTAAAATAGGAAGTGCTCAGATAACCGTCTTCCCAGGAGTCGATGAGAATGACACTGACGACATGATTACCGGCTTACGTGGTCTGGGACTCGCCGTGCACCTGATGCTGATGGTTGGCGGAGCTGACCCAATGAATCCTGACGATGAGGAAAAGGTCGTTGAAATGCTGAAAGCTGGTCTAGAAGTCGCAAAGAAATACAATATAGAACAGGTAGCATCCACTTCGATTGAAGAATGGATGCAGGAAGGAGCCACCCCGAAAACCGGGGAAGACTTTGAAAGGGCCGTTGCCCAGAACGCAAAAGTGCATACGAGAGCAGTCAACGAATCCGGGGCCATCGACGCAGGAATCAAGCACTGGCATATCGAATTTTTGAGAGGAGGAGAGTTCCAGACCTTCACGGACGTCGCCAAGTGCTGGGAAGTTGTTAAGGCCGCCAACAATGAGCTAGGCTCCAAGTTTTTCAGAGTCATGGTCGATGCGGCCCATTGCGGAGACTCTGAACTGTCAATACCTGAAAATCAGTCAAAGATCAGTGAAATAGCAGACTCTGATGAATTCAGCATGTTTCATGCCTCCGCCAAAACGACCCGCGGTTGCCTATCAACTGATGACGGATGGATCGGAGCACTGCTTTCCGCGGCGGCAAAGAGCGGGAAACTGGAATTTGTATTTGTTGAATTATTCCATCACGAGGACCCTGCACTCGAAGCATTGCGCAACCTTGACTCGGGGCACGGCATTGATACTACTGATGGCCGGACCTACAGTGAAGCCGTAGCCGATGGTTTAGGGGAAACGGCAAGAAGGCTTAATAACTTGGTCACCCGCGGCCATTTGAGCTAGGCCTCAACAATAGAAGCAATTAAGCCGCAAATCTCCTCTCTAATTTATAGTCAACAGGTTAGGTGGTTTTTTTAGGAGCCATTGGTCCAGACTCGGGAAATTGTTATTGCACTTATATTATTGTACTGTTAGTACAATAGTCGCTACTAATATTTTTCCCAATGTTCTTCCGCTACCACCAAACTTTTATCTGTATTGCATTTTTTTTCATACACCTCCCACTGTCAAACGCTAATGATGAGGCGATCCAGTTAGGACTGAACAAAGTTGATATGAGCAGTGATATGGATGGTTGGGTACCAGTCACTCAATCTAAACAAATTCATTATGGAGAATGGATCACGACAGGCGGCGGTGGCGGTGGCGTGCCAAACGGCTGGGGAGGTATCTGGGAACAAACGACAACGCTGGTCTGGGAGGATTATAAAACGGTCACATCAAATAAATTTGAAAGAGCCGTATTCCCTGATGGTGAAAATGGTTTACGCGTGCGATCCATCGACCCGTTCGTCCCAAGCAATGCCACTCGATACACTCAGCAGGTAATTAATAGTTATATCGTCAGCCCAAGAATAGATTTATCAAAGAACAATCAGGACCATTTGATTTTTCAATACAAAAGCAACAGTTACATTACATTAGATTTATGGATCGGCAAAAATGATGGTTCATATTGGCATTCTATTTGGGAAGATAATCAGAATTTAGTTTTCAGTCATGCAATCACTAGAAATGTAGGGAACGGATTCAGGGAAGTGAAAATCAATCTGGAAAATGCACTAATGGATCTGAACTTACAGTTAACGAATAATGGATTTGCTAATGACGTGATCAGTCCACAAACTGACAGGATATATATCACTTTCGTTGCCCAGGACAATGCAATCAGATGGTCAGGAACAAGCACTCAAGTACTTGAGATTAAATCGATCTGGACTCCAAGTTATTATGGCGATGGTCGGCCCCAGCAAACCTCCATTGATCCCACCATCAGCTTTGACTATAAAAATAATAGCGTCACTTTCTACGGAGGAGTCGGCGAAACTTACGAACTGCATACTAGCGCGGACCTCAAAGAGTGGCAGGTATCACGCTCATTCACTCTTACCAGTGATTCAGAAACTCATCCAATTTCCGATTTTCAGGACAAGTCTCGGAGAAGATCCTTTTTCCGTCTGAAGCACAAGCCATGATCCATGGGTGCATTATGCTGCCAGTTGATTGAATCTAGAATTTCATATTAGAATCAAAGAGGGAATTTCTAATTGGTCGGGCACAAGTGATCTGTTAAATTCTTGAAGTGAATAAGCTCTTACCGCCACTCTTTCCCATAGCTCTAATTTTCCTTGGATGCGGCAGTGACAAACAAGACCTTCCCATTGAAAATAGGCCTCAAATAAATGGCGCTACTGAAGAACGAACAGTAAAAATTAACGGCACATTATATCTTAACGGATCAGACACCCCTTACACAGGTAAAGTTTTCTCATCTTACCAAAGCGGCCAGAGGAAATCGGAAGAATCCTATGCGAACGGCAAGTCTGATGGACTAAAAACTTTTTGGTATAAGGACGGGAATATAATGCAGAAAATGAACTACAAGGATGGTAAACTTCATGGCTCAAATATAATGTGGCTGAATAACGGCAAGAAGTACTTTGAAATTAACTCCAAGAACGGAAGGAGGGATGGACCCAATATTTATTGGTATAAAAATGGGCAGAAGCGCAGTGAGGAAAATTATAAAGAAGGCAAACAGGATGGTCTATTTACAAGCTGGCATGAAAATGGACAGAAGAGGAGCGAGGTTAACTACATGGATGGCAAACAGATTTCTGGGAAGTACTGGAACAGTAAGGGCCACTCTGTAAATTCCTATGATGAAACTTTGAAGTGATTCGACAAAAAACAGCAACAATTCATCATTAGAAACATTCCACTACTGCATGAATAATCTTTTTTTATTTGGGTTAGAGGAGTTGCTTGTGTATAAAAAAGCATGTCTTTTCCTGACCCAGTTGATGTAGCCAAGATCGCAGCTCTGCTTCGCAAAAACGAAGGATGGTATGAAACCATTGATGAAGCCTATGAGTTATTAGTCAAAGCAGATGAATACTGCAAAGCTCAACAGAACAAAAGTCCAGATGAGGAAGAATCGCCTTGATTAAAGACTAAGATCCCGGTGCCTTTACTTAACTTTGGTATATTTAGTGAGTCTTCCGAACCGGTTCCATTCCTGCGCATAAAGGTCACCCTTAGAATCAAAGGTGCAGCCATGCACTGCAACTAGGGCTCCTTCTACCCAGTCTTCTGGCTTAGCACCATTACCCTTTGCTCTGTCAGAAGGTTCATCTCCGAGCCTCGAAATGAGCTTGTTATCCTTGTCATAAAGAGAAAGACGCCCACCCAGTTCGCCCACAGCAAGTAAATCACCATGTATATCCGCAGCGCAGGGCTGACGCAACTCAGCGTCTATTGTCCTGATAAACGAACCGTCCATCGCATGCAATTGTAACCGGTTATTTTCCCTGTCACTAATGAGAAGGGTTGGTTCCTCCGAACGGTTATCGACTAGAATATTATGGCACGTATTAAATTTTCCATCCTCTTTTCCTTTACCTCCAAAAGTTTTGAGGTGCTTCTGGTCCTTATCGTAAACATGGACAAACGACTTACCGTATCCATCCACAATATAAATTGTTCCATCAGAAGACACATCTAAGTCAGTAGGGTTATACTCTTTGATGTGAGCATACATGCCGTCCACTTTCGGAGGGCCAACGATTTGCCAAAGAACAGTTCCATCCAATTTAACAGCAAAGACTCTTTTCTTTCCCGGCATAGCACCAAGTAGAACCTCTTCATTACCGATGACACGAACCTTCATGCCATGAACGCCCTGAAAGACTTTACCGTCGGCAGTTTTAAAGTCCCCCTCGTAATTGCCGTCAGCATCAATGATTTGAATCTGCCCTCCAGTAGCAATGTATACTTTCCCTTTACTGTCCGCGGCCATATCACCGTGAAGACTTCCTAGACCCTTACCTTCAGGATAAACGGGCCAATTGCGAATGACTTGAAACTGCCCCTCTCCCTCTCCAGTCTTAGCGCCCTTTTCAAACTCTGGCTTAGGCTTAGGCTCTGGCTTAGGCTCTGGCTTAGGCTCTGGCTTAGGCTCTGGCTTAGGCTCTGGCTTAGGCTCTGGCTTA
>PAPL01000071.1 GCA_002708885.1 Verrucomicrobiales bacterium | reverse complement strand
AAGGTCAAGGTCAAGGTCAAGGTCAAGGTCAAGGTCAGNGACAAGGTCAGGGNCANGGTCAGGGNCANGGTCAGGGNCANGGTCAGGGNNAGGGCAAGGGCAAGGGCAAAGGACAGCCCTCTCCATTCGCCACTGAGGGACCAAGTGAAGAAGTGTCAGCTGAAGGAACCTCATCCACCGTCGCAAAGGGTGATAAAGTAGCTCGGAGCAGACAATTAAATCCTACCCGTTCAAAGCGTGGCAGAAATTCAGTCATTCAAAATTACGAGAAGAATTTACCTCCTGAATTCCGTAAACAAGTCAAAGCCTATTTGGAAGCAATAGCTGAACAAAAATAATGAAACTAATCACCATTATATTCACTCTCATCAGTGTATTGACCTTGGGTAAGGTGAATGCTCAGGACCCTCCGTCTCAAAGCGTCGGAGTCGCAAGACTCACTCCGGAAGTGAGGACAGCAATTACTAAGGGATTAGAATACCTTGCCAAAGAAGGATCTCAAAGAGCTGACGGGAGCTGGGGAGGTGACCAGAACCGGGTAGCCGAAACCTCACTCACACTCATGGCATTTATGCTCCAGGGACACGTCCCTGGCCGAGGCCAATATGGTAGAAATATGGAAAACGCGATCTCTTTCCTACTTAACGTGGGACAAAATCAAAGAGGTTATCTTGGAACGCCCAGAAATCATGCCGGAATGTACGAACATGGCCTAGCTGTCCTTGCCCTTTCCGAGGCATGGGGGCAGAGCAAAAATCCAAGAATCAAGTCAGCACTGACCCGGGCCGTTGATATTACCTTGCGGGCACAGAACAGAGAAGGAGGATGGCGTTATAGCCCTGAGCCCAGAGACGCTGATCTTTCTATGACTGTCATGCAAATAGTTGCACTTAACTCGGCCAGTGAAGCAGGAGTCGCAGTACCGCAAACGACAATAGATAAAGCCGCTGAGTATGTACTTTCTTGTCAGGATCAGGGAAGTGGCGGATTCAAATACACTGCGGGCGGAGGAGAACCCAACTTCGCGAGGACCGCTGCAGGAGTAATGTCATTGATAATGTGTGGTAAGCGCGACATAAAAGCCACTCAACGAGGCATCGCTTTTCTAAAGGCCTTTCCTGAGTCTAAATTCAAAAGCACAAACCATTTTCATTATGCCCATTATTATGCGGTGCAAAGCATGTATCAGTCAGGAGACGCGGACTTCCGTGCATGGTACCCAAAAATCTCAGCAGAAATTGTTGGCAAGCAAAATAAGAATGATGGAAGCTGGAGCGGATCGTATGGACAGGCCTATGGCACTTCATTATCAATCCTGATCCTTGGTGTTCCCTATCGGTACTTACCGATCTATCAGCGCTAAATGTAAATGTGAACCAGCTTTCCACATTTAAAATTCTACAAAAAATTTCTCCTGCCCTGCCGCAGGCAGTAATGATAATTTCGCTGATCTTTCTTCAATTCAGCGCCCTCAGTGCACCCATCAAGTCATCTGGCACTATAGGATACCTTCAGCAGCTCAATGAAGAGGACTGGATACTAAAAGCCGAAGCCTTACATTATCTTTCTGAAAATAAGGTTCAGGAGGCTTTGGAAAAAATATTGGAAATAACCAAAGATGAGGACGAAAGACCATGGATCAGATCCAAAGCCTTAGCCGCTTACTGTAAAATTCAAAACAATCAGGACATTCCCCAGATATTATCCACATTCGCCTCTTCTCCGGATCATGTACTCAGGGAAGGAGCTGCCGAGTCGGCCGGATTAGTTCAAGGGAAAAGAGGAGCAGAAATATTATTAAAACTGTCCACAGATAAAATAAAACCCGTACAATTCAGAGCCCTAGCCTCCTATTCAAGAATCATGGGAGAGGATGCCTGGCCATTGGTTCAAAAAATGACGGAATCTGTGCCCGATGAATTGATTCCTCTAGCTGCAGAGTCTCTGGCCCTGATCGGCAATAAAGATGCTCTCGAAAGGTTAGATCAATTAACAGTGTCTACCACAAACGTAAGAGCTTTGATCGAGTCTCTTGACAGAAGCAGGAGTCCCAAAACCGTACCCGTTCTTCTTGATTTACTCGAAAAGACCAGTGCTGATGACGCTAATTTCGACTATATCATCTCGTCCCTTTCGAGGAACGACAATGAAGTACTCTCCAGTTCCCTGAGGGACCTGATAAGGACTGGCCGGGACAGCGCAATATTTGCTGCTTCTCGGGTCATTACAATTCTCTTTCAGGATCCAGACCTTGGCAAAGAACTATTATCCGCACTGAAAGACTCGAGTGAACCTGAAACTCTAGAGGCAGTGATGATCGCTCTTGGATCAAAAGAAATGAATCCTGATTCAAATAAGAATTTTTTTATTACACACCTCAAGCATGAAATGCCTGAAATAAAGATACTTTCGATACGCTGCTTAAGTCATTGCACTGAAGCAAACCTTTATAACCTTCTGAAGGAGACCATCAAGGATTCTGAGGGCAGTGTATCAATTGCAGCTATAAACGCACTGATGGAGGCGCCCATTGAAGATGCACCGACAGGAGCATTGGTTTCTTATCTTGAAGATGTTCTTGTCAACACTGACGACGTGATACGCAAAGCTGCATTCGAATTGCTCGGCCATGCCGGCAATGCAGATGATTTCGAACCTGCTCTGGCAATGCTAGGCGAAGCACTGAGCGGCACTGATACTGTCCGCAGAGAAGCCGTGGCAGAAGCATTAGGTAGCATCGCTCCAGAGAACGGAGTCGCAAACGTTGCAAGAAGACAAGGATATATCTCAAACTGGATGGTACTTGGCACTTTTTTAAACGACAAGGAGCACAAAGCATTTGCAAATGAGCTTGAGCCAGAAAAAAACATTGATTTCGAAAAGACCTACCCTTCGACTTATGTCTGGGCCTTACAGGGAAACCAGAGGAGGGACGGGGAAAAGCCCATAGAACGTGAGATCGGGTGGTCAGAGGCCGGTGTAAATAAAACGAACGGAATGCTCATGATGGGACCTCTACTTCCCCCTCCTGGAACATTTTCAATCGCTTACGCTGTTTCAGACTTTAATTCAGAAAAGGACCAAGAACTTTTTCTCAGCTTGGACGGGGACGATGCCTTTAAGGTCTGGCTGAATGGAGAAAAGATTTCCGAACAAATCGCACCTTACCTGCACAGGCAGAGTTGCGTAGCATCTCAAGGAAACATAAAAATCAAACTCAAAAAAGGAAAGAACAGGATACTGGTCAAGAGCGCAAACATTGAACACGAGTGGTGGGTAAGGGCCCGCATCACTGATGCAGACAATAGGCCCGTAGAATTATTCTAAAGTGAAAGTCTTAAGTTTACTTTTCTTTATCCTGGCAATGATATTGGCAAACACCATATCAATCGCCAATGATGATCTATGGAAAAAAGCCGATGAGGCGTACAATAACAATGACAGTGAAACAGGGAACCGTCATTTAAAGAAACTCATCGAATCTGATCCAGGCAATGTGGATCTTACAATCCGTTGTCTTGAAAAAATCTACGAACGGGGAGACCGGAGTAACACTAAGTCCAGATGGATGAGATTCGTATCAACAAGAGTAGCTGCCCTCGAACGGTTAGGGCACATCTCAGCCAATTCTCCAATTTACCGGGAAATTATCTCTCAGGGACTCTCACAATACCTCACAGACAGGAACCTGTTCGTTGCCGCGGAGAGACATGACGATATAGTGGAAAGGAATCCGTATGATCTTTACTGGCAGTCAACAAGAGCCAGGGCACATAATTCACTTGGCCTTTCAAGTACCAGAGATCATTTTGAGGAATTAAAGAAAAACAAGGACATGAACCATCCTGATCCATGGATCAGAGAGAGGTGGATTCGACTCAAGGAAATTTTGGAGAGTGATTTTAGAAAATTACCTCAACCCATCCTTAAGCCTCTCGAAGGCAGTCCAATGCCTGACCTTTCCCCTGATGATCCGGACGGCCGCTGGCAACAGGTCATTGAACAGCCCGCGGGAAGGGTCGCCCGGCAAGTTGACCGACTCATCGGAATTACTCTACTGCCCGAATCGATTGTCCCCTGGCGTGACATGACTGGAATCCTCGATGCATCAAAGGCTCTTGACTTGCACCTGAGGAGCTTCCCGGAAAAAGAGCTTTCAAGTCTCCGCAAAATACAAGAGCGTTCATTCAATCGTGAGAATCTAGAGCCTGACTTCACAAATCAAAGGGCCTTGGATCTTTTCAGACGTTACCCATGGTCAACGGGTGCCCACAAAACACTTTTGAGAGCCGCGAACCGAAGCCTAATTGCTGGACATGCCCTCGCGGCCCTCCGGAGCTTCGATGACCTGATAGACCACGCGGATGATCCTAAAATAATCAAATTTGCAAGGACTGGAAAATGGATCGCTCTGTCCATGGTAGGGGACCGTGATTCATTAGAAAAGGAGATCAGCGGATCTGATCCTGATCAGGAAATGGTTTGGATGGATGAAACTCTCAGGGCCGTCGATCTGGGCAAACAGCTACTGAGCACAGTACCGGAAAAGNAAACTGATTCAAAACCACTNCCACTGAGTGANCTCAATCCGAAAGTAATCCANATCCCAGGCGTCACTCCATGGTTCGGNGGCGGNCATAGTGGAGGAATGATACTCGATGCNCAAGTCATTGAGNATAGACTGTTGATTTCCAGCCGCAATCATCTGGCTCTTTACAATATCAATGACACTTCAAAAGCGATCTGGTCCCAGCCAAGACTGCCCATGAACGATGACAGGTCCAAGCGTAACATCTTGCCGGGTTATTTTGTCCCCGAGGTTAAGAATCAGACAATTTATACCCGTTGGGGTTTCAAAGCCATGCCGCAGGGAATCGCGGCTTTCGATCTTGCGTCAGGAAAAGCCAAATGGCTCTATGATGACTTTGGATTCGGCTCAGGACAAAACCAGAACATTATCCCGATCAGTGACCCGCTCATATCTGATGGCCTAATGTATGTTCTTTTATGGAGTTCACATGGAGGGCAAAAAGTCCAACTNGCCTGCATCGAAGAAGCTACCCAATCTCTGGTATGGGTAAGCACAATTGCTCAGGCCGGGAAATCCAGTGACATCGTTGGCAATNTGGAAAAGGCCCGTGACGTAACGAGAACTTTCGGTAATAGAGTGAGTCTGGATTCAGGCTCAGTCTACGTGAACAGTAACGCGGGTCTAATTGCNCGTTGTGACCCTAGAGACGGAAAGCCTGACTGGATCCATTACTACAATAGTAAACCCGGACCAGGCGCTGGAGCCTTGGGAAGTCATCCAATCATTATTGATGATCTTGCAATATGCATGACAAAAGATTCAGGTAAGATATTTGCNCTGCAATCCGAGACCGGAAAAGTTGTTTGGGAAAATACTCTGGCCTTAGGGATTGAATATTTAGGAAAATACGAAAACAGCCTCATTGTAAGAGGTCAATTTTCGTTAGCTTCAATTGATTTAAAAACCGGCAAAACGAACTGGCACACTAAAGTCCCTGAACGATCAATCGGCCGATCGCAAATGCTTGGCTCTTCCATATATCTTGCAAGCACAACACAAGTCACTGAATTTGACGCGTTGAGTGGAGCCGTAAAAGATTCAAGGCAATGGGATCAAAACGTGGGNCAGCCATTATCCTATCTAATTGATAAGAATTCTATTTTCGTCATCAGCGACAGTCCCTCCAAGGAAGGAGGAATTGCCATCTCTGAACCACTCAATCCTAATGCGACTCCTGCCAACAAAAGTCTGTCCTCAAATATTAAGANGCAATGGACGCTAATGCGTAATGATGCCACGATTATCAGATCACCCCACAATTCGCCACTCGCAAATCACGCCTTCATTTTAAGTGAAGGGTTGCTGGAATGCGTGGAAATATCATCAAAAGGCGCTTTAAAATGGAGAAGATTCATCAATGCAATTCAGCCGGCGTTTCAAGTCATTGGCAATAAAATCCTTCTCNTCACCGGAGCAGGAGANAACAGACACGCTGTCGCATTCGATGGGATGAGCGGAAAGATCATCTGGGAAACCAAAGTCCCTGCCCAAGCCAATTCGATGATGNAGTGCGGGGACGTTGGCCTCATGCATGATAAGAGGACTGTCCTGTTCGCTTTTGATCCAAACACGGGCAAAAGATTATGGGAAAGGAGAGTCGCTTTCGGNAATCACACTATTCCTCAGTGGGACGGTCAAAAAATTCACGTCTTCCAAACATCAATGGGAAGGGCCCCATGGCACCTAGAAATAGAGCCTAAGAGTGGCCAGTTAATTAATGACTATGATGTCAACATCACCAATGACGGACAAAACTACTCTGATGGGAANCTGATCGGCAAAGGCTATTACGAAATTAAATTTAATCAGGTCAAGGCAAGGTACTTCAGGCTCNTAATGAAGTCAGAAGTGAATGGCATGGGATGGTCTTCGGCTGCGGAAATTCATCTCGGTGGTGANGACGGNGCCAACATTGACCGAACCACATGGAAAGCTCATTACACTAACAGTTACGAGGCAAAATCGAGGTACAACACTGAACTGAAAAATGTTTTCGACGGCAATCCCAGCACATGGTGGCACACCCAATGGATAGGAAAAATACCTCCACACCCGCACGAAATACAAATTGACCTTGGAAAAGAATCCACTTTTAAATCACTCCGTTATCTCCCGGCTGTCATTATTAACAATAATGGTATGATCAGTGAATATGAACTCTACGCCAGCAATGACCCTAAACAATGGGGCGAAGCAGTGGCCAAAGGAATCATGGTCAGAAGACTCTTTATTGATAAGGCTCAATTCTTCGATGGGGGCGTCGTTTTAGAAACCAGAGACCGCAAACACGGTAAGCGAAATCTCTACAGGTATGTNTTGGACGGGAAAAAAGCCACTCCATTCGCGATTAATCATGAGATGATCAGTTGCCATGGNAAATACATGCTTGCACTNACAAGGAACGAAAAGAATCAGGAAGTCTTTGTAATACTCAAACCGGAGGACCCATCCTATAGATTCGAAATCGGAACCGGNATCCCCTTCGACAGGAACCGCATCATNATAGAAAATGATATCTTATGCTTACCGAGCCACAAATTGATCATAGCCAACTTGGCCCAGAAAAGATTCATCGTGAGTNCAACTGCCGAAAAATCCCCCATCGATCAGCATGGATTCTTTGTAAGGACCGCACAAAATAAACTCATGAAATTNTTTAATGGAGGAGACAAAGGAGCTCCAATGTATNTTGTTGATATGAACACTGGCAACNTTCAGCAATCAGTCGTCGCNGAACAGACCGAAGCCATTAGGGANCTTTCCCCTCACCACATTGATCCGAACCCTAAATTTGATAAGATTCTTCTCCTCCGAAGTGATCTCGGTATCAGTGCCTACACTTCGAACTAATGTCATAATTACCCAGCCGGCGTGGATGGGTCATGGAAAATTTTCACATCAATTTTGGAAGACCCTATAATTTCCTGAGCCCTCTTAAGTGCATTCTTAGTTGCCAAGTTAGGATTTCCGAAAGATCCAGGGAANATATTTTCCTTCCCTATGAAGTCAACTGCACCTGAACGTTTCAATACCCTGTAAACATCTTTCATTACTCCACTAATGATAAGATCACGACCGTTACTTTTCAGGAAATCGACCAGNTCTTCCAGCGCAATGACNCTCGTTGCATCCAGGTGTCTGGCATTCTTCATACGAAGGATAATCACTTTGAGATTAGAATCACTGGCAGTTGCCTGAATCTGGCTTCGAAAAAGCTCCGCAGCACCAAAGAAAAGTTCACCTTCAACGTGAACAATGGAAATTGCAGGAGAGGTACGAGCATCACCACTCTTAATCTCATTGAGCTGGCCACCTGATCCAAAATCGTATTCGACAAGTTCTGGACGAGCCGCTTTCCTCAGAAATAGAGCCACTGCTGTTCCGGCCCCAATAAAAATTGCCACATGAAGGGGCATAATGAGAGCAGAAATGAAAGTTACTAAAAAAGTAGTAGCGTCCGAACGGGTGGATAAAAGGCAAATCAAAACCTGCTTCCAATTAATGAGCGTCATAGCAACTGCAATGACAAGAGCCGCAAGCGAACACTTCGGAATATAATCGACAAAATCGACTTTAAGAAAGATCCAGAGTCCTGCCCCGCAAAACAATGCAGAAAAAATACTGGAGAATTTCGTGGCAGCTCCGCTCGAATAATTAAGGGCTGAACGGGTCAATGAACCAGACGCCACCATTCCACTGAAGAAGGCGCATCCCAAATTAGCGATTCCAGACCCAAACAGATCACGATTCATTTTTAACTCATCCCCAGTACGGGAAACCAGAGATTTGGACACGACTGATATCTCAAGGGCTACCAGAAAAGCCAAACCGAAAGCAATGCCAGACAATTCCGCAATCTTGTCGAAGAGATCAGAACTCATCAGTATCGAAAAATCGGGAAGGACTCCCCCTCCTCCTTTCTGATCATTAAAAGTGTCTATTGATAATGAATTCAGAAAAAAGTAATTCACCAAAGAAGCGACGAGAAGACTAATGGCAAAAGTCGGCAACGCCCTGAATGACCTGCGCAAGATAAAATAAAACGCAAAAGTCCCAAGGCCAAGAAACAGAGAACCAAAATCGGATTCACTGATCCTCGATACTGTCCCAACAAAAATTGTAAAGAAGGATCTCCCTTCCCTAGAAGGATCAATTCCAAGGACATAGCTGAACTGATTAGCAATGATTAGCAACGCAGCCCCAGCAACATAACCAATAATAACAGATCTGCTCACATACTGTATAAGATCCCCGAGCTTAAACGCTGATGCTGTTATCAGCAGAATTGCCACCATCATCACTACTAATGGCATAGATGTGGCAGCCGAAGAAGGATCCGGATAGGCAAGGAAATAACTAAATATCATGAACGCCGTTGCATTTGTCGGCCCAAGGATCGGGTACCTTGATCCAGAAAAAAGAGGCGCAAGCAAAGCCGCGATTATGGAGCATGTGATACCGAATTGAATCGGAAGACCAGCGACTAGTGCGTAAGCCATTCCCTGAGGGAATGCCAATAATGCAACATTAATGCCCGACCTTAAATCCTTTGAAAGCATATTTTTAGATTTATCGCTATCTGAAATGGACTCTGAAGAAACTGCATGATCAGGCTTGGTCGACATTCGCCCAAGCAATTGCATGGCTGATCGGAGGACACGTACCGTCCTTCGAGAAAAATAATGCCGGAAAGAATTCTTAGAGCGCATATTGCGGTCAGGGCGCAGTTAATATCTTTTCACCCAAGGTATACCGCAAGACATTTTATTTATTTTAAGTGATTTTAAGATCAAAAAAATCTCGGAACACTTCCAAATAGACCTGACGCTTAAAATCAGCGACCCAATCCAAATTGAATTCATCGGGGTAAATCCAACAATAGTTTGTAAATTCCGGCTTGTTTGCACCAAGATTGATGTTTTTGTTTTTGCCGTTAAATCTGCACCTGAAGTAAGTTTGTTCCTGGCCAAGGTAGTGCTTCCATTTAGCGTGCCTCCTGTCAAAATCATAACGGTACCCCTCACGCTGCTCTATAATTTTATAGAACTTAGAAGAAAGGCCTATCTCTTCCCTCACCTCTCTGTGAAGGGCTTCGATAGGGCCCTCCCCCTCATCAACTCCTCCCTGAGGGAACTGCCAGGATTCCTCACAGTCGGATCTCTGACAAATCAGAACCTTGCCGCTTTTTCTTTCAAGGATCAGAGCAACATTTTTTCTATACTCTTTTCCAGAATGTTGCTTTTCAGAAACTTTGGAGGACTTTGGCACAAATTAAGAATGGGAAACTGATCATTTAATCAAAAAAAATCAAGTGCATAAATCTCTACTCTTCAAGCTGACCGCGCTCGGAATCATTATTGCTCTTTTCTTCGGAATTCAAACATTCCGCTGGTCCGGTGAAAAAGGCGCCAGCAAAGCACATGCGCAATTCATCCAATACCTTTCTGACAGGCGCTGGACCAAATGTTCCCGAATGATTTCTGAACTTTATAATGATCAATGGAAATTTGACCGGGATGACATATCTCTGGCCCTAAGAGATTTCGGGCGCAACTTCTACATAACATTAACTGTGGATTGGAAAACGATAGACGCTAAGGAAAAGGACAGAAAATACGAAATAACAGGAACGATGAAAATCGAAGGATCCGGGAGCCCCGCCGCTGATTACATCATCAAAGAAGCGAGGCCATACCTAATTGATCCCTTCACTTTTATATGGTCCCGGTCCGGAATCATGCCCTGGTCATGGGAACTGAAAAAAATAAAACATCCCATCATAAAAGTTCCCGCAGGATACGTACCTGGAAAACAATCCAATTCATTCAAATGGTAACTTTGACAAAGGGTTCTACGCATCGCATAATTAAATAGAAATTTAATTGGAGAACAAATCATGAAAAAAACCATTCTCTCTATCCTGGCCCCTATCATTATTTGCATTAATGTTCATGGTCAGGGAACTGAAAACAAAACAGACTCTTCCTCTAATTCTATACCGACCAGGTTCTGGAAAGCATCGCTTCCGGGAGGCGAATACATGGTGTCGCTTAGCAGTATTTCCTCAATTGCAAAACACACTTACGTAGTGGACGGAGCTGCAAGGGTTTATGAAGTCACCGTCGCTGACAAGAGCTCCGCCATTGCAAGGTTTTACTACATTGAACCAGTCACCGACCAATCACCCCTCAATGTCGGGCAGGTCGTTATTGATAGAGTCAAGAGCGCGACCAAAGAAGCTACTAACAGAGCAGGCGCTGGAGACGTTTGGGATCAAGTGGTGAAAAATTACCCATCCACAACTCATGCTAGAACAATGGAGTTCCGCCTCACTGTCCGTTCAAATATTGACGGCCTGTACGATAGCGTGGCCAGGGCCTGGGAAAAAGGAAGAGGGGAAAACTTTAAGATTATCACAAAATAAAAAAGCTACTGCTCCAAGCTTTAGACAAAACTCACATCCATCGCGATGGCTTCGTGAAGTAATTTCATATATTCCGATTTAGCGATATCAATGGCACCGAACTGCTTCAGGTGTGGCGTGGTCCACTGAGTATCAAGTAAAATAAATTTCCGTTTGATTAAATGCTCAACTAAGGCAACGAGCGCCACTTTAGAAGCATCGCGTTCACGTGAAAACATGGACTCCCCGAAAAAAGCCCCACCAATAGCGACACCATACAGCCCCCCAGCCAATTCACCGTCCAGCCAACATTCCACCGAATGCGCATATCCTCTCCCATTAAGATTCAAATAACTGTCTCGGACCGTTTCATCAATCCATGTCTCTTCACGCTCAGCGCACCCATCGATAACATCACCGAAAGATCCATTGATGCGAACATTAAATCGGCCCGAACTTATGACCCTTTTTAAACTCTTGGGAACGTGAAAAGAATCGAGCGGAATGATGCCTCTAGGGTCAGGACTGAACCAGCCAATTTCACCCTCCTCCATCGCCATAGGAAAAATCCCCATCCGATAGGCCTGAAGTAAAAATTCTGGATTTATTGAAGACACAATAGAAAGTTAACTAATAACACTGTTCCCCATAACCGAATAATTCGAAATAATTTTTAATGGAAAATAACAATGCTCAGGAAGAAAGCTCCGTTGAGGTCCGTTGCTACTTTATCCGCCATCGAAACGCATTAGCCGTTCGAGGAAACTTTGGTCCAGTCTATATGGATCATTATCTTCATCTAATGCAACACCAGATAACCACGAGCCCTGACAATGACCAGAAATTAAAAGATGCATTGGCTGGCATTGCCCTGCACCTTGCTTCGAGGCCATGGGACGAAGTCAGCGCATGGACCATTCATTTTTGCGAACCTCTAATGAATCTGTTCGTTACCGGCAACAGTAACGAGGGTAATATCATCGGAAGATTATTCACTGAAGGAATTAAAGACGATAAAAAGAACCTTTTTATTACTCAGATTAATAATTTCCCAAAGGAGCCCAGACGCAGCGCAATTGATTTCAAATCCTCATCAAACATCTTTCAGATAATCCAGGAATATTACCTGCAAAGCGAACAGAGAACCGCCAGATTCTTTAATTATTCGGAGGAAGAGTTTGTTTTCATTTCAGCTCAGCCCGAGTGCGATGAGGATTGGTTACTCTCTTTGAATGATGAGGCGATCAGAAGTCTAGATAAAGACGAAGAACTGAGTCTACTCGAAAAACGATATTACAGCTACAAATGCGGATGTTCAAAAGAGCGCCTCATCAATGCCCTAGCAACGGCCTCCAAAGAAGAAATTTTAGGCGACAAAGAAAGCGTGAACATTGAATGTCCCCGATGCGCAGCAATCACTACCATCTCAGCAAAAGATTTGGATCAAATGAATGACTCAGACTAATTTTCGTTGACTTGTGGAAGTCGAATATCCTCAACAAGCTTTTGGACATCCTCAGGAGGATCCTTTGCCAGTTTAGATACCATAAAGGCTACTGCAAAATTCACTATGGCCCCAACTGCACCGAAAGCATTGGGTGTGATTCCGAAGAACCAGTTATCCTCCATGCCTCCCATATAAGAAGTGCCGGGAATAAACATAATTCCTTTGTGCTGGAACACATAAAGTAAAGTCACTCCAAGACCGGCAACCATTCCCGCGATGGCACCCTCACGGTTCATTTTCTTTACAAAAATCCCCATCATCAGAACAGGAAATATCGATGATGCCGCTAAACCAAAAGCAATGGCAACAGTCCCCGCTGCAAAGTCAGGTGGATTAATACCAAAATAGCCAGCGAGTAATATCGCTCCAACCATAGAAATCCGACTCGCATTCAGTTCCTGCTTTTCCGTGATTTGCGGTCGAAAAATCCCTTTGAGAAGGTCATGCGAAATGGATGAGGAAATTGCGAGTAAAAGCCCAGCAGCCGTAGAAAGTGCCGCTGCCAATCCCCCGGCAACGACAAGGGCAACGACCCATCCTGGTAATTTTGCAATCTCAGGATTTGCCAAGACCATAATGTCCCTATCGACCTGAGTCATTTCATTCCCCTTCCATCCATATTCAGAGACTTTAACGGCAAATTTATTATCAGCATCATTGTAGTACTGGATCCGCCCGTCACCGTTCTTGTCCTCATGCTTGAGGAGCCCTGTCTTCTCCCAGTTCTTAAACCATTCGGGACGCTTCTCATATTCAATGTTTCCTGCAACTTCCCCGACCTTTTCAATCTGAATAGTCTTGGTGAAATTCAATCGAGCCATAGCGGCGACTGCCGGAGCTGTAGTGTAAAGAATAGCTATAAAGATCAGTGCCCACCCAGCTGAGAGACGCGCATCACTGACTTTTTTCACCGTAAAGAACCTGATGATAACATGCGGAAGACCAGCAGTGCCTATCATCAGCGAAAGGGTATAAGCAAACATATTTAATTTACTTCCCAGCACACTATTTGTGTATTGACCGAACCCTAGGTCAGTGATCACGGTGTCCAGTTTCTGCAATAATGGAGTACCATCCGAAACGTTACCAAGGAAGCCAAGTTGAGGAATCGGATTGCCGGTCAGTTCCAGTGAAATAAAGATAGCAGGGACCGTGTATGCAAAGATAAGAACAACGTACTGAGCTATCTGGGTATATGTGATGCCCTTCATCCCACCCAGGACCGCATAGAAAAATACGATACCCATTCCAATGAATAGCCCGGTATTGTAGTCCGTTTCTAGAAATCTTGAAAAGGCAACTCCAACGCCTTTCATCTGCCCAATGACATAGGTGACTGAGACAATGATAAGGCAAAGAACAGCCACTAATCTCGCGGTTTTGGAATAAAAACGCTCACCAATAAATTCAGGCACAGTGAATTTACCATACTTGCGCAGATACGGCGCCACTAAGAAAGCGAGCAACACATAACCTCCTGTCCATCCCATAAGAAAAACCGAACCCCCATAACCAGAAAAAGCAATGAGCCCTGCCATTGAAATGAAGGAAGCCGCACTCATCCAATCAGCGGCCGTGGCCATGCCGTTGGAGATCGGGCTGATGTTTCCACCGGCAACATAAAATTCCTTAGTGGACTTGGCCTTACTCCAAATAGCAATGCCAATGTAAACAGCAAAGGTAAAACCAACGATGAGATAGGTCCAGGTTTGAACTTCCATTATGAGCGATCCTCCCCTTCGGTTTGAACTTTTTCACCTTCCTGACTAGTGCCCGCAAACTCACGATCAAGTCGATTCATCATCCGAACATAAACAAAGATCAGAATCACAAAAACGTAAATAGAACCTTGCTGCGCCATCCAGAATCCTAATTCCGCCCCTCCAATGGAAATCTTATTCATTTGCTCAACGAACAGGACCCCACAACCATAAGAGGCAACAAACCAGATCACCAATAACCTTAAAACACAGGAGATATTTTTTTTCCAGTATTCCTGCCTAGTCATTCCAGAACCTGAAAGATTCGGAGGACTTTCAGGTTCACTGTTTTGATCATTCATGGGGCTATATATAAATATTTAAATAATGATTAAATCTCTTGGGTTAAAAAGCACTTAATCTTAACCTATTATTAATTCCAATACGTTGCCGTGTAAATCATTAACACGTAAACATTACGGGGAAGAAAATTAATCATTTAAAAGATGCCAGGAACAGAAACCGATAGCGTAATGACCAATAATTTTACCCAACTCGGATCGAAGCCCCGTTTCGGTGAAGAATGCCTCATTCTGTTACCTAATCGCATCAGCAAATCTGATCTATTATTAATTTCAGAAGACATTAAAGGTTCCGGATCGAAACTGGTACTTCTGCTCGATTCATCTAATTCCAGAACCGAAGAACTGGAATTAGATTCTAACGCTTCTAACGTGATCCCATTCAATTTCAGTTCCGGATCCGGTGACGAATTAAGATCCGCCATCGAGCCTTTCAAAAAGAAAGAAAATACAATCATTTTCATTCCGTCCAGAACTTCAGTTAAGAACGGAGCTAATTTTTATTTCCCCACCGATCATCTCAGAAAAATTCTCGAACTGGAAATTTCGAGCGTTCCTATTTTCATAGAAAAGTTATCAGAGACCAAGTTATCCATAGATAAGGGCAAAGGGACGACCCATTCTTATGGCAAGGTTCTGGATAAGACCAATCTTACAGTTTCAAACTATCAGGAGTCCCTACTTGAGGCCGGAGAAAAAGCATTCAGTAATCACGGTATCTTTAATGATTCCCTGCCCTATTCGATTATTAAAGGCCTGAAAAGTTATGGATCAAAGACCGCTATCTTTGATGGAAATGACGGCACTGAACTTGTCTTTACTAAAGTTTTTGCGGCGGCAGCAGCACTGAGTCGTATAATCCGAGAAGAAACCAAAAAGAACCGTGTCGGCATTGTACTGACACCGGGCAAGGGCGGCCTCGTGGCAAATCTTGCAGTTCTACTTTCGGGAAAAATCCCAGTCAATTTAAACTTCACTGCAGGCTCTGATGCCGTTACCTCCTCAATCGAGCAGGCTGATCTGGACAAAATCATCACAGCAGGAGCATTCGTTGAGAAGTATCCGGGATTCCCTTGGCCTTATGACGAAAAAATCCTTTTCATTGAAAAAATTCTCCCGGACCTGAAGAAGAAGAAAAAAATCGCTTTATGGTTCATCGCTTTGAAATTTCTCTCTCCGAAAAGACTAGCGAAGATGCTGGGCATAGAGGAAAAGGGAGGTGACGAGGAAGCTGTTCTTTTATTTACCAGTGGAAGTTCAGGAAACCCAAAAGGCGTGGTGCTCACTCACCGCAACATTCTCGCCAATGTTTCACAGTTCGGAAGCAGACTCGAACTCAATGACGACGACAAGGTCCTGGGATGCCTGCCTCTTTTTCACAGTTTCGGATCAACAGTCACTCTCTGGTACCCCATGCTTGAAGGAGTCGATCTTGTCACCTACCCGAGCCCCTTAGATCCACCTAAGCTCGCTAATCTTATTCAAAAACATAAAGTGACTCTGCTCCTGGCCACCCCCACATTTCTCAGAGGCTACATGAGAAGAGTCGATCCGGAAAAACTTGAAGCCATTAAATATGTGGTGACCGGCGCTGAAAAACTACCTCAGAAACTCGCAGAAGCCTTTTCGGTAAAATTCGGTAAGAAAGTAATGGAAGGTTACGGACTAACTGAAACTTCTCCCGTTTCAAATGTGAACATCCCAAATGTAGAGACTGAAAATAACACGGAGCTGATTCCCAGTGAACGGTTCGGATCGGTCGGTCAGTTCCTTCCAGGAGTCGCTGTAAGAATCACCGACACTAATAACGATACTCAGATACCAATCAATCAGAGCGGAATGATTTGGCTAAAGGGATCAAACATATTCAAAGAATATCTTCACCTGCCTGAACAGACCAATGACGTCATTAAGGAAAAATGGTTCAGGACTGGAGACATCGGAAGAGTCGATGAGGATGGTTTCCTGTACATAGAAGGAAGACTATCAAGATTCTCAAAGATAGGCGGCGAAATGGTTCCTCATGAGACGATAGAAGCACATGTTAACAAGGCCCTCGGTTATGATTCTGAAGCGGAAAAGAAAATCGCTATCGTGGGAGTCCCTGACGAGGCCAAAGGTGAGGCTCTTGTAATGCTCAGTTCAGTCGAAATGGATAATGATTCCATAAAGGCCCTGAGACAGAAACTTTTGGATTCTGGTGTTGCTGCCCTTTGGATTCCTAAGAAAATAGTGAAAGTAGAAGAGATACCTTCTCTGGCCTCAGGAAAACTCGACATCAAGGGATGTGAGGAACTGGCAAAAGAGCAGTAAAAAAAAACCAAAGTAGCCCATCATCGTGGATTCTCTCCGCAAGCGGTTAATTGATTCAGGACCGGCCCCGTTCAAGGACTTCATGGCAAGTGCCCTGTACGATATTAATGGCGGTTACTATAGTACCAATATCCGGGAAGTAGGGAGGACCGGAGATTTCTCAACTTCAAGCACACTCAATCACTCACTGGCAAATGCAATCGCGTCCTGGGTCCGAAAGATATTGAGGGAAAACAAGGAGCTTCCCCACTCAATCATTGAAATCGGTGCAGGTAATGGGTCCCTGGCCCAGCAAATAGTTAAAAAGATCGGCTTCTGGTCACGCCTAAAAATGCAGTACCATATCGTTGAAAAGTCAGAACCCCTTCTCAAACTCCAGGTTCAGCGTTTAGGAAAAGGAAAGCGATTTCAATGGCACAGGGACCCGGGATCCGCTCTGANATCCTGNTCNGGAAAAGCAATAATAATATCCAATGAGNTAATAGATGCTTTCCCNGNCGAGTTAATTCAGTGGGAAGAACAGACAGAAAGATGGCGAAAAGTAATGATACGTTTTNAAAANAATGAATGGANTACATTCGNGGGTGATGATTACCAAATCCCAAAAAATTCCTCCCTATTGAAATCACATCATTTTAAGGAAGGGCAACGGATAGAAAGGCATGACGATTTCATTAACTGGTTCGAGTCATGGGCANGGTTCTGGAAAGAGGGTCATATGCTGAATATTGACTATGGTGACAAGTTTCCCAACCTTTATGTAAGACGNCCAAAGGGAACTNTCCGTGCATACTTTGCACAAAACCGTTTCGAACAAATGCATGAAATCCTCGCAAGGCNAGGTCACCAAGACATCACNTCCGACATTGACTTTACTGACATCAGAAACCGCATCCTTCTAGATGGTCTAAAGGAAATTAAATATCAGACACAGAGCGAATTTATTTCGGAGCACGGGCTCACAGACTCTCCCTCGGATCCATCCGCCGATCCACACGGTGCGGGAGAGGCTTTTAAGGTCCTTTGGCACCGTAAGNTCTGAATTGTANAGAAAATCAACTTCTTCGGCACACAAGCCCTTGACATCGGCGCCAGCAAAGAAGATCTCTGAGGTAATGAAATTTGCACTATGTAATGAAACTTATGGGGGCTGGGATTTCGATGCCACCTGCGAACACATTGCGAATAGCGGTTATGATGGTGTTGAAATTGCACCATTTACCCTCAATGATGATCCGAGGGACATCAGCGAAAGTGATGCTTCAAGGATCGGCAAAATAGCTCAATCTGCAGGTCTCGAAGTGGTCGGACTGCATTGGCTCCTCGTCAAACCTGCTTGGCTTCATCTCACAACTGATGATCCGCTCTTACAAAAAGACACAATTAACTTCGGCAAGCACCTCGTACGGACCTGCGCGGCAATGAATGGCAAAGTCATGGTATGGGGAAGCCCAAAGCAAAGAGACATTCTCCCTGAATGGAACAGGGCCGATGCAATTGAGCGTTCAGCTGAGACTCTCTCTAAAATCTGTGAAACGGCATCGGAATGTGATGTCACGATCGCAATGGAACCGCTGGCAAGAACAGAAACCAATTTCCTGAACACGGCTGAGGAGACGATTGAACTTATCACTAAAGTTGACAGCCCATCTTGCAGACTCCACCTCGATGTGAAGGCGATGAGCGACGAACAAAAATCTATACCTGAAATAATCTGCGAAAGTAGCGAGTACATTGCTCACTTCCATGCCAATGATCCCAATCTCAGAGGCCCGGGGACCGGAGAAGTTCAGTACGGTCCAATCGTCGAATCCCTCAGGTCAGTCAATTATCAGGGATACGTCTCAGTCGAAGTTTTCGATTATAGCCCGGACCCTGAAACCATCGCAAAGGAAAGCATAGCTTTTCTTAAAGAGGTTTTCGGCCAATAAAAAAGGGTCCACACGCTAACGCGAGTGAACCCTTTGAAAAATTACAGTTTAAAATTAAGGAATTGAAATCCTTTCACCTATCCTGATAAGGCTACCACTGATACCGTTGACTTGTCTCAGAGCAGCTACGGTCGTACCGTAATTCCGCGAAATGCTATAAAGAGTATCGCCTTTCTTTACTGTGTGAACACTTTGGCTCGAAGCATAAGTTTTCTTGGGCTGGGGCGGTGGTGGTTGTATAGAAAAATCACCACTGCCCGGAGGAACGTATGGATCACCTACTGGCTCACTGTAAAAATCATCCCCTCCACCTGACTGAGGATCATAGACATTATTGTATTCCCCGGCCGAAGCATAAGGATCACCGTAAGGCTGCGCCCCCTTACCTTTGTAAACTAGTGGACCCGTTTTCTTTTGTGTGCAGGAAATACCCAAAAGGGAAATAAGAGTAATGGATGTTAGGATCTTAATCTTCTTCATAGTCACAGACATTATTAGTGTGAGCAGATATTTTACATATCTTAACTAGATGTCAAGGACACGTTACAATTTCCTGCAAATAGTTTNNGAAAAAAGATCATTTNTCCTTTCCGCAATTNANAATTAATGAGTCAAGAGACCCAAAGGGGCTCCCGTCTTCAATTTAAGAATAACAGACTAGAATGAATTTCTAACGTCGATTAAAGAGCTCGCGGATCCTATCAACATCAATGTCTCTTGGAATTTCTCTGCNGCCTCGGCCCCCGCCAAGGTTCAGATTCTCAAGTGCCTTCTGGGCACCTTCAAGNTTTGCTCCTGCAGGAGAACCCGCGCCACCGTTCTGTTTTTTTCTGGCAGCAAGAGCTTCAGCCTCCTTCGCTGCATCCTCAAAGGAACTAGGAGTAACTTCACCTGAAAGATAGCCTTCCAATTCTTCGAGCCATGCGTCTATCTGCTGATGCTCGGGGTTACTCTTTACCAGAGAAACCATTGAGGTTAATGCGACTCTTGTCTTTCCGGCTCTGAGCAAATCCAGGTACTTGGCCCACTTTAATTTCGGGAGTGTCTTCATTGTAAAATCCCTTTCAGCCTCCGTACTGTCCGCCGCTGCTACCAAAGTAATTTCCTGAGAAATTCTCTTGTCCCAAGCCGCAGTTAACTCCTTGACCCTTTCAGGGGTACGATAAATCGGTAGAATAGTAGACTCATAAATACCACTAATGTCCATTGGTGCACGTGGCCAGTTTTTGAGAGCTCTCAGTGTCGACTGCAAATCATATACCTCAGCAAAAGTGGAACCCGTTGCCCCTGCAAACAAAATCCTTCTGGCCTTGCTACCGAGGTAAGGGTAAGCAGACAAACAATTATCCATTAACGTGGTCAACTCGGGGATAAGTGATTCTTTACTCTTGTCTTCAGGGATCTGCGCTGCCCTGAGCGTAAGAACAAGGAATTGTAACTGCAAACGCCGTGCCGTTGAATGTTCCCTAGAGCTTAGATAATCCTTATTCTTGGATTTCCAATCACGGTACTCGGATTCACGAGCGCCTTTTCTTGTGAAATTTAATTCTTTGTAGCACTTTAAATAAAATTCATACGCTGAAGTTGTTGAAGCTGCTGCTGACCGGTACGCAGAGATGGCCATGTTATGAACACCGAACCGGCCCTTCTTCACATTGCCTTTTATGCCTTTAACGGCTTCCAGCATCTGAGCCTTCTCGGTCGGGGTCAGAGGTTGGTCCTGTCCCATCAGAAGTGATGATGAGAGGATAAGTGAAAATCCTAATGCGAGGAATTGAGTCGGCTTCATAAAAACAAAATAAATCCTAGAGACAAAATAATCAATGATTCCCTGAAATTTACATAATAATCTCATAATGCCTTAAAAAAGAACCTAAAACTCTTAATTCAGCATAATATCTCCTCTTTCCCATTTAAATTCCGATCTTTGAGCATCAATTCCTTCGACATTTCTCTTAGCCGATCAGAAACACCTAACACTGTTTGATTTAATGTTGAAGTCCCAGCAGTGACTCCCACATTCTTAGCTCCAAGAAACCAATCAAGCATCAAATCTTCGGGCCTCTCGATCTGAATTGCCCTGACTCCGAGCTGCTCCACTGCGGAAACCAATTCCGAAGTATTATTACTGTTAGAACCGCCAACAACCACAATCAAATCGCAAATCTCAGCCAAATCCTTCACCGCTCTCTGCCTATTTTTAGTGGGAGAGCATACGGTATCAATGAACCTCACTTCGCATGCGCTCCTTAAAGAGCGTATCTTCTCGACCAATTCATTAACTCTTTCAATGGGCTGAGTAGTTTGTGAAACGACTCCTACCTTTCCCTCATGAGGCACATCCGATATGTCCTCTTCCCTTTCAATGACAATTGCCTGAGGATAGTCACCCGTGAGCCCATTAACTTCTGCGTGCCCCTTCTTACCTATGACAACTGGAAAGAATCCCAAATCAATTAAAGAGGAGAGAGCCGCATGTGCCTTATTGACGAGCGGACATGTTGTGTCTATGACTTTCCGGTGAGGCGATTCCCAGCGAGATCGATCAGTGCCGGATACTCCATGCGCTGTAATAATCACAGTTCCACTAACATCCATCAGGGAGTCATCAAGATCACCTTCTCTGATTCCATTCTCAGTTAATTCCTTACTGACTAAAGGATTATGAACTAATTGCCCCAGAACCGTAACATCATTCTCATCGTATGCCTTACGAGTTGCTGCCAAGGCATCCCTCACACCAAAACACATTCCGTAATGGGATGCCAAATGTACATTGAACTGATTCATCTCTTCTTTTTCTATCTGCATTAACTTATATACTTTGTGTGGCAAAGTGTTCTTACAAAAAAATTTATATTTATGAATTCCCCTCCATGACAATCTGCTCAAGTAGCCTCAAATATTCCTTGAATGCTTTTTTCCCTGAACGGGTCAGTAAATATTTGGTCACCTTACGCCCTTTGACCTCTTTCTCGGTACTGACATATCCTACTTTCTGAAGGGATCTGAGGTGAGTTATGAGATTACCATCACTCATTTTCAAGTGATCCTTGAGCTCCTGAAACTTCCATTCGCCCCTAGAGGCAAGCATTGTCATGATCGAAAGTCTGCCCCTCTCATGAATGGTTTTATCAAGCTTATCGAAATCAATCATATCGCATGCCCTTCAGGAAACAGGATCCTTTTCGCCCTTACGTAAAAGAACACTAAAACCATAGATTAAATGCAGAAGGCCAAACGTTAACATCATTATGATTCCAGCAGCACCGACGGGACCATGAATCCCCAGCCCTGGAGATAAGGCAGGACCATATTTCATCCATACTAAAAATATGATGATTCCGAATGTCAGAAATGACCAACCCAATCGCCTCAAAGAACGTGGAGCCGCTCCCCCCATTGCTAAAATCGCTACTCCATAGCAAAGGATCCAAACCAAGGCGCAAAGTTCAACTTCCTGTTCGACCACTTCATAAGAAATAATACCTCCAGCAATGGCAGCAGGAGCACAGGCAAAGCAAGTATGCTTGAGTCCCGCAGATAAAAAATTAATACCCTCCTTTCTGGCCCGCCTAAATAGCAAAAAACCATTGAAGGAATCTGCAACGACAAGAGCAACTACCCAGGTCCAAAAGAAATGGTATCCGCTCAGATAAATCTCTTTCTGGTCCTGAGCAAAGAAATAATAACCAATTAAAATTGCCAGGAACCCTCCAAAAATAGCCGCCGGGGCCGATAGGGCTCTGTAGACAGTAGCCTTTTCCATCATTCCCCGAATGACCTTCAAATGCTCTAAGGCATGATCTGAATTTTTCATTACAATAACTTTGTATCACAAAGTTATTCTGATGAAAGATATTTTTCCTTTTTATCTTAGCAATAACTGAATTGGATTGCCCGAAGGCTCACTGATCTTTAGCGGACGGAGCTTCATTAAAAGGTTCCTAGCGCCTCATTTCCATGAATTACAAACATCTAGTGAAAAATATGATACGATTCTCAATTTTGCTCTGTTTTATATGTTATTTACTCAGAAAATTTGTAAGATCGGGACATTATCAGTATTTCCGTAATTAACACGAATTGTCAGTAATTGACTCTTCCTTGATGACCCGAAACAACCCATTTGAGGATTCTATATTTGCCCCTGACTCATTTTATCAGTCAGGCAAAAGAATCTCACTTTATCCTACGGAGCTTGAATTAATTAGAGGTCAAATCATTCGCGCCAACGAGTCCACTTACCAGAGAAGCAAAATTCTAATGGTAAGTTCACCAGATTCAGGACAGGGAAAATCACACCTCATTGCCGAGGCCATGACAAGCCAGGCCGCAATTTCAACACCGGTCCATATCAATCTTACAGCAAACTCACAATGCAACTATGGATCAGTTCTTTATCAGATATTATCGATCCTTTCAGACAGCTCCCCCGAAAAGCCGTTCTCTTCTTTGGCGACAATTACCAGATCATTATTTGCCGATCTCATATGTAATCTCGTCACCGGTGAAATTGTACCCGTCCAAAATAAATCAACCGCAATTAATGGACTCAATAAGCATTATGGCAAGATGCTCAATCTTAAAGATGACTCATCTCTCGTTGCAAACTGGTTCAAGAATAACATTAGCGCCCTGTTCCCTCATCTGGTCACTGCGTTCAGTGATAAGACGGGACTTCCAAAAGAATCCTGTGAATTCTGGATTGAAATTCTTTATGGGTGCGAACTCGATGACCCTGAAATAATAAAAAAAGAAATTATGCTCCTCAATGAAGAGGATGCAAAGAGCCGCATAGCGGAATTTAACAAATTTATTATGCGGGACCAGTCCCTAGTACTTATTTTCGATCATCTTGACCTCTTATATAACAACAAGGAACAGAGCCTCAAAGTCACACAGCTCCTCACAGACATTGCCCAGCAAAGCGTCGTTCCCCTGATCATTCTTTCAATCAATGATGACCTATGGAACTCAACTTTCGCCAACGCCATCCCTTCCGCAATCAGGGACAGAGTAAATGAAAGAAATATCAGGCTGAATGGCATCTCAATTCAATCAGCTGAAGAACTCATCAAGTACCGCATGGAATGTGTGGGGATTGAGACACGCACCGCTCATAATTTCATTGAAAGGATGGGCTTAGGAAAACTCTACCAGGCAAGTCCGAAGGATGGACTCCCCTCCCCTCGCCAAGTCCTGAGAATGGCATCATCGGAATGGCTAAAGAACGTCACGGATAAAGTCTTACTGGACGAACCTGTCACCAGAACAAGAACAGAACCCGCTCAACACGAAAACTCCTCTGAAACTTTGCAGCGAATTCAGAAAATGATGCGCTCAGTCAATCAGAGGAACGTATCCGGCCAAGCTAAAACCACACAAACCGTAGCCGAGTCACCCTGGAAAGAACCCGATATAAATGCACCAAGCTCGGTGAAGGATTTCGCTGATCAAAGAAATGAACTGTATTCGAGCAGGCACAGTCTATTCGATACCGAGGCGATCCGATATACCCTCGAAATGGCGGGAAAAAGATCTCCTATCATTGAATATAGAGAATTTGATGTTCATGGAAACTCCTCAGCATCTTCTTGGCTCTCACCCGAAATGGAAATTATTTTCGGATTCGAGCCGGCTGACCGGATCCCCTACTGGAGAGCCCTAGTCGATCAGGCAGAGAATAGCCCGATGCAAAACTCCAAAGTCATTGCCTTCAAATCTCCTGGTGAAGAAAACTTTCAGTTTGATGCATTGAACGGAAGCGCAAAAGAGAATCTGGATATACTGGAACTGGACCGCGAAGAACTCGCATCAATTGCTGCAGGCAAGTCGATCATTAACGCCTCCGATTCCGAAGAGGAAACATTTTCTGAAATCGCGCCTGAACTTGAATTTCTTTGGCGTCGAATCACCCGGCCCGTGAGGAACGTTTCCCTGAAAAATTAATTAAGCTCAGGCCGGTCCGGAAAAGAAGATAACATTTTATAATAAGGCCCCATCGTGGAAAGCAAATCTTTCCACAGGCCTTCATCCGCATCCAAACTCGCCGCTATCGGGACCGGCTTCCGGGTTATCCAGGAACGCTGCTGAAGTTCATACTCGAGNTGCCCCTCTGACCAGCCGGAGTATCCGACGAATGCTCTAATAAAAAATCCCTCCCTCAAACGATGCAGTGCCTCCTCAGAGGATAAATGAGTATCAAAACCGAGCTCCTCTCCCTGCGCGTCCCAATTAATAGAAGCAAAGGTTAACTGATCAGAACTGACAGGCCCTCCCAAAAATACAGGCAAATCACCTAATTCCCTCATCGCATCGATCTGAATCAGATCCGATACCTTCTTTCCCATTGGCTTATTNAGAATNAACCCGGCCGCTCCGTCATCATGCTTATGATTCGTGAGTAATAGGACACTACGCTCAAAACCAGGGTCCGTTAAAGANGGATCAGCAAGAATCAATGATCCTTTTAGGCAAATCTGTTCAGGGTCTTTANAGCTCACTTCTAATGGTATTTATTTACCAAATCTGAATTTAATGAATAATTCAAATCCAAATTTGATTAATAATGTCTCATTTTAGACTGTGAGTAATCATAATATAAGGTAATCATTGGAGTATGCTTGAACTNACCGAATCCCTTAAGTCCGGAAATGATCTGAGCCAGAGCCAAGTTGCCATGGCTGCGGAGGCGTTACTTAATGAAAATGATGAAATAGCCACTAAAACTGAATTTCTAAAGGCCCTCTCGGAAAAAGGTGAAACGCCTGCTGAAATCGCATCTTTCGTAGAATCTTTTCTGAAACATGCAGTCGATCCTGGATTCGGCCCCGAAGACTGCAAGGGCCCGACCATTGATGTTTGCGGGACCGGCGGCGATAAGCTGGATCTTTTTAATATTTCCACAGCATCGGTCTTTGTATTGGCCGGNGGNGGATTGACCGTATTGAAGCACGGGAACCGGGGAATCACATCCAANAGCGGAGGAGCAGACGTTCTAGAAGAGCTCGGAGTCCCCATCGATCTGCCNGTTCCCGCGTTACGTGAATGTGTCTTGGAAAATGGAGCAGGGTTTCTATTTGCCCCACTCTATCATCCNGCCTTCAAGGCAGTAGTTCCTGTACGTAAGGCACTGGCTGAGGAAGGAATCAGGACCGTTTTCAATCTGATCGGACCTCTCCTGAATCCGGTACGCCCGGACTATCAATTAGTCGGAGTCTTTGATTCNGCCTTCACTTCTCCTTTCGCTGAGATCCTTGGCCGTCTAGGCAGAAAGAAGGCCTGGGCAGTTCATGGTAATGGACAAGAGGGGGAAGGACTNGATGAATTGTCTCTTTCCGGAAATACCAGAGTCTCAGAGTGGGACGGGAGTAGCGTNAATGAATTGGAAATCATACCTCAGGACCTTGGCATTGAGACCTGCGGCATTTCCGAACTTAAGGGAGGTGACCCAAAAGAAAACGCTCAAATCATCACCTCAATTTTGAANGGAACTGACTCCGGGCCGAAGCGTGACATCGTNGCTCTTAATGCGGCGGCCGGTTTCGTTATTTGCGGCTCAGCGTCCAACATGACTGACGGCTTTGAACTGGCACTCGAAGTCATTAAAGACGGACGGGCCTTAGCAAAACTTGACGCATTAAGAGACTTCAGCACTAAATAATAGTTACTGTTCTATATGAGAGTANGATCTCGGACCTTACTCTTTCCATCCGCCGGGACGTTTTTTCTTATCCTTGTAGCGGCTTACCATTTTTTGTTCCTGAGCCTCATCGGGTACGATTTTCTGATCCGGATCCTCATCCTCTGATTTGACCTGGGNCCGTGNCCCGTCCTCNTTCTTAACGATAAGCTGATCCGATGATTTAATTCGATTTGAATTCTTCCCACGACAGTTCTCACAATACTCCTCCCCATCATCCGCGACTCTGAAAATTAGATCCTCGTCGTCATTTTCAGTGACTCCACAACCGGCGCACANGTGCAACGGCTCGTTTTCAGGAACCTTAGCAGCCTCAAATCTGGTGCGTCTCGCCGCTACCTGAGCCCTCATCTGCAGGGACCTTTTCATTCCCGGAACAAATACAATAAAGAAATTACTCAGCGAAATAAGAAAAACTACTCCAAGTGGCAGGGAATCAACCGCCTTAATAACCAGTAAGCCTCCTCCAAAAAGAGCAATCCAGTACAGTTTAACGGGAATGATACCGAAGAGCCTCACGACGTAATGAGGATTATACACTGCGCAGGCAAAGAGGATGGACTCGATTAGAAGAAAACTCCTCAAACTATGAAGGTATATTATATTGTTCTGATATTCAGGAGATATTTCTAGTGGAAAAGGAATAACAAATTCCGCAATGACCATACAAACGACCCCACCAATCAAATAAAGAGTCAGCCTAAAACTCCCCCATATACTCTCCAGCATATTGCCAAGAAAAATTGAAAAGAAAACGGCAAAAAACATGAAGATAGTACCGTCCAATCCAGGTGCTACTGGAGGCGTTATTACAAAACTGACTAGCCTCCACACTTCTCCATTTAAAATTGATTCTTTGTGCAGAAAAATCTTAAAAAGCAGGTCATTATCACCACGCAATGAGGAAAGGAGCCATACCAATGCCTGAAAAGTCATGATGATCTTGACGATCCCGGGAACCGCAATCCAACCAAATTTACGCTCTAAACGATCAACTAGTGGCATTATAATGAGTTAAAGACCTTCGATGGTCTTTGATAAATAAGCAAGCCATTGAAACCTTTCTTTCCTCATTAAAATAATCTTCTTCAATACTCTATTCTTTTTGCTTTTCCTTTATTGCAATTAATAGACTTTGAATCTCATCGATCAGAGTCAATAGCCTCTCCTCATGGGCCATTGCAAATGCCTTCTCAGCCAGAATTATGGATTTATCATAGTCTCCGGACTCAAGGTATGCAGCGGCCAGTATTCTAATAAGATCAGGGTTCTGGGTCGCTCCGGGAGATTTCATCAGAAACTCCGCGAGCCTGACCCCTTCAGCACCGTTCCTTAATTCCTTCTCGTCCGCAGTTGACCGTATAAGAGCAAGGCCCCGAAGCGCGGGAATGGTCTTTGAATTTATTTCAAGAGCCTTACTGAAAGCCTCCGCTGCCACATCCATCTGATCAAGGGCATAATACACATCCCCTAACAAAGTCAAAGCGTTGGGGTCATTGGGAAATTTCTCCACTATCCCAAGAGCTTCCTTTATGGAAGCATTTTTATTTCCGGCCTGAGCAAGCGCATAGATTTTTCTCATCAGCATATTCTTTGAGCTGGGATTCAGATGGGATGCGGCTTTAAATTCAGTGAGTGCATCACGGAATTGTTTCTGTTCTGAAAAGATCTCACCAAGAAAAAAATGCACTTCTGATAATTGTGAAGATTTCCGGGAACCGGGATCACTGCCTGGTATGATCTTATGTGAAGAAATAAAACCCTTAAGATAATCTCCGGCATCATTAATGTAACCGGATCTGCGGTATACCGATGCCACCGAAATCGGATCCTTTTTAAATTCTTTGCCGATCCAGATCCCTCCGAAAGGTGAGGATTCACGAAGAGCCACTTGTGGTCCGAGGCCCACTTTGGACTGGTCCCTGAGAACCAGATCCACGTCCGCAGGACCTTTGTAAATCACAGTGAGCCACGAACCCTTATCTATCAGAAAACTTGCCGGGACCGGAAGGTCACGGTGACGATAAATTGTCTCCAAAATTAATGCATTCAAAACTCTGACAAGATCAGCATCAGCGAATCCGGCCATTCCAACATAACCTGATTCCTTCAGAACCGATCTGATCCGTTCGGGTCGAAAATCCTCGTCCTTAGAGAGTCCATCCAATGAAAGGGCGAGGACTTTCATTCCTGAATCACGAAATCTCTCTTCAGCAGCACCAAATTCCCCAAGCTCCGCTATGCATGGAGCACACCATGAGGCCCATAAATTAATGAGTACCGGCCCATCACTCGTTAACTCATCAATGGAGGACATTTTCCCATCCATGCCCTTAAATTTTAATTCCGCAGGCAATTTCAAAGGCTGTGAAAGCCTTATTCTGCTAGCCTCGACCGGTTCCGGTATTTCCGGTAATGCCGGTACCAGTGCACTCTTTGAAGATGTTTCTTTAACGAGAACCGCCACGCCCTTCCCTTGCCTGACAATGAACTTCTGACCAGGAAACATTCCAGTGAATGACTCAGTCTGCCCGGAAGGCCAACGAACCTCTACTGAACTAATGTCGCCTGAATCTCCGAGGCCAAAGTGAAGCCACTTACTTGATTGACTTAAAAAACTATCTCCCGCATAAAGCGTACGGAAGATGGTCCTGGTACCAACCTTGATCCGGACCCTGGCCCCTAAAGGATCGGTCGGGCATTTTTTCTCAGGATCACCATAAAGCCGAATCGTCAGCCAGCGGTTATTTGTCTTGAGATCATTCCTTAATAATCGGAGACGCGGAGCGGTCCGGTTCGTAACACAATAGTCAGGGTCACCATCATTATCAATGTCTGTGACTGCAAGGCCCCTACCATCGTCCAGAAAATCAAGGCCAAGTGAATAGGAAAGTTCAGTGAAATTACCATCACTTAAGTTGTAAAAAGCACAGTTACGTTCATTACCACTAAAAGAATTTCCCAACCGAATGCGTTGAGCGAGCCTCGAAAAAGAATCCAGATACGAAGTATCAGGATTAATTGTCAGGGATAGAGGTGATTTCGACACGACCTGCCGCCAATAAAAGCTTCACAAATCTCCGGGGTCCTCCTGAGTAATAAACCCATTAGCAACGTAGATGTCCTGATAACCGTCACCGTCCATATCGCCGAGCCTAGATGACCATGCCCACCGGCCAACACTGACCCCGGAACTTATACTCACATCACTGAAAGTACCGTCACCCCGGTTCCTGTATAATGAATTTCCACGAGCATGTCTCCTGTAATGGTCCTTAACTGCTGGATCCGCATCCTCATGGAAACGGTCCTGCGAACTTATTCTATGCCCCGCAGATGAAAACATGTTACCCACATAAAGGTCAGGTTCCCCATCATTATCGAAATCACCCCATGAAACTGACATCCCGGGACCGATATCAACGACTCCGGCCTCCTCGGCAACGTCTCTGAACCGAATCGATGAGCCGTCATTGACATATAAATTATTGCGCCCGAAATCATTTGCCACATAAAGGTCAAGGTCTCCGTCATTATCATAGTCTTCCCATGATGAGGCATAACTGAACCTACGGTTATTTTCGTCAAGCCCCTCTCTCATGGTCACATTCCGAAATGACCAGTTACCCTCATTGCGGAACAGAGCATTCCGACCCCCATTATTTGCGTCATGGTATGGTACCGGCCTTGCAAAGATATGATGCCGATTCACTCCGGGCCTCTTATTATAACAACAAACATAAAAATCAAGATCTCCGTCCATGTCATAATCAGCTGCTGAGATTGAATAGGGAACGGCTGCCGGAAGAAGCATCGAGGCACGTTTAGTGAAATTCCCCTCTCCGTCATTTTCCATGACAATGGCGCCATCTAGAACCCCTGAAATTAAATCCTGATCCCCGTCATTGTCCAGATCAACGAAAAGATTACCATGACAAGAATCCAGAAAATTTGTTCCTGATGAGACTGAATGGTCCTCGAAGGTCCCGTCATCATTTCTCACATACATCCGGTTAGGCAAGCCACCGGGCTGCGCCACATACAAATCGTCTTTCCCGTCCCCGTTAACATCGGCAACCGCTATTCCCTGCCATCCCCCCACATCAATCCCTGTCAGCATTTCCAGACGCCCGGTCCAATGGTCCTGGCCCCTATAAAATTGTTCAGTGAATTCGGGAACATCACCTAATGCGGACTCGGTAACATCAACGAACTGTCCGATTGAGGAATATACTGCACTAAAAGAACCATCTGAGCGGAGAAGTTTCATCAGCCCGGATTCAAATCCCCACTCCAGTCTCATCCGGCCCTTCAATTCCCGGTAAACGCCATCGTGCCGGCCGGCAAAATGAACAATTGCCTCAGAGTCCACTTTGTTTTTGCCTGAAACTTTAATATCAATGACTTTGAAACTTGAGCGCTCCACGCGGCCCCTCAAACCATGATCATCTAGAAGTTCACTAACAGATTCGGAAAGAACATTCTTCTTTTTCGGCTCATTCTCAGGACCAAGAAGAATGACCTTACCCTGATCGGGAGATTTATAAACTTTAGGAAAATTAAGAGACGAGCCTTGGAAATCCGGAGAACACAATGAATTTGTAAAAATCTCCCAATCCCCATTACTGATGAGTTTGTCACTTAACTTTTTAAGATAAGCGACAATTTCATTATTCCATTCCTCAATCTTCCATCCGCCGTTTCCCGGATCATATGAGGGAACCACTGTCTCTGTCCCTGGAACTACCGGATCATTGGCCTCTTTGATTTCCTTAGTCTCAGACCCTGAATTTATTTCTTCCTTCTTTTTACATGAAGTAAGAAAAAAGGATAAGAACAGTAAAACTGTTACCAATGATCTGAAAATTAATAGCACCGGATATATTCTATTCCATGAAGATCACTCACAAAAGCGGAAATCCATGACTCATAATCCGAATTCGGTTATTCTGTAACATCACGGACACGAATAAAAAACCTTGGAGGCAACGGCTCTTCAATAATGATCTCGTAAGTTGTTTCCTCCCCTTCACCAGGGATACTGTCATCGTACTCTTCCCAACTCCCCTCATCATCGCCGACCAAAAGATCCGTTGAAATATCAACTGCGTAATTGCGGCCATTTCCTGACGGCCAAGTAACGACCAGAGAAGGCGATTCGGAATCATATAAAATTTTGGTGATTTGCAATCCCTGAGCAAGGGCCGCAAGGAAAGGAGTACCGTCAGGCTGCGTTGCACCGGGAGGAATACGGGTATCAACACGCAACCAATTCGCGGACCCGTCAGAACCGTCCGAAGCATTTCCGTCCGGGCCTGTTGGTGTCAGGGCCAGATCAACAATGTCCCCCGGATTTAAGTTCGCATACCATGTCCGGATTTCTCCTGTACCGTCATTGCCTGCAATTGAAAGCGTATCGACCAACGACCCGTTCACGTAAAGACTACCAGTCACGCCGCCGCCATTGAGGTTCGTTTTACGCGTATGCCATGTAAGACCCAATGGTGTCTCCGAATCTAGTTCAGATGCTGTCCACCGCCGGATAGTCCAGTGCTCCTCATTAGGTGCACTGTTGGTTCCGTTCGGGTGACTCCCTTCAGGGCCACTGAACAGTGTCCATGGAGCAGCTGACGGCGCTAGCCTCCAATTAGGCCTCCAATGCTCAGCCTCATCAAAAGCAACAAAGTCATCGACTGAGTCATATTCCTCTATTTCTCCGCCATCAGCTGTGAGGTTCCGGTAACCATAGTTCCAGTCATCTTGGCCCTGAGTACCTGAATATTCCTCATATGAGTCCGCGAGGAGCGTGGACGGATTAATGTCAGGATCTAGAGGATCAAAGAATCTGGCAACCTCGTACCCGTCAAGTGCGCCGTCATTATCCGTATCTGTCTTCAAGGGATCCGTTAAATGAGTTTCTATTTCCTCACCGTCCTTTATACCGTCGTTGTCCGAATCAGCATTATTGGGTAATGTGACGAACCC
>PAPL01000070.1 GCA_002708885.1 Verrucomicrobiales bacterium | reverse complement strand
CCTGAGCCTGAGCCTGAGCCTGAGCCTGAGCCTGAGCCTGAGCCTGAGCCTGAGCCTAAGCCTAAGCCTAAGCCTGAAGAACAAAAGACCAGCAATAATTTTTTTGGTTTTGGTGGATCCGTGATCATATTTTTTCTGCTTGTTTTAAGTTTGATTTTTTGGGTGAAAATCAAAAAAAGGGAAACCCACCAAGAGAATTGACTTCTTAACCCCTAGAGTTTTAAGAAAAGAAAAATCTAATTATTAAGCCTCGAAACTTAATTTATTCGGCTAAAGGATTCTTTATCAGAAATTATTCAACTATGAGCATGGTTAAATCAATTTTGATCTTCCAATTAGCTGTATGAATACAGTTTTGCTATAATTTATCAATTTTCAAAGGTTGATTCATCTAAATAATCTCTACTTTGCCTAAATTTGTTAATTTTTGTTGAAAAATCTAATTAAGAATCGATTGTTTTGCCAAATTATTGCAATTTTACACTAGATAAAGCAAATGGACGGCGCACAAGCACTAATTACTACGCTAAAAAATTTAGGAATTGAGTACATTTTCGGATATTCCGGAGGTGCTGCACTACCTATTTTTGATGCACTAGAAACTGTAGAATCCGACATGAAATTCGTTTTGTCGAGGCATGAGCAAGGAGCATGTCATATGGCGGATGGCTATGCACGCGCAACTGGCAAACCTGCTGTTGTCCTTGTCACTAGTGGCCCAGGTGCAGGCAATACTATTACCGGCATAATGACGGCTCAAATGGATTCGATTCCAATGATAATACTGAGTGGTCAGCAGGTCACTTGGATGCTGGGTAAAGACGCTTTCCAGGAAGCTGATACTTTTGGCATATCAATGCCGGTAGTAAAACATAACTACTTAGTCAGAGAGACAAACGATTTACCGCGAGTGGCCAAAGAAGCATACCATATCGCCACTACAGGAAGACCCGGACCAGTATTAATTGATATCCCAAAAGATGTTAGTCAGAACGAATTCACTGGTGATCTAGATCCTGACTTTGAGTTGCCTGGTTATAATACCGAAAGTGCATTTGAAATTGATGAGAATGCCGTACTTAACGCTATAGAAATTATTTCAAATTCTAAAAGGCCTGTCATTTTAGCTGGTCATGGCACCATGATTGCCAGAGCAGACAAGGAGTTAATGGAGTTAGCAACTACACTAAACTGTCCAGTAACTTCGACCCTCTTAGGGAAAGGCGTATTTCCAGAAACGCATGAACTGTCTCTTGGAATGCTGGGAATGCATGGAACAGCATATGCCAACAAGGCAATGATTGAATGCGACCTCATCTTAAATGTAGGGTCAAGATTCGATGATCGAATTATCGGTCAAGCAGATAAGTTTGGCGCAAATGCTAAAATTATTCATATAGATATTGACCCCTCTGAGATAAATAAAATGATCGGTCCTGATGTTGAAATCATAGGGGACGCTAAGGCTGCACTGACCTCATTAAACAAGCACATAACTCCTCTGGAAACTACTGAATGGCTGAAAAAACTTGATTCCTATAAGAAAAAATACCCGCTAAGTTACCGCAAACAGGGAGGGCTCAGGATGCAACAAGTCCTCGATGAGATCTACCAAATTACTAAAGGTAAAGCTATCGTTACTACTGATGTGGGCCAACATCAAATGTGGGCAGCACAGTTTTATAAAACAGATCAGTCTTACAACTGGCTCAGTTCAGGAGGCGCGGGAACAATGGGCTTTGGCTTTCCAGCCGCCATCGGAGCTCAATTGGCGCGTCCCGACGATACAGTAATTGCGGTAGTCGGCGACGGAGGGTACCAGATGACTTTGTGTGAACTGGCAACTGCGGCCCTGCATAATTTGCCGGTTAAAATATTGGTACTAAACAATCACTATCTGGGAATGGTAAGGCAGTGGCAAGAACTGTTCTTTGACAACCGAGAGTCAGGTGTTGATCTGGATGGGAACCCCGACTTCGTAAAACTTGCCGAAGCTTATGGAATAAAAGGATTTAATATTAAAAGACCAGCCGATGTTGGAAAAATATTGGATAAAGCAATCTCTTATAATGAAGGCCCCTGTGTCATTAACGCAGAATGCGTAAAGACCGAAAACGTTTTTCCAATGATTCCAGCAGGCGCTGCTTTGGAGGACATGTTAACAGAACCTCCAAAGGAAAAAATGGCAAAGCCTGTCGGTTCGACTTAAAAATTAAATCAACAATTAATAATTTTTTATGGCTAAAAAAATAGTCACCACAGATTCTAAACTCCCGCCAGCTCCCGACATCGTCGGAGGCCACACGCTCAGTATGCTCGTAAATAACGAACCTGGAGTTCTCATGAGAATCTGCCAAGTATTTGCTCGAAGAGCATACAACCTAGATTCAGTAGTAGTTTCTCGCGGTAGAATCCCAGAGTTCTCAAGGTTAACTCTTGGAATCAGCGGTGATCCGGCCGGTCTAGAGCAAATTATCAAGCAATGCAATAAGCTCGTTGATGTTATTCATTGTTATGAACATCAGGAAAAAAACTCAGTCACAAGAGAACTAGCTCTGGTCAAAATTCTATGCGACCCAAGTGAGAGGAGCGAAATCCTGCAGATAATAAAACATTTTAACTCTAAAACAGTCGATCTTACTGAATCCTCTATCATTGCAATGATTCATGGCGATTCCGAGAAAGTAAATGCCGCAGTGCAATTACTTTCAAAATTTGAGATCATTGAAACTGTAAGAACAGGAAAAGTGGTAATGGCAAGAGGTGAAGCCTCTACTTAACACTGTTTAAGGCATCGTTCTGGTGAAATAAACATCTTGCCGATTGCCCTCCTCTCCATTTTGTTGAGAGAATCATGGCATTTAAAAAATTAGGCCTATCAGAGAAGGTCATTAGCGGTATCAATAGTGCCGGATATGTAACTCCTACGCCTATTCAAGAAAAAGCGATCCCGATTGCCATTGACGGGAAAGATGTCATAGGTGCATCACAGACAGGCACAGGAAAAACAGCTGCATTTGCTCTTCCTATCATTCACAAATTGGACAAGCACGGATCAATGCGTTGCTTGATACTTGAGCCGGTTAGAGAGCTCGCATCACAAGTATTGGATAATTTAGAATTATTGGGAAGTGGCACGAATTTAAAGAGTCTTCTAATTCATGGCGGAGTCGGTTACGGAAAACAAATAGATGGGATTAAATCTGGTGTTGATATCTTAATCGCAACACCTGGCAGACTCATCGACTTAATGGAGAAGGGAATAGTAAAACTGGATAAGATAGAGATACTGGTTCTTGATGAAGTTGATAGAATGCTCGACATGGGTTTCCTCCCAGATGTTAGAAAAATTGTCGGGAAAACACCAAGGTCCCGTCAAACGCTATTCTTTTCAGCGACCATGCCCCCAGCAATTGATAGCCTAGCAAAGTGGGCATTGAATGAACCCACTGAAGTCGAAATCGGTAAAAGGCAAGGAGTCGCCGAGACTGTCAGTCATGCTTTCTATCCAGTTGCCCTAGGCCAACGCGAAGAACTGCTCTTGGCCCTAATAAAACAAACAAATTTCAATAGCGTCATGATCTTCACTAGGACAAAGAAAGATGCGGACTCCTTAGCCAAATTCCTTGCCGACGAGGAGGGGCAATACTCAATAACCGTTATGCATTCCGACATACGTCAAAAGGACAGAGAAAAAGCCCTCGAAGGATTTAAGAAAGGCAATTTTGATGTAATCATAGCAACGGACCTTGCAGCTAGAGGCATCGATATAAGCAATGTCTCACACGTCATCAATTACCAAGTCCCTGAAAATGCTGAGGATTATGTTCATCGAATAGGTCGGACAGGAAGAGCAAATAAGGAAGGTGATGCATTTACTCTCCTAGCTGCAGATGAACTAGACCATGCCGCTTCAGTAGAACGTTTCATTGGTCAAAAGATTGAACGCCGCAAAATAGAAGGTTTCAACTATCACTACACTACTCTTCTCGATGAAGATGCTCCAACTCCAGAAAAACTGGCAAAAGTCTTCAGCAGGAGGAAAAAAGGTGGTGGCCGGAGAAGAAGACGTTAAATCCGATGATGTTTACATTTTGACTAACAAATTTGTAAACCCAGATAATCTTTTGTGAAAATCCTATCAATAGATCCAGGACTGAGGAAAACAGGCTTTGCTGTTATAGAAAGAAAAGAAACTCAAGACGCCAATAAAGCCCTGACATTTGGAGTTATTCGCAATCCACAAAAAGCATTACAATCATCTTGCCTAGTCAATATTAGAAACGAACTGACTACAATAATTGAAAAATATAAACCCGATGAATGCGCCGTAGAGTCAGTCATATATGTGCAAAGTTATAAGACTGCAATTACTATGGGCGCAGCTAGGGCAGCAGCGATCATTGCCGCTGCTTCTAATGGCATTCCGGTATATGAGTATGCTCCCAAAAGAATTAAGCAGGCCGTGGTCGGTAAAGGCGCCGCAAAAAAAGAACAAGTCGCGTTCATGATACGTTCTATTTTATCCTTAAAGGAAACTCCTACCCCAGATGCCGCTGATGCTATCGCTGTTGGATTAGCGCATATATATACAAAAAATGGAATCGATGCATCCACAGGAAAAAAATCGGAACCCATTTAACATACACCATTTATATCNGTAATTTTTTATGAANGAATGCTCGCTAGTTATTGAGGAAAAGTGGCTGGGGCGNATCNCTTACAGTGACGGACTCGANATTCAGAACCGGTGNGTAGAAGATCGTTACAANAACAAAATTGAAGATACCCTATTATTACTTGAGCACGACTCTGTCTATACAATTGGAAGGACCCGAGACAAAAGTAGCCTCAAAAAGAACGAGCCAGATTTACCCTATCCTGTTTTTGAAACNAATCGNGGNGGAAAGGCAACCTATCATGGACCAGGGCAATTAGTGGGCTATCCTATATTGAATCTTAGATCNTACCAAAAAGACNTACATATCTATTTAAGATCATTGGAAAAATCTCTAATTAATGCATGCAAAGAATGTAATATCGATGCAACAACTCGTGACGGATTCACTGGTGTATGGTGCAAGAACCGTAAGATAGCTTCGATCGGAGTTGGAGTCAGGCACTGGGTATCAATGCATGGTTTTGCAATAAATGTTTGTGGCGACCTTTCCCCATTCAATGAAATTATACCGTGTGGAATTAGCGGNNCAGAAATGACCAGTATAAAAAATGAATCTGGTAATGAGTTAAGTGTTCAGGACTTTTCAAAAATAGTGAGCAAATCACTAAAAGAAGAACTCCTTAATTTAATTAATNAGTAATCACTGAACTCTAATAACTAAACGCAGAAAATTATTATTCAGTAAATTTAATGGACTCTCCATTCGAAAGGCAACCACTTCGACTCCATCAGCAACAATCTTGGAAGGCAAAGGAACTAGTCTTAANCCTTCACTGGACCAGTTAGCTCCATCATTAGAGAATTCCACTTCATAAGTTATATCAGGATCTGAAATTCGTTTATGGTATTTGATTGTGAGATAATCTTCACTCTGTAAATTAATCACCTCAGGCGAAGGGACTGCATCTTCAGGTCTTGCATTGGAAACATCCAAACCGAATNCATAGGTAAATAAATTATTTAAAATTTCACCCTGCCTGACNGACAAAGGATCAGTCTCTCCTCGTTCCTTCAACCACAAAGAGAAAGCGGTAACACTCTCTGCTGCTCCTGGAGATCCTCCAACGGTTATACTTGATGACCAATTTACTGGATTAGAAACCCCGCCCAATTGGGGATCAGAAAGAACCAAGGAATTGCCACCCTCGTCTGGAGAAGTTGGCCAAGGTTCCGAATCATCATATTCAAAAGAAAATACCGTCAATCCCTGNTCATCGAGAAGAGTAATAACCTCTCCTCCGTTACTTAAACTTCCCCCGCTCCATTCTCCTGCAATTAAAGAGTTTAGTCCTTCACCATATCTATTTCGAAATGATTCAATATCATTAACTACCAACAGATATGATCCTGCACCCATTTGAGTGTCACCAAACACAAATTCATCAAATGGTTGCCCCTGAGGAAACCTGAAACCTTTCAGATTAATCGTAGAATNNCCTGCATTGAACAGCTCAATGAATTCATATTGAGATCCTCCATTAGGTTTGTACATAACTTCCGATACAAGCAATTGATCAAAACTAGACGAGGCTGAATCAGGCAACGAGAGCAAAACATAATCAAACAGAACATTAAGTTCCAATGGAGCCTTAGTTGCAGCAAAGGGACCACCATCAATGACTTTAGTTCCTTCAGGCAAACTCAGACGATACACTTCTTCAAATTGTTCCTGAGGCCTCCATTCAAACACAAGATCATTCCCTTCACGTTTCATTCTAACAGTCATATCATTAGTCAACGCATAAGGNAGCGAGAACAGAGTACCNGTAGTCGCAGCGGGCGTAACTTGAACAACGGCAAGCTGATCGCCTCCCTTACTTCCAACAGCATATCGGAAACGTTTATTATCACGCTCCACCTCGACCATTAGACCAGTGATAAAATCACCAAACTGTAAGCCGTACAATTCGAGATCTGTCTGAAGGATCCAATCCCCATCATCTGGTATATCACGTTTTATCCATGGATGAATTGTCGATCCTATACCACCGCCACCAGCACCTGAAGGTTGAGCCGCAATGTCAAGAGTCGCACCCATTGCGATATCTGAACTGCCCGCACTAGAATTATGTAAATCAACCGCTAATACATTAGTTCCCTCCACTAAAATACCGGAACCATCAATAGTAACCACAGGCAATAACTTACCTTCATCTCTAAAAGAAACACTAGAACTAGCTCTAGTCTTCCAATCCACCTCGGCAGGAGCAGCAGGTAACCGTACTCTTTGTATTTCCTGACCATTTATCCAAAAACGTGCCCCATCATCTAAAATTGCTTCAAGAGTAATCAGGGAACCTATCGGATCATCTTTGAAATCGAATTTCTTTCTGAAATAATAAGTGAGCAAATTATTTNCAGAATCTCTATTGAGAGGAGTTTGAAGGCCAGGATCTGGAAAGGTCCTAGTATCAACACCAAATATCCCCGGAGCACTCAGCCAAGAAGAGTCATCAAAGCCAATACGAGAAAACTCGACCCCAAAGTCCAAATTCTTATCATTGTATTTCCAAGTATCTCCCAGACTCACATAATTCTTTGCAGGTGGAAGGGATACGTCCGGGAGGCCAAGCGGATAATCCCTGTCATTTATTATCTTGATGTGCAATTGCCCATCAACAGTTTCCAATGAATAGGACGAGCCTTCTGGTGTATTATCTTCGACCTCGATATTTTTTGTTTCCCAAAAATCATCTAAATAATTCTGCTTAAAGGAACTAAATCCTTGAGATCCATAAACTGTGACTTGTCGAACAATTTCAGATTCACCTCCATCACCATCAGTAACTTTAACATTGACAGAATATTGACCCGGAATTGCGAATGATATGACAGCCTTAGAATCNGCACCTGATAGCACGACTCCTTGTTTCGGAAGAACAGACCAAGCGAACGTTAGTTCTGTTCCTTCAGGATCAAAGCTCTCACTCACATCAAACTCAATCAGTTCGGTTGTCATTAGATTACGTGAAGCGGGATTAGAATTTACCGATATGACAGGAGGAGCATTCCTATTCTTTACAATCTTAAACTCTTTTGNATGAACAGTTTTGCCCTCGTGATTTATACCTTCGACCACAATAACATTTTGCCCCTCTTTTAATAAAACATTATCTAATTTCCAATCATCAGCACTGGTCCACTCTGAAACTGCATTCTCTTGATTGACTACTCGCACATCATACACTGTTGAGGGACTAGTACCATTCAGACTGACAGCCGAATTCGTTGTTGGTGTGTTTCTTGTGAGAATATTAAACTTAGTGTTGTATGGGCTCCCGATGTGACTCCTGGCCCTGCTCTCTCTACTGTTGAACCAATTCCTATAATGGCTCGAAGTCATCGTAATACCGGTCCCTGCAACGGCCTCTGTCTCGAACCTCATCCATGCCTCGGTCCTCGCAGATCCTTTCGTAAGTTTAGTCAAAAGCTCAGTCAGATAATAATTCAGATAACGCTTAATGTAGGGCTTATCAAAGTACGTCCTGATACCACTCAGACCGCCAATGATAGTTTCACCTGCATTACCAAATACCCTATCTCCGTCCCAATGGATCAGCATCCATTTCCCTCCCTTAGGCCTGTAAAAATAGGCGTTTTTACCACGGTTTAAAGTAATTGTATCCCAATCGGCGTCATAACCTCGGACCGCAGCATTGATGCAAAGCATATCCCTATCGGCCATCCTATTAATGGTTTCCTCATCAAATTTTCGGGTACCAATAGCACGTACAAACTCAATAAAATTACTGTAATCATAGTCCTGTTCACGAGATCTCATTAACCACTCACTATGATACTGGATTGGATTATCACTGTTCTTGTATGACCAGTCAGCGTTCCGAGATTGCCTCGAATTTCCATCATCATTAGTGAACCTCCACTCATCATCGATACGCAAAAGTGTCCCTTGACTTCCGTTCTCAAAATTACGATTCATAAAATCATTGGATATAGGCTCATGGTTCTCACGAAGCTTGAACGCATCACCATTAACGACCCAATGAACAAATTCCATTTCATTTACCGGATGACCCAATTGGTAAAGAAATTCACGAGCAATCCGGTCATCATAAAAGCGCGGCGTTCCACTACCTTCAGATGTCCCCGATGCATCAAAAACACTGCGGCGGCGTTCACGAAACAACCTGTCACCGGGAAGCTTCCACTTACCATGAGCTAATGAATTGCCTCCGTCCCTCGTGAAAGGGCTGCCACTCTTTCGTATTTCTGCATTGTAAAAAATCTCACTCTCATTGGCTATAAAAGTCGCATTAAAGAAGTGATTCGACATGCGCGGAAACTTGTACTTATATTCGGAGCTGCCGCCGGAACCTAAAGCCCTCCTATCGTAATTGGATATTATGAATCGCTCTCTGAGCAGATTATCCTTCATTTTGCGCCCATCGACTACAAACATAGCCGGCCGGTCCGGACCCAACTTCGGCATCATAGTAACTCCGCCACCCACGGCCTTTGCCTCAACGTAAAACTGGGCAATATTGCCCTGCCTAGTATAGTCATTTAAAGTGGCAGTATAAATTCCATCATTCGCTAGAACATCACCACCAGAGGAACCGTTATCGTGCATTGTTGTCCTTAACCAGTTCCCATTGCCCCTATTATTATCAGCACGGTGGAAAACTCTAACTGTGTTCAAATTTAACGATGAATCGACACTCACTGTGATTTTAACCGGCTCCGAAGGAGCGGGAACCGCGGGGCCATGAATGGCACCAACGAGAGTAGGTGCAGGAGACTCGATCCTTTGTGAATTAACTTTCCCTGGCGTTCCTAAATCATTTGGTATGGGAACGTGGAATGATGTCCCAAAGCCATGGTCTAGGGTCTGTACAATGAGTCTCGATTTACCCCAGATCCACTTAGCATCAAAAGTTAATGTGTAATCCTTATCAAAACTGAGATTTCCAAGATCAACCTCGGCCCTATTTGCCTTGTTGTCACCATGCCCATCTGAAACCAGATTCAATACTCCATTTTCAACGAAGCTGGCCCAGTGCGTTCCCTGACAAACCCAACCCTTTGAACTGTTATTGTCAGGCGACATTACGGATGGATTCTTAACCAAATTAGAGCCTGCCCCATTCAGCTTAACCGAAACGTTTTTGATCTGCATATGGGCATCACCGACCAGATGCATATGAAGCTCCTGACCACTCGTTAAGGGGCTCCATGTCACTCTATCAAAAATGTCGGTGTAGGTGAAAGTTTGCATTCTGGATTTCTGAGACTCGTCACTGTCTGCCCAAGCAACTGGAGAATCATTATCCATGTCAGGATGCCTAAGCTCCATACTGCTGCCGTCTCCATCCGCACGCTCTGGCCAATCACCGGAAGGATAGTAATAGACCTGATCAACTAAATTACCTGCCGCGTCCTCAATCCTTAAAAGCTCACCAGAGTCTCTTAACTGACCAGAAAAATTACCTATCAATGGAATGTCTCCATAATTTTCCCGCATCCAGTCCTCATCAGCCGCGACAACAATATAATCCCCCGGACCGAGAGTCGTGCCGGCCGGAAATTCAAATCCAATCCCGTCAACAAAACGCCAACCACTCAAATCCACAACCGCTGAGCCTCGATTAAAGAGCTCAACAAATTCTGCGGTCCTCCCATCCGATGGAGCGTCATACATAATCTCATTGATTACGATATTTGTATTTCTGACCGGATCATTGACCGCATCTCTGGTATGACCGGTTCCCCCGTACCATTCCTTACGAAAGTTCGGAGCATCTTTAAATACTGGGACAGATTGAAAAGACTCCTCTCCCAGGTCTCTATCAAATCGGTGCGCATCAATAACGATTTGTCCTGAAATGAGATAAATATCCAGATTGCCATTATCCTCAACTTTGAAGTCAGTCTCAAAGCTCTTGTAGCCACCAGCAGAAATACTTCCATCCAAGTCAATGGCATCGGAAAAATCTTCCAGCGTGGCCAAAGAGAATCCGCTAAGAGAAACTTCCTGTTGTCTAGGAACGTGCAATTCGACCCAGTCAACAGTCCCCTCATCATCAAAATGCAACTCACTGACAGTCAATAACTGCGTAAGGTCAGGCGGAATTGTAGATATGGAGACATCGGCTCCGAACACAATGTCTGAACTGCCTGATCTTTCATTATGAATTTCCACGGCCAGAACGTTCCTCCCTGATTTGAGCAGACCCGTAATGTCCCCCTGAATAATTGAGCCGTACTTGGCCTCACCTCTTTGACCCGGAGTCTGCCAGTTAACGGTACCGGCAGGCATTAATTTCCGGCCAATTTCCTGACCATTTAGATAGACAACAATCCCATCATCAAAGACACCGTCCATTATAATTTTCGCAGAACGAAATGCTCCGCTCCAATTAAAATCTTTTCGTAAGTAATAGGTGAACTTACCGCCCGTGGTCCAGGGCGTTTGAAAACCAGGGTCCGGCATCTTATTAGAGAGTCCCTCCTTGCCAAAAATTCCCGGTCCCTCAGTCCAAGCCGAATCATTAAATTCCAATTCCCTCCATGAGGTCCCATTATCCGCACCGCTCTGATCATATTTCCAAACCGAACCTAATCCGATGATCTTTGTGGTTTGACCCGCGTCCTCAGCGGGCCCTTCACCGGGAGTCCCATCAGGAGCCAAACTCAATCCCCAATTCTTCCAATGTTTTGCTCCACGATTTTGATGAATAAGCCTCAGAGTGTGTCCGGCCCCTTCAGCCGCGATGGGCCACTTGCTTCCATCGTCATCATATTCGAGCTCAGCCATTACTACTCCGTTCTTATCCTCCAGGGCAATCAACTCTCCCCCATTATTCAAACTGCCTTCCCATGGCCCATACACTTTTACTGAAGCTGGTATTGGATACGCCTCTCTCAGAGTCTGTTCATCTACGGAGGAAAGAAGAATACGTTCCCACTTTTCAAGGAACGCCCTTTCAGGTTCGGCCGCATCAAAGTCAGGAAATTCAAATTGAACCCCGCTACTCATCTTCCAACGGGAAATGTCCTTAGGGGTCGCCGTCAGGTTCTGAATTTCAATATATTCGGGCTTGTCCCCCTTTGGGTTATAATGGACCTCACTGAAAACAACTTGCTCAGCTATGGAAGTTGCATGAAGGCATAGTGAAATTATCAGAACAAAACTATAAGGAGCTAAGGCTTTCATATAAAAGTCAGGGAAAAGGGAACGGATCAAACGTAATGTTATAGTCCTATACCGATTATTTTAATGAAAAAGGCGGACATTTCAACCTCACAACCTGTCGACTATATTATTCCAATCGGATTCAGATACTGTTAAAGTTAATATGTTAATATACCCCACCAGTATTCAATCCCATGTTACGCCCCTCCATTTTACTACCAATAATTCTTTTCTTCTCAGCCGTCAAACTTGATGCAGGCCCAGCAATTTCTGAGTTCATGGCATCGAACGACTCGATCCTTCCTGATGAGGATGGAGAATTTTCAGACTGGATAGAAATAATAAATGAAGGCAATGAGTCTACTGATATTGGAGGATATCACTTAACGGACGATGAAGGCGATCTGACTAAGTGGACTTTCCCAAGGATTGTCATGGCTCCAAATTCAAGAATCATTATATTCGCATCTGGAAAAGATCGTACTGATCCAGAGTCGCCACTGCACACTGATTTTGAACTGAACGCTAAGGGGGAATATCTCGCACTAGTTGCACCTGACGGAACAACGAGGATCACAGAATTCTCCCCAGCCTTTCCCTCACAGAACGAGGATCAATCATACGGAATCAGTAGCTTTGGAAACATTGTTCCGAATAAATTAATCTCAACAAATTCAGTTGCCAAGTACCTCATCCCAAAATCTGAAGGGGAATTGCCAGAGGACTGGAACAGTACTGACCCCTCATTTAACGACTCTGAGTGGAATTCCGGGCCCGGTGGACTCGGATGGGAAAGCTCTAACGGTACACTAAAAGACCTCATAACGACTGATCTTCGTGACGAAATGCGAAGCATAAATGCTTCGGGGTTCTTTCGTTTTCCCTTTCAGTTCGATTCGACCGGAAAGACCTTACAAACATTAAATTTAAAGACTCAAATCGATGACGGTTACATTGCCTTCATTAACGGCGTACAAATCGCATCATACAATTCACCCTCGCCCGCTAATTGGAATTCCAGATCATCAAGGTCCGGAAGGCCAGACTCTGATATCTTAAGGAATCCGTCAGATCATGATCTTTCTGATTTTACAAATCTACTCAATGAAGGACAGAACATATTAGCCATTCATGGAATGAACAGTTCGACCGGCGGGTCTGACTTTTTAGTTCAGGTAGAATTGATTGCAGGAATGAGCAAGGTAGGGGAAATTTATGAGGGGTACTTCTCGGAACCTACTCCGGGAAAACCAAATTCAGACGGAACGGCCTCGGGCCCAATATTTTCTGATTATACCAAGAAACCCGAACAGCCCATGCCAGGCGACGACCTAGTCATTGAGGCCTCTCTGGTAGAGGCAAACGCCAAGGTCTCAAAAGTGAACATGTTCTACCGCGTCATGTTTGATGACGAAAAATCAACGCAGATGACTGAGGATCCAATCGGTTCAGGTAACTATAAAGCGACGGTCCCAGGTTCATCTTTTGAAGCTGGAGAAATGATCAGGTGGCGGTTCGAAGCAGTTGACGAACTCGGACTCAAAAGCTCAGAGCCTCAATTCATATCAGACAAAGATTCTCACAAGTACGTCGGGACCGTATCTCTGAACCCTTCCGTAAAAACAAAAATGAATGTCGTGGAAATGTTCCTAAAAAATCCGAACGCGGCAGGCTCAACNAACGGGACCAGAGGTGCTATCTTTTATCTCGGTGAACTGTACGATAATATATTCTTCTCCCGTCACGGACAATCGACTGGCGGCTTCATNAAGAAAAGCTATAACCTTGATTTCAATAAAACTCAGCGATTCAGGTGGCACCCTGATGAGAAAAGGGTGAAAGACATTGACCTTCTGACTAACTGGGCAGACAAGTCCAAGGTCAGACATGTGCTGGCATGGGAAATTATGCGTGAGTCCGGCGTTCATGCCCACTTTGCGTTCACTGTCCGGGTCCAGCNGAACGGCGAATTCTTCAGCACTGCTGATTTTGTGGAAGACGCTGATAACATTTATCTGGAAAGGGCAGGCCTTAACCCCGACGGGGCCCTTTACAAAGTTTACAGCAATACCCTCTCATCGGGAGACAACGGCAATAGCGGAGTCGAAAAAAAGAACCGAAAAAAGGAAAGGAATCAGGACCTCACTGACTTCATAAGAGGACTCAATTCAGGAAACACCAATGAGCAGTGGAACTTCATTTATGACAACGTCAATCTGCCAATGTGTGTGAACATGGCCGCGGCTAACTGTGTGATCAGGAACACCGACATGCACAGGAAGAACTGGTACATTTACCGTGACACCGGAAAGAGTGACGAGTGGGCACTATTACCTTGGGACCTTGATTTATCCCAAGGCAGGAAATGGAACGGGACCGACACATATTTTGATAACAAACTTTTCAGCACTGACGTGATCAGGGTCGGCACTAGCGTGAACCTCGTCCAAAAAATGTGGTCCAGACCNGAAGTCAANNAGATGTTAATGCGCCGGATCAGAACACTCACTGACAGGTTCCTTAATGAACCTGACACACCTTACGANCAACGCTATTATGAGCGTCGCCTCGATGAACAATCCGCACTNATAGATCCGCCCGACATCAGCCCCTCAGACGCCAGATTGGATTTCGTTAAATGGGGATCATGGGTTCAGAGCAGAGGAAGNTCAGTCCCCTACACNTCGAATAACCGCGACGTTGAAGACATGGCAGAGGGAATTGCCAGATGGAAAAATGAATATCTTCCAGGAAGAAGAAATTATATGTACGGGACCTCCGCGAGGCTACCGGAACCGCAATCAGGGCAGCTGTCGTATGAATTAATTCCTTTAATCATCGCAGGAGCAGAATCCAAAACAAAAATTCCTCAGGACAGTTCAGAGGATCTGGACTGGCTANCGACTTCATTTGATGACTCTTCGTGGATCNCGGGAACTACAGGAGTCGGATTCGACAGTAGCCCAAAATACAAACCACTCATTGGAACCGACACGAGGGACATCATGCGCAGGATCAATGCGACTGCATATATCCGANTCCCNTTCACTATCAATGATCCAGGCAATTACAAAAAACTCGAACTNCTAATGAAGCACGATGACGGATTCATTGCCTACATTAACGGAAAGAAAGTCGCCGAGAAGAACTCGCCTCCGAGCCCCTCTTGGAACTCAACAGCAACGACCAGTTCAGGCGAAGCCGATGTGAACGAATATGAGATCTATGACATCAGCGGCCATTTGAATGAACTTAAAAACGGATCGAACGTGCTGGCGATTCATGGAATGAACGGATCCGTTGGCAGTAGCGATTTTCTTATAGTTCCTGAACTGTATGCGGGAATACCCGATTCGAACGGAAGCAATGAACCGAAAATTGATTTTGGCGACATTGAGTTCAACCCGGAATCCCGTGACCAGGACGAGGAATTCATTGAGCTGAAGAACCCAAATGGTATTGCCGTCGACATCTCGGACTGGCGCCTCACAGGAGCAATAGAATTTAATGTCCCTCCTGGCACCGTAATCCCTTCAAACGGGACCTTATATGTGAGCCCCAACAGAACAAAATTCCGTGCACGCACAGAGAGTCCCCGGGCAGGAGAAGGGCTCTTTGTCATTGGGAATTATAAGGGACACCTCTCTAACCGAGGAGAAACATTAGAACTGTTAGACCATAATGGACTCGCAAACAATTCAATCTCCTACGAAGGGTCTCCAAGCCCAGCCCAGCTCCAACTCGTAATAACAAAAATACACTATCATCCCGAAGGTGATGGGCTCTCAGAATTCATCGAGGTCATGAATGTGAGTGACAGCAAATCATTGGATCTCACTGACATCCGTTTCACTAACGGTATCTCCTTCAATTTCAGCAACGGATCCATTAAATCATTAGGACCGGGAGAACGTGCACTGATCATTCGTGATCTCAAAGCATTCGAGGAATCTTTCGGCGCCGGATTACCGGTAGCGGGCATCTTTGAAGATGGAACAGCACTGAGCAATGGAGGCGAAACCATAAAACTTGAGGACAGTGAAAACGGCACGATCAGTGAATTCAGATACAATGACAAGAGCCCTTGGCCCGAAACCGCTGACGGTGGCGGCAAGGCCCTTGCGATAATCGGCCCCGGGTCACTCCCCGATCCGGACGACCCCAATAACTGGATAGCCATTGAACCTTCTCCAAACTCAGCGGACAATGGATTCACTGGTGATCCGAACGCGGACAAGGACTCTGATGGAATGAGCGCATTTCTGGAACATGCAGTAGGGACCAGTGAAAATGAATTTACCGATCAGGGCTCCATATTTTCCGTTTCCCTCAACTCAGAAAATATTGTTTTCAACTACAAGAAAAACACCTCAGATGAGAACTTGAAATTTACCGTTGAAACCAGCACTGACCTGAAGGAATGGAAAAACATTAATGAAATCGGTCAGCTCAATATTGAAGAATCAAAAGATAATGAGAATTCGTCCACAATGACACTCACCTTGATTCCCAGTACCAGTGACGAGCAGTCCAGGCACTTCAGATTAAAAGTGACCAAATAAAGAATCCAATTAATCCACAACAATGAAACGGACTCTGATTCTGTTACTCATATGCCTAGGACAATGCCTAGCAAAGGACAATAATAGACCGAATATATTACTCATCACTGTGGATGATATGAGTTGTGACTCGGTCAGCTCTTTTGGTTGTCCTATCAAGGATATCACTCCGCACATTGACAAGCTAGCCTCACAGGGACTCCGCTTCAAAAAGGCTCACGTGCAGGTCGGAAATTGTTATCCCTCAAGAAACGTTATGCTCTCCGGCCGTTANCCTCACAGCAGTGGAGTCGAGGGCTTTTATCAAATAAAAGACATCAAATATCCTGTGGCCTGTGACCTCATGAAAAGCGGCGGTTATTATTCAGCCATTAGGGGAAAAGTGAACCATTCCACGCCCTATCAACCGTACAATTGGGACGAGGATCTTACCCTATTAAAGGATGGTAAAAAAGCACACATGAAGGATGCTACTTCCTATTATGATTCCACAAAGAGAGGGATCAACGCAGCCAAATCGGCTAAAAAACCTTTCTTCATTAACATTAATATTTCGGACCCTCATAAACCGTTCTGGAAACCGGGCGATGCTCACCCAACTTCCAAAATTTACAAGGCTGAGGATGTGCCGGTACCGGGGTTCCTGCACGATGACCCCGTGATAAGGAAAGAACTGGCACTCTATTATTCCTCGGTCCGCAGAGCCGATGACTGTGTAGGNGCAATAATGAAAGCCCTTAATGAATCTGGACTCCTCAATTCGACGGTCGTCTTTTTCCTTTCTGACCATGGAATGCCTTTGCCTTTTGCTAAGACTCAGCTCTACCACCACAGTACCAATACTCCTCTAATTGTGCGTTGGNCNGGCATCACTGAACCGGGTTCCGTGAACGATTCCTACATGGTATCCGCTATCGATCTGTTACCTACCTTCTNGAGCATTGCGGGAATCGATTATTCTGACAACTCTGGACCATCAGGNCCNCGCNGCATGCAAGGTAAATCATTTTTACCCGTAATTAAAGGGTCACTAAAACAGCCGTTAAGTTCAGCTATTTTCAAAGAATACAATGAAAACTCTGGAGGAGTCCGGAACCCAATGAGAGGNGTCCAAACAGCACAGTACCTTTACTTATTCAATCCGTGGTCCAATGGTAAAAGAACCATGGCGACTGCAACGAACGGTACAGCAACATGGAAAAGAATGCTAGCACTCGCCTCTGAGAACGAGACCATAAGAAAAAGGGTCGATGTGATGCGTTACCGGACCGTTGAGGAACTTTATGACATAAACAATGATCCTGACTGTCTTCTTAACCTCGCTGAATCCAGTGATCACCAAAAAATAATTAAAGATTTAAGACAAGCACTTCACGATTGGATGAAGGCAACTGGCGATCATGCCATCACCGCCTTCGCGGGACGCAATGATCCGGAAAAAATGGAATCTTATGTCAAGGCAGTTCAAGCCGAATCGGATCTTCGCCGGAAAAATAAACGCAAAAAAAAGCGCAAATCGAAGGCATGATGTCATCATGCCGTCCAATCTGAGCTCATACCAATTAAGTCCAGCCTCTGAGAATGAGGTGTCACNGTGAGAATTCATAGTAATTGGTAGTTTTAAACTACGAATGGACTTGCTCTGAGAGCAATGACTTGATATCACAATTCTAAGAATCAGAAATTCTAACAAAGTATTTACTGCCCCTCATAAAACACATGTCTACCGAATCCGTCGACAAATCTACTGTCGAAAAAATACAAAGCTCAGCCGAACGCGTTAAAAGCGAACTTCAAAAGGTCATCATAGGACAGGACGATGTTATAGAGCAGGTCCTCATAGCCATCTTCACAAGGAACCATGCATTGCTTGTCGGAGTCCCCGGGCTGGCCAAGACTCTTCTCATCTCCAGCTTAGCAGAGTCACTCGATTTGGGTTACAAGCGGATCCAATTCACGCCGGACCTCATGCCATCGGACATTACAGGAACAGAAGTCATTTACTCTGACCCGAATACCAACGAACGGCAGTTCAAATTCTTACCGGGCCCGATTTTCTCCAACATCATACTCGCGGACGAAATTAACCGTACACCGCCCAAGACACAGGCCGCGATGCTCGAATCCATGCAGGANCGGAAAGTCTCCATCGGCGGAGAAGATCATGCNCTCCCTGACCCTTTCTTTGTCCTGGCAACTCAAAACCCAATCGAACAGGAAGGAACTTATCCGCTTCCCGAAGCGCAACTGGACCGTTTCATGTTCATGATAAAAGTCGAATATCCAAACGAGGAAGAGGAATTTGAAGTCATGAAAGCATATACCGGGTCCGGCGTAACGAATCCTGAACCGGCACTTTCGGGCAAGGACATTCTGGACATACAGGAAACGATCCGCTCAGTGCCGGTCTCGGAACATGTGATGCGATACGCTGAAAAGCTTGTACGGGTTACCCGGCCAGGGACCGATGACGCTCTGGAATTCTGTGACAAGTGGCTCGGGTGGGGNGCAGGTCCCCGTGCAGGACTCGCTCTAATACTCGCGGCCAAGGCCCACGCATTACTGAACGGACAAAATCATGTCGGTTGCAGTAACATCGCTGCCGTCGCTCCTCCAATCTTCAGGCACCGTCTAATTCCCAACTTCGCAGCCCAGAGTGAGGGACTCGATTCAGATGCTATCACTGCCAAAATTATCGAAGCGATTCCGCAGCATTAATTACCGGCCCAGTAACAGGGCAGATTTAATTTGTATCAATCCTATCAAGAGTTCACAAAGTGAACACCGATTCCATTAAGTTACTAGACGCTGACACACTGGCCCGTGCCGATAAGCTCGGNATGGCCGCGAGGTTCATTGTCGAAGGATATATGGCCGGTGAGCACAAGTCACCTTACAGAGGATTCGCGATAGAGTTCTCCCAGCACAGAGAATACTCACCAGGCGACGATGTCAGGCACCTGGACTGGAAAGTTCTAGGTAAGACTGACCGTTATTACATCAAGCAATATGAACAGGAAACCAATTTTGTGGCACACATCCTAGTCGATGGGAGCGAGTCCATGCAATATGGATCAGGCGAAAATTCCAAGCTCGACTATGCCAAAGTNGCGGCAGCTTGCCTGGCCTTTCTGATCATCAAACAACGCGACGCCGTGTCTTTGTCTCTATTCGATGACNCGGTGAGNGAAGAGCTTCCCAGAGGGAACACACANAACCACCTCTTTAACATACTGGAAAAACTCGTTCAGTTTAATNCTCAAGGAGNAACTGATCTGGCCGGACAGTTGCACGCCCTCGCAAACANATCACANCGGAAGGGCCTAGTCATAGTCATNAGCGACTTCTTTGATGATGAGGAAGCNGTCCTCGAATCGGTNCAACATCTCAGGTTCGTGGGGCACGAAGTCATTGGCATGCAAATATTGGACCATGACGAGATCGTCTTTCCTTTCAATGGTCTGGTCGAATTTGAAGGGCTCGAAAATATTGAAAACCTCAAAACAAGACCAACTGAAATCAGAAAAAGCTACATGAAGGAATTTTCTGATTTTCAGAAAAAGCTAAAGGATGGATTCAGCCGTAACTCCAGTCACTTCATTGAATGTGACACATCGAAGCCTCTCAATGATGTCCTCGGGGCATACCTAACCTTTCGCCGGGAAACGGCCAGCAAATAATGTCCTTCCTCAACCCTGCAATGCTCTTTGGAATGACCGCCCTGGCCATCCCTATAATCGTGCATCTGCTTAATAGGAGACGTTTCAAAAAAATTCAATGGGCAGCGATGCGTTTCTTGCAGGTCAGTCTGGAACGGAATCAGAGACGGATGAAAGTAGAAGACTGGATCCTCCTGCTACTCCGAATGGCCATCGTCGCACTCATTGCCCTTGCCGCGTCGAGGCCGGCCACTGATTGGTTAAAGTCAAAAGGACTAAGCTCCAAGGTAACCGCATCCGTCATCATAGACTCATCCGCGAGCATGCTGAAGAAAGACGCATCTGAGCAGGAGAACCGGTTCAGCATTGCCAGAAAAATAGCAGATGAGGTCCTGAATTCCCTGCCCAAGGGATCAGCAACCTCAATGGTCCTAGGGGCAAATTCATCGGGCAAAGGAATAAAGGAACCGACTCACGATATGGCCCGGGCACAAAAAGTGCTCGAAGAATCAAAAGCAACGCACCGAGGAAGTGACCTTTTCCCGGCAATCCAATCAGCCATAACCACAATGCAGGACAGACCATCCTCTCAAAAAGAACTGGTCATTATCACGGACGGCGAAGCCAGCGCATGGCGGCAGTACGAAGCCATCACAAGATCACTCGATCAGAGCAAAAAAGACACTAATGCAATCATCGTTCTGGTAGGAAAGGACCCTGACGAGAACCTCGCTATTACGCGGCTCGATCAAAAAACACCAATCGCCTCAGTCGATCAGCCGGTCCGTCTAGCTGTTGAGGTTACTAATTTCGGTAATGCCGAGGCCAATGACGTGGAAGTTCAAATGAGTATTAATGACGAGCCCATAGGTGACCCGGCAGTCATTGAGGCAATTCCTCCCGGCGAATCACGGACAATCACGACTTTCGTGGAACTTTCAAACCCTGGATATCAGCGAATCAGCTCAAAAATCAACGTCAATGATGCTCTGGAAACAGATAACTCCAGGGAAATTGTCATCCGCGGAATCAATAAAGCGAGAGCATTACTTGTGGATGGTCAGCCCGGAAGAGACATCACTGAATCAGAAACATTTTTCCTCCAAAATGCATTAGTGCCGGTCCCTCCCGAACTGACAGACTCATTTTTCCTTGGAGCTGACAGGATCAGCATCGGCGATCTGGCAAATGCCCAGCTCGATGATTACCGTGCAATTTTCCTGGCGAACGTTTCTGACTTTCCTGACGAGTTCCTTCCTGACCTGATCAATTTTGTTGAGAGCGGAGGCGGCCTTGTCATTTTCCCTGGAGAAAACATCAACGTTTCATTTTACAACAAAACGCTCCATGAAAAGGCCCAGTTATTACCCGCAACCTTTGGTGAGATTATTCCAGAACAGGGTCAGGAGAATACCTTAACGATTCAGGCAAGCGGCTACAATCATCCATTAGTTGACTTATGGAACGATCCCGGAGCAGGGACACTCTCCAACGTTAAAACCCTAAAAGCATACAAACTCTCATTAGGTGACACATTAAGCAAAAACAAGGCAACGGTAGCACTCAGATACAATGACGGATCCGCCGCAGTTGTGGAGTCGGACTACGGGCTCGGCAAAGTCTACCAGTTCAGTAGTACCGCGGACACGGACTGGAACGACCTCCCAGTGAAGCCCGCGTTCCTCCCGATCGTGCACCGCGTATTCGGTAGTATCCTATCCAAACAGGACAGCGGAATTAACATTAATGTGGGAGAGACATTTATCCGTAAAGGTCCCAGCTCATGGACCGGCAAGAAAGCAACCATATCCTACAATGACTCACCAACGGCATCGGAAATCAGCGCAACCGAAGAATCGAACGGATCATCAATAGAATATAATAACATTAATGAGTCCGGCATTTACTCACTGACAATTCATGACCCGTTTGAATTAATACAATTTTCCGCATCCGGTGACCCCAGAGAATCGAGCCCGGAAACCTTGTCCGATGCCCAAAAAGAACGCTTGAGGGAAGTGTCACTAAAGTTCCTGGAAACGACAGACCCTCAGGAAATATCCGCGGCACTCAAACGCGAAAGAAAAGGCGCGGAACTGTGGCCAGTTCTGCTTCTAATTGCTGCCCTCATCACAGTACTGGAGTTATTCTTGTCTCAGAAATTCAGCCAAGAGAAATAAATTGAATTCGATATTACTAAGATTACTTGGCCTCCCCACTGAAGAATCTGCTTCGGTGACCGGGACATCGATTCAATTGGCTCCGCTCGTATCATTGACCCTCATAGTGCTAGTGTCGCTGTTCCTTGCTTTTCTTTCATGGCTCGCTTACAGATCGACTCCCGAAGATGTGCCATCCGGGCGGCGCAAATTGATGATGATCATGCGTGCCGCGTTCTTTGTCATGTTGCTTGGACTTCTTTTGAGACCTGTGATCCAGCTGAACCTTGAAAGAGAACACAAGAGGACAATAGCGGTACTCATTGATTCCTCGGCCAGCATGAGCATAGCGGATCCGAGGAAGTCCGTCGCTGACAGGGCTAGGGAGGCAATTACGAATGGACAGTTAGAGCCGGACGCAGGAATAGAATCCGCGGCCGATTCTAATCCCGTCACCCCAACTCCCAGATCAAAAATCGCTGCTCAGGCCCTGAACAGTGAAAAAATAAACCTGATGGAAAATTTGGCTGACAAGGCCGAGCTGGTCAAATACAGCTTCGCAGGAAAACTCGAGGATTCAAAATCCGCAGATGACCCTCAGTTACCAGAAACTTCAATAGGCAATGCCATGCATGAGGTTCTGCGAAGGCACAGCGCAGATGATCTTGGAGGCATATTTCTCATCAGTGACGGTGCTCACAATGAGGGCAGGTCACCGTCCTCGGTAGCCGAATCTTTGAGAGAACGAGGCGTCAAGGTATTCACTTACGGAGTAGGAACCACTGATCCGAGGGACATCTCTGTCGGAAACATTGATCTTCCCGCAGTGGCCCTGGCCGAAGACGCAATTCCTGTCACTGTTAAATTAAATCACCGGGGAATGGACGGGGAAAAGGCAAAATTAATTGTCACATTGGCCGGAGTAAAGGCCGGGGAAAAGGAGATCACCCTCAATTCCGAGGGAGAACAGGAAATCACAATTCCCATCGTGGCGGGCAAACCTAACAACTATGAAATAGAGGCCAGGATAGAAACATCAGGAGGGGAAATATTGGACAACAACAATAAATTATCACGAGGCATCAGAGTCCTCGATTCGTCATTGAGAGTCTTAATGGTCGAAAGCTCTCCTCGTTGGGAATTCAAATACATTCAATCCATGCTTCTCAGAGAAAAGAGAATCGACTTGGACTGCTACCTAGCCGCAGTTGACCCTGCAGTGGCTCGATCAGATGACACTCCCTACATTGAGAAGTTTCCGGAAAACCGAAAGGATCTCTTTTCATATGACTTGATAATCTTTGGAGACATTGATCCGGAAAAGATTCCTGAAAACGCCATCACAAACATTTCCTCTTTTGTGTCAGATAGCGGAGGATCCCTAATCATTCTAGCTGGAAAAAAATTCAATCCATCCTCTTACAGGAACACTGAACTTGAAAGACTGCTCCCCGTTGAACTCGCACCGACTCGTCTCGGCGGAAACAAATCACCTGCTCAGCGGCCCATACAGCTCAAAATAACTGAGACTGGTCTTGAGGAAGGATTCCTGAATCTGGAGGAGGAACCCGAAATGGCCGAAAAGCGATGGGCCCTTTTACCTCCAATTTACTGGTCAGTGAAGACTCTAAAGGCCAAGCCCGCCGCCAAAAGTTATCTCCTTCACCCTGATGGAGAATATCCCGTCGTTGCAATGCAGAGGTACGGTTCGGGTGAGGTCCTTTGGGTAGGAACAGAAAATACCTGGAGATGGAGAAAAAATACAGGTGACCTGTATCATACCCGGTTCTGGGGCCAGATAGTTCAAAGGATGGCAGGAAGAAAACTGGCCACAGGATCACGTCGATCAGAACTGAGAACGGACCGGGCCATCGCAAAAGAGGGGGAAAAATTCACCGTCTTTGCACGGTTACTTGATGAAAACTTTATTCCGAGGGACGAAGAATCCATAACAGCAACGCTCGAATCCAGAGCAAATTCCGGCAGCGGATCAAAAAGAATCACACTCAGAAAAGTTCCGGGCGAGCCCGGATCGTACCGGACCGAATTCGCGGCAGAGGACCCGGGAAGATACAGACTTAAAATTGCCGAAGATTCGGCCAGCGGCATTGACCTGACAGTCAGGGGCGCTGACCGGGAATTTTCCGAAACGGCCATGAATGAAAAGATGCTCCANGAAATCGCCTCCATAACTGACGGTCTTTTNCTTCGCGAGGAGGACCTCTATAAGTTACCNGAAATTGCCAACATTGATCCAACCACAATCACAATCACAAGAGAATCCGAACTCTGGAATTCGCCTCTCTATTTCATACTTCTACTGTTACCAATTACTATCGAATGGTTCCTGCGTAAGTTCGCGGAACTCAAATAAAGAACGTGCCAAGCCAAANAAAAGANTCAGTCAGTTTTGACAGAAGCAAGATCCTGAAGCGCCGCCTCGCCGGTGCAAGGCGCTCAATCGTGGCCGTTGAATTTTATCGTAGAGCGGCAATCACCATTTCTGTGGTTCTGGGACTGTTCACGGCCTTACTCTTCATTGATCTAGTGAACGAACTGTCCGCACAGGCACGAAANACCACATCAATGTCGATCGTCTTGCTGTTAGGGGCCTCCACGGTATGGACAATAATCTCTCTCATCACTCAAAGAAAAAATGATGAGGAACTGGCTCTCGCCGTNGAAAGAAATCACAAAGATTTTGACAGCAAACTCATCAGTTCGGTTCAGTTCACTCAGGGCAAAGCCACGATCCCTGACAATGCCCCCGTCGAAATGGTCCACTCAATGATCAAAGAGGCCGAGACCGAATCGCAAAGCTTTAAATTCAGTAAGATTGTTAACTTCAGGAAGATGGCCCGGGCCCTCCTCTTCTTGATGATCGTTCTAGTCATCTCAGGCACTTGGGCCTTCATTAAACGTGACTCAATTAATACACTGATAGGAAGGGCATTCGGTAAAGAAATTGCCATTCCAAGAGACACCGTNATTGTGAAAATACCTCAAATTAAAAAGGTCGGAATCGGTGATGATGTGACAATGGAATTTTTTGTGGAATCAAAGAAAAGCTCTGAACTCAAAGCGACCCTCACGGTCCAATATGACTCGAAACAAAAAGTAGAACTAAATCTGATTAGAGACGAAACTGAAAACGGCAAATATTCCACCATCATTGAAGATGTTCCCGAGTCATTCACCTATAACGCCTCGATCGATGATGCNCGNACTGATNACNATAAAATCACTGCCTTTGAACGGCCTCAGATCNAGGGCCTGAGTGCGACTCAGAATTATCCAGAATTCACAAAACAAGACCCGTCCGAACACGTGCCAGGAGACTTTAATTTTTTCCCGGGAAGCACNATCAATCTGAACATTTCAGCAACGAAAGAACTCAAATCGGGAACGGTCCGTTTTGTGGAAAATGAAGAAGGAATTCCACTCATCATTGACAAAGNAAACCGGTCATCAGGGACCGCGACGTTCATGGTTCCCTCGAGTGACCTTTCCGGGTTCAGCNTCTCTTTGAAAGATCAGGATGAAATGGAATCATCCAGTAACTCAATTTATAAAGTTACCCTCTTATCAGATCTGGCGCCTCAGATCCGTATCACTTATCCGAGACGCGCCGAGGAACTTGTCACGAGAAAGGCCAAGTTCCTGATAAAGTATGAGGCCAATGACAGGTTCGGAATATCCGCAGTGAACCTTCGTTATCAGAAAAGCGGCTCTGAACCGGCCACGGTACCAATCAGTGATCTGAAAGACGAACCAAAAAAAGTCAGNAGCCAATTTGACTGGGACCTCAGTTCCCTGAGCCCGGGATTGACCGAGGGTGATGAAATAGAATATTGGCTGGAGGCGACTGACCAGAACACGGCCGGACCGAACGTCGGCAGTACCGANCGCTTATTGATTCGGGTCGTGACTCCTGAGGAAAAGCGTGCCGATTTGCTTGGCAGAACCTCAGACGCGCTCGGCAGTGTAGATGAGGCAACNACTGACCAGGAAATCCTAAACAGGGACTTAGAGACTATTATCCGTAAAAACTCAGAGAAACAGACCAAAGAAGATTGAGGTTTGGTATTTAGCAGAAACCATTTACATTAAATTAGCTTATGAACGCGCCATTAAATTATCTCTTAGCAGTGGTCGCCCTATTCTCGCTGTTACAATTCCAATGTCCCGGAGCATTTCCCGGTAACTTGCTTCTGAATCAGGAACGAAAACAGCAGCGGATTAAAGACACGACTCAGAAAACCGCAGAGCAGCTCGATTCACTCATTGATGAATTTAACCGGAACGGNCTGCAGGGAAGTGATGTGCAGGTCATCAAAGCAATTAGGCAGGTCCTGGGACAACTCTCAAAGGAACAGATGAANGAAATCGTAAACCTTCTCAACGGAGCAAGAGANGACACCAAAAAGGACCCAAACTCGACCGGCGCCAGCGTAAAGATTCTGAACGCATATGCGGGTCAGAAAGGAGTCATTGTCCAGTTACGCCGAATCTTATTGGAGTACCAGTCCCAAGTGGCCCTCTTCGATTTGGCTCGTCTCGTCAGAGAACTAGGTAACCGGCAAACAACTAACCTCCACGAAGCCATATCTCTGGCCTCGTCAGCATCATTTAATCCGGGCAGCCCGNCCCGCTCCGAGCAAATTTCACTTCAGCTCCAATCAGCAGAACAGGAAGCACTCGGAGGAGAAGTCGCGACCGTAGTGAATAAGCTCAAGGATCTCTCCAAACTTACTGCGGGGTCCCCTGACCAGAGACCAACGAAGGCTCTTCAATACGCGACCGAAACAAAACTAAATGATGCTCTCCAAAAGGCCGTTGATGAAATCAAAGGCAAAAGAGTCATGAGTGCCGTTTCCTTCGAAAAGAAATCCAGAGACTCTCTTTGGAAACTAGCCAAGATACTTGAACCTGAAAAAGGAGAACTGGAACAAATGGTAGAGGCCCTCGAACGGCTCGAGGACATCATTGATAAGGAATCGGAAATAGAAGAGCAAACGGAAAAACTTGATAAGGAGGACAAGAAAAAAATCTCCACCAAAGACTTTCCTTTACACATTCAGAAAAGGATCGAACAGCTCGAAAAGGGCATTCGATTTAGTGAATTCAATAAAGAGGCACGCATCAAAGAACTCCAGAAAGTGGAAAAAATTGAGCAGAACGCCTTAAATTCGCAGGAACAGATCGCCTCTAAAGAAGTTGAAAATGCAAAAGAGCAATTAGACAAAGCGAAAGACCAGTTAAACAAAGAGAAAGAACAATTAGACAAAGCGAAAGAGCAATTAGACCAGGCAAAAGCGCAAAACAATCCACAGCAAATAAAAAATTTAGAAAACCAGTTAAGGGCAAAAGAAAGCCAGTTAAGGGGCAAAGAGAGCCAGTTAAGGGGCAAAGAAAATCAGTTAAGGGCCAAAGAGAGAATACTCACCCAAAAGAAACAACTCAAGGAACGCAGGCCAAGGCAACTCGAGCAAGAAACTGAAAGAGAAAGCAGGGTACTGGATCAAAGGGTCGAACAGGCCAAAGCGAGGCTGGATCAGACTGTCAATCAGGCAAAGAACCAATTCCTGCAGAATCAGGTTCAGTCAGAAGCGGAAAAGAAAACAGCTAAGTTGGCCAAGGAACAGGGAGAACTTGCAGACCTCACAAATTTCCTTGGAGAAGAACTGGCAGAAGTGGCCCCCCAAGCATCAGAGGCAATTGAACAATCCACCCCGGAAATGCAAGAGGCCCGCGACGCATTAAAAGAAAACAAATCAGTCGCGGAACGTCGCGAGAATGCCCTTCCCCGTGAAAGGGCCGCACTGGAGAAACTTACCGAGGCCAGAGAGGCGCTCATAGAGAAGATTTCCGAATCTGAGGCAGTCGCTGAAATTCCTAGCGATAAAATCAAATCTCTTGAGAACCTCTTGGACCAAGTCAAAGAAATTAAGGAAGCTGAGGAATCTCTTAAAGAAGCCACTGCGGATGCGGAAAAAGCACAGAACAATGAACAGCTTCAGGAAAAATCAGCCGAGCAGGCCGAGCTAGAAGCGAAGACCGGGGAAGCCGCTGCGAACGCGGCACAGGAGGGCATTTCCGAAGCCGCCGCTGCTCTCGCGGAAGCGATGGCGTCAATGGCCGAGGCCGGCGCCGATCTTGCAGCGGGAGAAAACTCTCCGCAGGCCCAGCAAAAGGCCATCGACAAACTTGGGGAAGCTGAAGAGGCAATAGCAAATGAACTAGAAGAATTAAAAAATGCCGCCGAGGAACTGGCCAGTATCAATGATCTTATCGAAAAAATTGAACCTCTGATCGAAGATCAAACCGAACTCAATGAATCAACTGCTGATTCTATACCTCAACAAAATGATGGGGAAAATCCGCAGCAATCTTCAGAGAATCTGGCAGAAGCTCAAAAGGGATTACAGGAGCAAACAAGTGATCTGGCAGCTGAAGCATCCGAAGCTGCTCCGGAAGCCTCCAATGAACTCGGAGAAGCGTCAGGGAAACAGGAAAACGCGTCTGAAGAACTTGCTCAAGGTGATCCGGCAGGTGCAACTCCAGAACAGAGCGGAGCCCTCAATGACTTGAACGAGGCCAAAGCAGCTCTTGAGGAACGCGCCGCAGAATTAGCAGAATCATTGGGTCAACAGTCTCCGAGTGATCCTTCCGCTTTATCTGAAGCAGCCGCAGCCATTGCTGAAGCACAGGCCGCAGTCGCTGAGGCACAGGAAACATTAGCAGAAGCTCAGGACGCTTCAAATGAACTAGCAGCCCGTCAACAAGCCTTAGCAGAAGCGGTCAGTGAGGCAGCCGCCGAATCGCCAACGGATCCGGCCCTGACTCAAGCCGCCATTGCCACCGACATCGCAGCAACTGAACTTGCTTCCGGAGACCTTCCGGGAGCCATTGAACAGATGGAAGCGGCACAAAATGCACTAGGAGAAGTAGCCGAGGCTCAAGGTGAAGGTGAAGGTGAAGGTGAAGGCCAAGGTGAAGGCCAAGGTGAAGGCCAAGGTGAAGGCCA
>PAPL01000069.1 GCA_002708885.1 Verrucomicrobiales bacterium | reverse complement strand
TCGCTAAAGGTGAGGGTAATGGTTGGAGAGTTCACCGTCGCGGAGGAGATAATCCTCCCGAGATGACCTTCACTGGAGGTAATGGTGACGTGGACCGTCACAACGTGGCAATGACCGTAGGTGGAGATCCCGAGACCTGGCACCATGTGGCCGGAGTCACGGACTCAAGTACTCAGGAACAGATCCTTTATCTGGACGGAGAAGAAGTGGCTCGTAAGGCCGGGGCAACACTGGCGGGCCGTGGTAATCCAATGCGCATCGGTGACAACCCAGATGCGAGGAACCGTAACTGGCAGGGCAAAGTTGATGATGTTGCGGTCTGGGGGCGTGCATTGCAGCCGAATGAGATTGCGGAGATCTGGGACGGAGGTTCGGGAAAGAGCATCGAGGACATGCTAGGACTTTCCGTGCCATTCGACTTTACCAGTGTCATTTACAATGCGGAGGAAGATAGTTTCCGGTTCGAGTGGAACTCGAAACCGAACAGGACCTACGCCTTGTATTTTTCTGAGACACTCGAGGAGTTTGATGCGGACATTGATGACTCCATTGAGTCCGGTGGTGAAACTACCGTTTATCCTCCGATAGGTGAGCCTGGTTTAGAAAATCCACTCGAAGGGGCCCCTCAACTCTTCTTCAGAATTGAGGAAAATCAGTAGAACAGATAACAATTAAATCTCTAAGCGGCGGTATCACCAGTGCAGGTGTTACCGCCGCTTTTTTTATCTTATTACAGGGTAATTATTACAAAAATGACTTAATACCGGAAAAGGCCTCAGAATCTTTTCACTTTACGAACCAATTAAAAATTTAGTCTAATAGAACTGATTCACGGACAATCTACGATATGAAGCTAATTAAAACTGCATTCCTTTTTCTCATACTCATAACCAATCCATATTTGTGTAATGCCTTCGAAGTGATCGAGGGAGAAATTATAGAAATCACAGGCCCGGACGATATGAACCTTGATCCTCAAAATACAATCATTGCCGTGGATTCTTACGGCAATGGAGATTCGATTGTGAATGGTGTCGAGTTCTTCACGGACCGGGACGGACTAGGATCACAAACGGCTGGGGAGGGCATGGTCGAAAAGGACGGAGTAAGCATCACAACCACTACGACTCACTTTATTGATAATTGGTCCAACGGTGCCAATGGTCCCGCTTTTACCGGGCTAGATGCCGACTCGGCGGCTAACTTAAGTGAAATCATGAGAGACATTCGCTGGTCCGCAGCGCCAAGTCCGATCAGCATTGACATTACGGGACTCGTTTCGGGAAGCATCTACAATGTGAAACTGCTCTTTAATGAAGGAGCGGACCGTAACCGTGGTTGGGACATCGCCGTGAATGATGAACTGGTAGTTGATAACATCACTTCAGAAGGAGGCGACGGGTTCTGGACACCTGAAAATTCATTCGTTTATTCCGGAGATTTCACTGCTACAGATGACGGAGTCATTGCCGTTACAATGCAGAATGATATTGGCGGAGCCGCGCAAGTCGCCGCTGATGGCAACCCTATCCTGCAAGGAATCGTTCTCAGTTCTACAATGGCACCAGATGATGAGGATGAGGACGGATTACCTGACGCGTGGGAAGAAGCACTCGTGGATAATCTTGAAGATCTTGATGGTAACGCTTCAGGACCAGGACCGGGACCAGGGACCGGAGACTTTGACGGGGACGGGTTAACCGATCTCGATGAGTACGAGGAAACAAAGACAGATCCAACCAAGAAGGACATGGACGAGGACGGGCTGCTCGACGGCGTTGAGACCAATACCGGGACCTTTGTGAGTGCCACTAATACCGGAACAGACCCAAAGAAAGCAGACACGGACGGTGATGGTCTATTAGATGGCGTAGAAACCAATACCGGTAAAGTCGTTAATGAGAATGATACCGGGACCGATCCGAACATGGTCGACACGGACGAGGACGGTCATAAGGACGGACGTGAGATCAATAAAGAAACGGACCCGAGTGATCCTCTTGATTTTCCTGCGTTCCTCGGAGATTTGGCCTACAGGATCGAACAGGGCACATTAGGAAACCAGAATTACACCGGGGCACTAGGAATGGATTTCACTGTTGAGGAACCCATTAGAATCCTGGAACTCGGTGCATTCGATAGTGGCGCTAACGGTCTCAAGAGACCCATCACCGTGGCCATGTGGGCACGAAATGACCAAGGCACACTAGATTTTGCAGATGACTCGGGTGATGAAATACTCGAGGAAGTTCAATTCTTAGAGGAAAATGATGGAGAACTGCGTGACGCGCACCGGATGATTGAGCTCGATAGCGACTTGATCCTTGAAGCAGGCTCCTACACTATCATTGCAAGCGGATATGGTGTCGGCGAGCCTAACGGCAACGTGGGAACTCCGGGCATGAGTGTCAGTGATAGTGATGCAATTACTTTTGTTGGAGGAAGCAGATTCGGTGATGATACCGTGGCTTGGCCGACACAAATTGACGGAGGACCCGTTAACCGTTACGCGGCAGGAACATTCTCATTCGAAATTGTCAGTGATGATGAGGATAACGATGGGATCCCTGATTTCTGGGAAGAGAAGTATGGTGTCGATGATCCGGAAGGTGACCCGGACAATGACGGGCTAACTAATTTGGAAGAATACGAATCAAGGACCAAGCCGGATAATAAAGACTCGGACGGTGACGGACTGGAGGATGGAAACGAAATAACCGCCGGCCTTAATCCGGCCAGAAAGGACACTGACGGTGATGGGTTAGCTGATGGACAGGAAATTGCACAAGGCACTGACCCGACCAAATCCGATACGGACAATGACGGAATAGCTGATGGAATTGACCTTGACCCGCTGGATCCGACCGTGAATGTTGATTCAGGGACCAAGGTCCTGGCCGGTAAAGTGATGACTTTCTCAGGGCCTGACGATTTGAACCTTGAACCTTCAACAGCAGTCATAGCTGTTGACGTTTATGGAAACGCTGACTCAATAATTAATGGAGTTCAGTTCTTCTCGGACCGGGCAGGTCTGGGTGATAACGTTACTGATGAAGGGGTCGTCGAAAAGGACGGTGTCATTGTTTCAACAACCTCAACTCATCAAATCGATAATTGGTCCAGCGGCGGCGGTGGCCCCGCCTTCGTTGGGGAAGATGCTGACTCGGCATCCAACCTGAGTGAAGTCATGCGTGACATCCGCTGGTCCGCTGCTCCGAGCTCCCTCGACATCGAAATGGAAGGGCTCATTGCTGGAGGCCTATATGAAATCCAACTCCTCTTCAATGAGGGCGCGGACCGGAACCGTGGCTGGGACATTACTGTTAATGATGAGCTGGTCGTCGATAATATCACTTCAGAAGGGTTACAAGATGTACACACATGGACCCCTTCATCGGCTGCCGTATACGTCGCCAATTTCACCGCCACAGACAGCGGAACATTGAGCGTTGCGATGCAAAATGACATCGGTGGGCTTGCCCAGGTCGCTGCTGATGGAAACCCGATTCTGCAAGGGATCGTCGTGCATCTGGCAGTTCCTCCAGCTCCNTTTGAGATTACTGACATTTCAGTCTCNGACGGCATACCNACGATCACATTCAATTCGATCCCGGGAAGTGTCTATGCGGTCGATTCATTTGAATATAATGAGGCCGACCANACCTATATATGGGTAGAATTAGACGACGGACTCGAATCGACNGGCACTGAAACCTCCTACACTGACGAATTCGTCGACCNGGATCTAAAAGTGAACCTGTACAGAGTCAGNAAAATAGAATANCTGGNAAATTTATTCNTCTTTGCCGGATCCATTTGGAACCTTGGGTCCATCATCGCCGGTCTCATGCCAACCCACTCCCAGAAGATCAATAATTTCCGGCAATGATCCTGGAACAGAGGAATCAGAAGGACGGATCGATAATACTAGAGGCACCTTTCCTTTCCTCTTATTAAGTAATGGTTTGAGCTTCTCCGCCTGAGTCGAGTCTCTCTTAATATAAGCGCTTATCTGTTTATCGGACGATGGATAGCTTAGTCTGATAGACTGCCAAATTTCTTCCTCATAATTCCCTTCATAATATCCATCAGCTTCGGCATAGACACGGTAAGAACCTATCTCTTCGGGTCCTTCGGTTGGAGAATCCAGAGCATCGTAGGGACCGTCACCATATGCCACAAATGCTTCCCAAATAATGTGATGAGGCTCTTCAGGAGTAAAGTATACAGAAGTCATCTTTTCATTATCATCTTTATATCCAAGCATATAAAGGAACTGATCACCTCTGACCATAATGACATCTAATGGCCTATATGATTTAACGATGACCGGGACCTTAGGTGATCTTTGCTGATAAAGTGAAAGCTTCTCTTGGATTCGATCCCCACCCCTCACNAAATGAGCCACGCTGTTCCAATCTTCTGCTGCAAGAAAGTCGGTAATTTTTTTCTGCAGTTCAGGCTCAATATCATCAATTCCTCTGACTATTTCAATTTTCCCCTGACCCTGCTCCTTCGGAGCCTTAAAAGAAAAAGCAATCCAAATGACCAAAACAACCAATGCCACAAATCCGATACCAACGATTAGAACTGATCTTGAACTGATCCGGCCCACATCTTCTTCAGTCTCAGNGATGGGCTTTTCCCAGGATCCGGTAGCATCCTCTAGAGCCTCCTCCATNACCCGCTCCGAAAATTTGGATGCAGGAAGACCCAGCTCATTTTGTGGAGTATAATTTCTTTGTCGCTTCTCGTCCTTTGGTTTCTCGGGGCCAGCGGGACGCTGATCTGGTAATCCACTTGGCATTTTACTGATATAACATAGCAGTTTTCTGAANGACTGTACTAAAATTTACAGCCAAGATCGCTTTTTNAATTATTNTTCAGNCAAAGAAACAGGCTTTCAGNCAAAGNCCNTTGCTCTTATTACAATTAGTTTTTNCAAAATAATACTCTTTTAAGTGTTCATTTCGCTGTGTCCCATTATAAATAAAAACCATAACGAGACACCAACGAACCAGAGAATCTTCATGAACAAAACATTCAAAGCCCTGATAAATATCATTATTACAGCTCTATTTCTGACAAATCTAACAGCTGCAACAAAGCCGAACGTGTTATTCATTTTTGCCGATGATCAGTGCTATAAGACTATCAATTCACTGAACAACAAAGAAATTAAAACACCTAACCTCGATAAGCTCGTTAGTCAGGGAACAACCTTCACCCATGCCTATAACATGGGTGGATATCACGGAGCNGTTTGTGTAGCCAGCCGGACCATGNTGGTCACCGGAAAATATATTTGGCACGCAAAAAATTCAGCGAGCGAGCTCAAAAAATCGTTGGACGGATCGCTCTGGCCCCAACTCATGGCCAAGTCAGGTTATGATACTTTCTTCACAGGAAAATGGCACATCAAAGCTGATGCGAACCACGTTTTCGGCACTGCCAGAAATATCAGAGGAGGAATGCCGAGGCAAACACCGCAAGGATACAACAGGCCACTCGCGGACGGTACTGACCCATGGGATCCGAGTGATCCCAAATTCGGTGGTTTCTGGGCAGGCGGCAAGCACTGGTCAGAAGTCGTGGCTGATGATGCCATTAATTATCTCGACGCATCAAAGAAAACAGATAATCCCTTCTTCATGTACATTGCATTCAATGCCCCTCATGACCCTCGCCAAGCTCCAAAGAAATATGTGGATATGTATCCAACAGATAAAATAAAAATACCAGCGAGCTTCCTCACCGAACATCCATACGGGGAACAGATAGGATCAGGCAAAGGTCTTCGTGACGAGAAATTGGCTCCGTTCCCGAGAACAAAGCATGCAGTTCAGGTCAATAGAAGAGAATACTATGCCATTATCACTCACATGGACGCACAGATCGGCCGAATCCTAAAGCACCTAGAAAGCACCGGCCAATCTGAGAACACTTATATCTTTTTCACTGCTGACCATGGCCTTTCCGTGGGGCACCACGGATTACTCGGCAAACAGAACCTATATGATCATAGTGTCCGGGTACCCTTCATCGCCGTGGGTCCCGGCATTGACTCAGGTGAAAAGAATCATTCACCGATTTACCTGCAAGACGTCATGGCAACTTCTCTTGAAATCGCTGGGTCAAAAGCACCTAAACATGTTCAATTCAAGAGCCTCATGCCAATGTTCAAAGGAAANGCAGGAGGTCTAAAAACAGTCTATGGCGCATATGTGGACTTTCAAAGAATGGCAGTATCAGGCCAGCACAAACTATTGTTGTTTCCTAAAATTAAAAAAGCCCANCTCTTTGACCTGAAAAAAGATCCGGAAGAGATGCAGGACATTTCGAGTAGNCCGGGCTCAAAAGAAAAAATGAAATTCCTTTTTAAAGAACTTTTAAGGCTACAAAAAGAATCAGGAGACAAGCTAGANTTAACAAATATTTATCCGGAACTCGCTCAGAACTAGGTANTTTTAACGAAAATTGCTAAAAAAGCCTTTTGACTAAAAACATCAAAAGATCTAATATCCATCATTATGAGATCACTAATTAAATCAGCTATTGCCCTCGTCGGGGTAGTAACAATTTCCCTAGGATCAGCAATCGCTGCTGATGCTGTTAACGACAAATGCCCAATCAGCGGCAAAGCTGCTGACGGTTCTGATAGCGTAGAACTTGTTGCAAAGTTCTGTTGCGGAAAGTGCGTTGCAAAATTCGAAAAAGATCCAACTGCTTATGCCAAGAAGGTAGCAAAGGCTGCTGACGGCAAGTGCGCATTCAGCGGCAAAGACGCTGAAGAGGAGTCTAAAATCAAAATTGCAGTGTGCTGCGGCAAGTGCAAAAAGAAAGGANCTGAGGATNCCAAGGCTCTCTTTGCAAAGTTGCAAAAGAAAAAGAAGGACTAATTAGCCTTTCTGAACCGAATATTTTATATCCATTAATTTCACAAATGCCGTCCAGAAATGGACGGCATTTTTATTTCCCGGGACAAATCACANGGTCTTCCACAAAGAGATTACCATGCCAACCCCTTTTTAAAGAAAAAAGTTCACGGCTCGGTCTCCTCGCTCCGTCGAACTGATACTCTAAATCAATGCGAACCTCTTTCCTTTTGACCTCCATTGAAATTACTCTGAAAAGAGGCTCAAAACCTAATCTAAAAAAACAATACAATGGAACGTGTCGATGATTGGCATTCCATAAGAGTCGAGCCGGAGGAAAGTCCGCAACATCGGCCAACGCCGTGAAAATTTCTCTAATGGCCTTCTCTCCATGTTTCCGGGCAAGAGAATATGCAAAGCGCCGGTTCCTGATGGATTCAACAAAAGCTTCGAGAGGATTGCGTCGTTGCTCTTCCATTTCNNCAATCAATTCTTTAGCATGAAAAGACATCGCTGAATGGAAATCCTTGCGGGACATACGCCCAGATTCAAACTCACGGAACAATACGTTCGGAGGTAAAATTGAATCTCTTAGAGCAACCATTTGTTGGCTAAATTGCACAAAGACCAATCAATTGTCCAGTACCAGTTCCCTGTTCATAAAATAAACTTTTGAATAAAAAATCTCCGACCCTTTCNGCATTGCCAGCGACTCACCGCTAAACTAAACTTAAAAAACTACTCTGTATGAGAAACCCTTTGACCAAACTAATTATTCTTGGAGTCACAGTCATTTCAATCGGATTGACTACCGAACGCCAACCTCTAAGAGCAAATAATATAAAAGAGAAAAAAACCGATAAGACCCGCGACCCAAACATCATCATCATTCTGGCCGATGATGTCGGTTATGAGGGGCTCAGTTGTTATGGCGGTGGATCATATCCCACTAAACATTTAGATTCTCTGGCAAAGAGCGGCTTACAGACCATGCATTGCTACAGCATGCCGGTTTGTCATCCGACCAGAATCGCCTTACTGACTGGCCAATACCCAACTAACGTCGGCAATCCAAAATGGGGAACATTCCCAGCCAAACTTGAGGAAAAAACGTTAGCCCGAATCATGAAAGATGCGGGTTATGGAACAGTCGTCAGTGGAAAGTGGCAATTGACCCTACTGAAGAACGACCCTAAACAACCTCATCGAATGGGGTTTGATGAGTACTGTGTATTCGGGTGGCATGAAGGTCCCCGTTACCATTCCCCCATGATTTATGAAAACGGCTCACATAACAGTAGCAAAAATAAGAAATTCGGTCCCGACATTTATCGGCAATTTCTGGAATCTTTTATTACTAAAACAATTAAAGATGATAAACCGTTCTTCGCATTCTACTCAATGGCACTCTGTCATGACGTGACGGACGACCTGAAGAGTCCAGTCCCTGTATCTCCGAGCGGAAAATATCTCACTTATTCCGAGATGGTCTCTGAAATGGACCGGCAGATAGGACTTCTCTTAGAGTTTCTTGAGACGAACAGACTCCGGAATGACACTGTGCTGATATTTGTAACTGATAACGGAACACCCGCGAAATATATTTCACATCCGCAAAATGGAAAACTTGTTAAGTCACCCATATTCTCCGAGCTCAANGGGAAAAGAATCCAGGGCGGAAAAGGGCGGCTAGATGATACCGGTACCCGCGTTCCATTAATAGTAAGCTGGCCGTCAGTAATTAAGCCGGATAGTCGAACAAATTCAATGATTGATATGACCGACTTCTTCGCAACATNCATCCAATTGGCGGGAATAAAAATAAATCATCAAATTGACGGAATTAGCTTCTTGCCGCTTCTGAGAGGAAAAGAACATCAACGGACTTGGGCCTACAGTGAACGTAAAGGAAAGTGGTGGGTCAGGAATCAGAAATACAAGCTGTACAATAACGAAAAATTTGTTGAGGTCAGTCCTATGGAACCGGGAAAAGAAACAGAAATCAAAGGCCCATTAAATAGTGAACAGAGCCTAGCTCTGAAAAGACTCAAAGAGGCGCAACCTCACCGGAAAAATCCCTGAATCAAATGCAAGAGGAGCTCCTAATTTAATTAGGAAAGTTTCCATTTAGCCTGGCCTAAGACCGCCAAAGGNCTGCCTGNCATTTTTTCATGGCNAAACAGNCATTAAAAATGAATTTGCAGCCAATCAAATTGCCAATTCCGATAGAGGACCCCGGAGATCAAGATCTTTCAACTTAGCATCGGTCTGCCCAAAGTAATCCATGACTGGGCCACCATTGGCCTGAAGAATTGTATTGTACCAATTGCCAATCGTCTTGTGCCCCCGTTTCCCATATTGCGGATATCGGAGATAACGTCCGGCGGTTTTCAACTTGTGTTTACTGCCCCCAACAATCACGAATGGCCACTCTTTCCTTTGCGAATGGTGCGCTTCCCCAGTATCTGAAAAGTAAATAATCATCGTATTATCCAGCATCGTTCCATCTCCTTCNGGAACCGCCTTAAGTTTCGCTGCAAGCTTCGCAATCTGATCAATTTGAAATTTTCTAATCACTTCACGAGCCTGTTCNCGGTTCATTCCGTTGTCCGTTGTCTTCTGGTGGCCTATATCGTGAACGCTAGTATTGTTGAATCCGAAAGTCGCATACTTTACGCTGAGCCAATCAGCCCTAATGGAAATAGTATTTGTCAGTCCCGTGATAAGGGCAGCCGAGGCAAGGTCAAAGAAAACAGAAACCCTGTCAGTAAAAACTGTTGAAGCGTATTGGGTAGTAAGTTCGGGTGCGTTATTAACAATCTTTTCCCGCATCGCAACGAGCTGGTCATTGCGGCCCCGGACAGACTCAAATGCAGCAAGGTAATGATCCAATTTTTCCCGCTCTTCAGAACTTATCCTTTTGGCAAGCCTGTTCGCATCATCTTTGAGGAAATCCAGAAGGTTAGCCTGCAAAGCNAATTCTTTCTTCCCTCCGGTCTCAAGACTAAGAGCGCTTCCGAAGAGTTGCCTATAGGCCTTTTCAGCACTTGCCTGATAAGGCATAGGTTTATTTTGTCCGTAAGCCGATATGCGGGGGAAAACTGCAGTGTCCTGAACAGTAGGGCCGTAATTATTACCTATGCTGTGACCATTTGGGGAGAAACCGTAATTTCTGAACGGGGCCGGATTCAATTTACCAAGCAAACAATCTATCGTCGCGGACACTGGCTTCTCGGGAGAGTGATGACAACTCATGGCACCATAGTAGGACGAATGGTTCCCTTGAAAGTTGCACCCAGAGAGCCCCTCGAGAATCATCATCTCATTTTTGAATGGCTCGAGTGACGCCATTGATCGGTGTAGCTTATGATCCTTAAGATTCAGGTCCAGCAATGAATCTCCATTACCAATTTCAATTCCTTCTGGACGAATTCCGTTTGGTGTCAACCCACTCGATTTAACAACGAAAACAAATCGACGAGGAAACCCATCCGAACGGCCAGCAGCATGAGCTTCCATCTGTTCGAGGAGAGGAGACATCGTAACGGCCCCGGTCCCTAGTGCCATGCCTCGTATGAATTTTTNTCGGTTCAATTTCATTGTTAATCTGTCATTTGCGGTAAAGAAATGAGTCAGAGCTCAGTAATGACACTAACACCTCACTGAATTTTCCTCCACTATTAATATAAGCCCTATCAGCAGCTATTAGAGTCTTAGAATCACTGAGAATCTCATTTCTCCCCATCCAGTACCGAAAAGCATGACGAATGATGGATTGACGGACTCTTGCACTACTAGCGAGACGATGAACCAGTTCAGAAGCATCTTTGACGGGCCCATCAACGCNAGGTTCACCGGTTCCTGTAATTTCTCCCGTAGTGTCCCAAGAATATTTGACAAGATCTCCTTTATTGAGCCCTGATTTAATTTGATCTGGTTTAAGTTCCGTCTCAAATATTTTCTTTTTTTTGTTATAATACATACCCGTTCGAACCCACCCACGGTCAGTAAAACTTTCGAATGGCCACCCNAGTGGTTCAAAAGATTTATGACATTTCCAACACTCTGCTTTTCTGGTCACTTCGAACCTCTGCCTTAATGTTTTATCATGAACTTCGGGAACATTCGCATCGACACCAATAGGCAATGCCGGCAAATTCCCCGCCAGTAGCTTCTCACGGATCCAGATTCCCCGGTGAACAGGATCATTTTCATCGTTTGTCGAATGAGCAATTAGCCAACTATTATCATGAAGAATTCCTGCTCTAAAAGTATCATTGGGCAAATTGTCCGCCTGCCTAGAAACCTTCTCATAGTTCTTGATGGCCGCTTCCCGACGGTCTGCCGGGATCTTTTTTAAACGTTCCTCGAATTGAGCCCTGAACACTGGTAAAAGTTTTTCCTTACTCATATTAAAACGTTCAGAGGTAAGTAGTTCCTCAAATACTCTAACGTCCTCGTTCACGATCCGGACAATCTGTCCTTGGGGNGCACCCACTAGAGCCCTTGAACCTAGGGCGGCACCCGGGCTGTCCTTGAACGTGGCTCCTGCCCTAGGATACTGAAAGAATTCCTCAAAAAAACGAACGACCCTAGGATAATAACCGTAACCATGAGGAGCTTCTTGTAACATTCGGTGAAAAGCACTGGCCGGAAGATTTTTCCGTATCGGAGGAGAGCCCTCGGCAATCATTGCTCTGAGAACCCTTTCAACATCATCTCTTGTCCTGAGCTTGCCAGAACTTAGCGCATGACTGATAATCTTATTATTTGCAGGCGGCTCATCGGTAAGAGCATAAGATAACGCAAAAGCAATTTCCTGAGAAGACAGCATCTTTCTCCCATGCAAATCAGGATCACCGCGTCCCAGTTCCATTCGGTACACTGCACCAGTAGAAAGATATATTGCCAGTAATGAAGTTTTTAGCCCGGCCTCATTGCCACCTTCTCTAATGTTGGCCTTCATGAAATTGAAATACCTATCAAACTCATCCTCATTTATGGGACGTCCGAAGGCTTTATTAAATTCTTCTCTCACTACTCTGGACATTGATTCGTCACTTGGCATTCCTTTAGCCTCTGAAATTGCCTTGAAACTTTCTTTTCCTGCGATTCGTATCGGCTTCCCCTTATCTGACCCATAGCTCAGGCCCGGCAATTCTCGATCATGCATTTGGCTCGAAATAATATCACTAAGAGCCATTCGTAGTGCCATGAATCCAGACTCATCCATAACTTCTTGTGAGGAGTAATCACGAATACCCGTTGATTTAGAAAGATAACTTACCGGCTCCGCTTCGATCCCTCCCCTCACGACTGATTGATAGCGCTTTCCCCTATAAATATGAGGGCTTATTCTCCATAATCGTGCCGGCGTGTAAGGCATATCCTTAACTGAGCCATCAAATAAGAGCTCATGANTGATCCTATTTCCATACTCAGGCAGTAGTAATCGAGACCTCACAGCATATCCCTTCCCTACCCTATCCAGCTCATCCTTGATCCACTCTGCCACAATGGTTCGCTGAGTGGCGGAGGGTTGATCTTTTTTCTCCGGCGGCATCATTCCGATCTCTACCTGTTCGAGAATCTTTTCCCAGGCAGAGCTCGTGCCGTTGACCTTAAAATTAGANTTTAAATCTTCAAAATTCAGCCCCCCCTTTTTCGAATCGTTGTCGTGACAATCTAAGCAGTACTCACTTAAGAAGGGTCTGATTTCTTCTTTGAATGTATTATCCGATTTTAAATAAGATATCGAAATAATGNAATAAATGAAAAGGTAATACCTCATATTAAAGGNAAATATAAGCGAGTTCTTTGATAAGAGAAGACCGTAAAAGGACCCGCATTAATATCTGTTTATAATTTTATACACTTCCATTNTTTATGCAATTTTGNGCCGACTTAATTATTTCCCGCTCATTAATTTTCGCATTCCCAGCATATTAATNCTGCATTAAATTCAAGACANTTTCCATTTGGCNTGGCGCAAGACCGCCAAAGAGCTGCCAGCCATTTTCTCATACCAAACAGTCACTAACGAACCATCATTTAACTGGACCGTCGTTGGATAACCGAGGTCTCCACCAACTCCATCACCCGAAATAATGACCGGNTCGCTCCAAGTCTTGCCATGATCGCTACTCACGCGGGCTTGATTACCAAAAGGTTTNCGNCGNTGCCCATANCTCATCAAGAGCCGTCCATCNATCANCCGCAGCANGTGNGANGGAAGTCCCCACACNCCAATAGAAANNGGNTCACTCCAAGTCTTNCCTCCATCGGTCGATACNGTTTGCAGNGTCTCACNANNNTTCGCTTNATTGTGATTACGGATGTGCACAACTAGGTTGCCATTAATCGCTTCCACCCCATGCAATTCATGATAGTTCTCTGGGTCATCGCCTTTACGCGTGGGAATTTGAGCCAAACGCTTCCACGATTGACCGTCATCATTTGATTCGCACACACCAATCCATGTTTTTTCGTGCCAAAGATTTTTCCCGGGATAAATAATTCGACCATCTTTAAGATTCACCGGTCCGTGCGGGCTATTGACCAGAGAGTCATATCGAGGACTCCAGGTCACTCCGCCATCCGTGGATCGGATCATCCAATTACCGAGCTCTTTCTTGCGAGCTAAAGCAGGTACCCGGTTATGGGCTGCGAGCCACTTCTCACGCCTCTTCTCCGGCCAATTCTTATGGGAACCTTTTTTAAGGTAATATTCATCATAAGCATTCGAGGTGAATGTCGTTGCAAGGAGCGTACCTTTGGCAGTTTCAAGGATACCGGCATCGCGATCATCAATGGGGCTATCAAGCAATACACGGGGAAAGGTCCATGTTTGGCCAGCGTCCCTGGAACGCATCAGTTCGACTTGACCAAAGGGACACACGTGCCCTTCACGACCTCCAGAACACACTAGTAATAATTCACCGTCTCTGCGCCGAGTCAGTGTGGGCCAACCATGATAATGATTGGGACGTAAACTAATGACTCTGGTGTCGGTGATATTAATTTTTGGCTGTGCCCCAAGAGAAAGGAAAGGAAATGCTAAACTGGCAGATGCGCAGGAAGCCATCATCTGGCGTCGGGAAGTAGTCAACATAAGTTTATCCTATAATTAAAAAGTGCATTGAGGAAACCCACAATGCACTTTTTTGTTTTAGTCGAAATTTAAGAGCTTTTTTTATTTCTTAGCTCCATCACCCTTCTTCTTGGCTCCATCACCCTTCTTCTTGGCTCCATCACCCTTCTTCTTGGCTCCNTCACCCTTCTTCTTGGCNNCGTCACCTTTCTTCTTTTTGGGCTGTTGCTTGGCCGCAAACTCCTCCTTACTTAATTTTCCGTCACCGTTCTTGTCTCTACGTTTAAAGTTCCTAGCTGCAATTTCCGGCTTATCTTTGAAATAAGGATTTGCTTTGAGCTCATCAAGCGAAAGGCTCCCATCACTGTTCTTGTCGAACTTGGCAAAACGCTCAGCCGCTGACTTGGTTGGCTTCTTTGCTGGTTTCTTCTTTTCTTCTTCGGCCGCAAAAACAGGACCAGAAAAAAGAACTACAAAAATACTGAGGAGAGTAATTAAATTAATACTTTTTTTCATGGCCAGTATTATGCACTTCTGGCAAAAAAATCCCACCCAAATACTTATGAAAGATTTTTAATCGGTACCGAATCAGCGATTAATGACTTCACTTTGCCCGGAATATTCTCCATTAAACGGACTTCACCCACATCGAGTAATGAATGCATCACGGTGCCAAGAAGATTATTCATTGTGACAGGATCACTGTTAGGCTCACCTCCGTCCCGAGTCGACTCCCCTATAATTTGTCCATGATTGAACCCTCCTCCGGAAAGCATAAGAGGAGCCAATTTTCCCCAATGATCACGGCCCCCATTCTTATTAATCTTAGGATTCCTCCCCATTTCTCCGCAACAGACTAGGAGCACCTTATCCTGCAATCCCCTGTCATGAATATCTTCAATGAAGGCAGAAACTGCATGATCAAAAGGCTGGCCAACGTAATGCATTCCCTCAGTCACGGTCGCATTGTTCTGGTCAGCATGAAAGTCCCACACAAAGTTCGTCGTGACCGTAACAAATCCACAGCCCCGTTCAACTAAACGTCTGGCCATGAGCATAAGTTTGCCCAAGGAATTTACATGGTCGCGGTAATTTTTATGGTTATTCCAGACCTTCCGAATTGATGAATAAGGAACTAACGGGGCAGTGTCATAGCGCTCTATGGTTCTGGGATCCTCCGAGGACAGATCAAAGGCTCCGGCAACCCCACCAAGGATCGTATCAAATGCCTGTTGCTGAAAACCACTGACTTCATCAAGTCTGCCCGTCTGATCGACCCGACGACGCAGAGAATCCACACTCCCAAGGAGACTCCTTCGGTCATTCAATCTGGGCTCAGGAATGGAAAGTACCATGTCCTGTTGCAGATTCCCGGAACCTCCGGGAACAAATGGAGCATACGAACTTCCGATAGATCCGGTGGAAACAAACTTTCCAAAATTTTTATTTCTTTCCTGTGCTTCCGGAACCACGGCCCTGGGAAAAAGCGCAACATTAGTCGGCATCCCACTGTCTGTCCGGTTCGGTCCCGCAACTCTAGAATAAATAGATCCTATATTTGCACCTAGTGAAGTGTTTCCGACTATCGGCTTGATGTCATGGTTTCCGTTCCCTGTGGTAAAGGACCTGACTATCGATAATTTGTCCGCTAATCCCGCTAAGCCTTTGAGCGTCGATCCGAAAGTGACCCCGGGGATGTTAGTCTTGACCTCGCCAATGGCACTACGGACCCCGTCCGGCGCATCCATTTTGGGATCAAATGTCTCCGTCTGTGGAGGACCCCCATGCATGAACAGAAAAACGACTGCCTTGTCCTTGACTGGAATCCCCTGCTCCGTAGCAATGGCCTTTACTTTCAATAAATCGGTGAGTGTCAGACCCCCAATGCCTAAGCCTCCGACGCGAAGAAAATCTCGCCTGCCCATTGAGGAACTGCCACAAACAGAAAGCATTATTCCATACAGTTTACATCTCAATATGCCTTAACTGCAAGAATTAGCATCAACATCAATAAATCCCAATAATTTGGGTATAGACACTATACGAAAGGCTGGCTTTACCCTATAATCGCAACCCAAAATTAAATAATATGAGTAAACAGTATAACGTCGCCATCATAGGACTAGGGTTCGGAGCCGAATTCATTCCAATTTATCAACGCCATCCACAGGCAAATATGTACGCCATCTGCCAGAGGACTGAAGAGTCTCTGAACGAGATCGGAGACAAATATAATATCGATAAGCGTTATCAGAATTATGATGATGTTCTGAATGATCCTGAAGTCGATTTCGTTCACATAAATACACCCATTCCTAACCATGCAGAGCAATCAATAGCAGCACTCAAGGCCGGTAAGCACGTTGCCTGCACCGTACCAATGGCAACTTCCGTTGAAGACTGTGAAACTATTGTGAATCTATGTAAAGAAACAGGTCTCAAATACATGATGATGGAAACCGTTGTCTATGCCCGCGAATTTCTTTTCGCAAAAGAAATGTATGAAAAAGGCGAGTTAGGAAAAATACAATTTTTAAAAGCAAGCCATCAGCAAGACATGGATGGGTGGCCAGGGTACTGGCCAGGCCTTCCTCCTATGCATTATGCCACGCATTGCGTTGGTCCTGTACTTGGCCTCACCAAAGGCCAAGCAGAATACGTGTCATGTTTTCCTTCCGGAACCATTCGTGAAGAAATGCATGATTGCTACAATTCACCGTTCGCGGTCGAATCAACTCATATCAAATTCAAAGACTCAGATCTTTCCGCCTACATTTATCGGTCATTGTTCGATGTTGCACGCCAGTACCGAGAAAGCTTTGAAGTGTACGGTGACAAAAAAGCAATGGAGTGGCCCCTCATCGAAGGCGAACCATTAGTACTCCACACTGCAAAAAAACCGGAACCGGAAATACCTGAAAAGGTTGAATGCCCTGATTATGCTCATCTATTACCGGACGAAATTGCTCCGTTTACTACTGGAGGAGTTTACGGTGGTGATGATGGTGAAGAACATCTCAGCTTCACTCAAGGTGCCGGGCACGGCGGATCCCACCCTCACCTCGTTCACGAATTTTTAAGTGCTCTTGCCGAGGACAGGGACCCGTTCCCGAACGCGGTCCAGTCAGCTAACTGGACATGCACAGGAATCATCGCTCATGAAAGTGCCCTCGACGGAGGAGAATTGAAAAAAATGCCTGAATTTGCCCTGTCATAAATAGGAATAAAAATGAAATCACTCCTCTCTTTTCTTCTTATCATCGCATTCATCTGTTCCGCGCAAGCAAAGCGTATGGAAGTCCTATTCCTTGGGGATGAGGGGCATCACAGGCCAGCCGAACGCATCCCGCAGATCATGGCAGGCCTTGGACCCCGCGGTATAAATTTCACTTACACAGCGGATCCTGACTGTCTCCACGACGGGACACTAAAAAATTATGATGCGCTTATGATTTATGCCAACATTGGTAAGATCACGGAAGAACAGGAAAAGGGCATTCTCGATTATGTATATGGCGGAGGAGCATTTCTACCCATTCATTGCGCCTCTTACTGTTTTTTAAACTCAATGCAGTATGTGAAGCTAGTGGGCGCCCAGTTCAAATCACATGGGACCGGAACCTTCTCAACTAAGATAGAGAAACCTGACCATCCCATAATGAAAGGCTTCGAAGGCTTTGAAACATGGGACGAGACTTATGTCCATCATAAGGGCACTGAGGACCGAAACGTTCTACAGACCAGAGAAGGTGAACCCTGGACATGGACACGTGAGCCTGGGAAAGGACGTGTCTTTTATACCGCTTACGGTCATGACCAAAGAACATGGAGTAATCCAGGATTTCATGACCTTGTTTATCGTGGCCTCTTATGGGCAATCGGTGAAAAGAACAGCAAAGCGTTTCTCTCAACGACACTCCCTAAACTGGTCAGACGCGACGGGGACCTTGTCCCCAATTACGAAAGGCGACCCGAACCAATCAAAGTTCACCGGCCACTCAGTCCAGAACAGTCTCTAAAACACACACAAGTTGCAAACGGAATTGATATTTCACTTTTCGCATCTGAAGAGCTCGGACTTTACAGCGTCATTGAAATTGACTGGGACGAGAGGGGCCGTGCCTGGGTCATCGAGACCCGCGACTACCCGAACGAATTAAAACCGGCTGAACTCGGAAAGGACAGGATCAGGATCCTCGAGGACACAGACGGAGACGGCAAGGCCGATAAAGCCACACTCTTCGCGGACAAGCTATCGATTCCGACCGGAATGTGCTTTGCGAGGGACGGACTCATTGTTCAAATGGCGCCGGATTTTATTTTCCTCAAAGACACTGACGGCGATGACAAAGCGGATGTTAGGGAAACCCTCTTCTCCGGGTGGAGCACGGGAGACACTCATGCGGGACCCTCAAATTTAAAATATGGTTTCGATAACTGGATCTGGGGAGTCATGGGATATGCGGGCTTCAATGGAAAAGTTGGAGGCAAAGACCATCGGTTCGGACAAGGCGTATACAGATTCAAACCGGACGGGTCAGAACTGGAATTTCTTGGAAGAACATCCAATAACACTTGGGGACTGGGATTCTCAGAGAATAATGATGTCTTCATATCCACGGCAAATAACCAGTCCAGCGTCTACATGCCTATAGCAAAGACACATTATGACCGTTTCGATGGGCTCGACCAGCCGAGCCGGTTACCCGGAATCGACGCAAATAAAAAATTCTTCCCAATCACACCTAACGTTCGTCAAGTCGATGTATTTGGCGGATTCACAGCCGCCGCGGGTCATCACCTCTATACGGCAAGGAGTTTCCCGAAAGACTGGTGGAACCGGTCAGCTCTGGTCAATGCTCCGACAGGAAATTTAGTTTATAGGGCTCAGGTCCGTCCGGAAGGATCACATTTCGTGGCAGAGAATGGTTGGAATCTGGTCGCATCGGCCGATGAATGGTTCTCGCCCATTTACTCGGAAGTGGGTCCGGACGGTGCAATATGGATGAGTGACTGGTACAGCTTCCTGATCCAGCACAACCCGACTCCTAACAAGGGAAGGGGCGGGTTTGATGCCAAGAGAGGCCGCGGCAATGCCTTCGAATCACCGCTCCGTGATTATACCCGCACACGAATTTACCGATTCACAGCCAAGGGAGGAAAGCCCAGTGAAAAATTCGACTTATCAAAGAAAAAACCGGAGGATCTACTAAGAGCAATTCAAAGCGACAACATGTTATGGAGAATGCATGCTCAACGTCTCATTGTCGAAAGCGGAAAAGCAGACACATTCGCAGAACCTCTTAAAAATATCATTCTAGCATCAAAGCCTGATGAGATCGGCATAGCGGGCGGAGCAATTCACGCGCTATGGGCGCTTCATGGGCTCGGTAAAGTTGACGCTGAATCAATTCAATCAGGACTCAGTCACAATTCGGCTGGGGCCCGTCGTGCCGCAGCCTCAGTGATCCCTAGAAAAGCAAATTATACAAAGCACCTACTCAAAGCCCTCAATGATCCGGACCATCAGGTCCGGAAGGACGTGCTACTAGCACTCTCTGAAATGCCTCCCTCTGAAGAGGCTGGTAACGCCCTCTTCTCGATGAGAAAAGACAATTTCATCCTGAATGACCGCTGGTTACCGACAGCTTTCCAAATGGCCTGTGCACGTCATGGGGCAGGTTACTTAAAAGCCGCTCTGGCCAAGTCTTCACCAGCCAATGCCACTGCGCCGCCTAAAGCAGTTCAAATTCCCAAAGAGAATCTCATTTTAAATTCAGGCTTTGAAGCCATTGAGGGAACAATGCCAAAGAACTGGAAAGCGCGGAACTATTCCGGTCGCGCAGATCACCGTGTCGTCTCTTCCGGCAGAGGAGGAAAAGGAAATGCCATCATGATTGAATCAGCTCAGGGCGCTGACAGCTCCATTCATTTTGATCTCAAAGTAAAAAAACGCACCACTTATCAACTCAGTGCCTGGATCAAGACGGAAGGTCTTAAAACGGTCCGGGGAGGGCGCGGAGCCCAATTAAATATTCATGCCCTGCCCGATCAGCCAAGGACCCGGGCACTCAAAGGTGATAATGACTGGACAAAAGTAACTCTGAAATTCAAAACCGACGATAGAGGAACTATCAGCATTAATTGTCTGTACGGAGGATGGGGGCACGCAACAGGAAAGGCTTACTGGGATGACATTGAACTCATTCAGATCGATGCCGGGCAGGGACCTGACATTAGTGAAGACACCGAATCAATTGTGGCTGCGAATCTGGTCAATAATGCGTCATCGATACAATTATCCTCAACCCTCAATGAAATTATCACCAAGCCAACTGAACTGGGAAACAGGATAAAGAAAATGATCAAGGCACCTGAAGTGGCAGTGAAAGAATCACCGGAGGACGAAATAACATTATCAAAGACCCATCAGATATTAAAACTCAAAGCCATTGAAGGGCTAAAATTCGACAAAATTGTACTCGAAGCAAAATCAGGGAAACCAATAGCGGTCATTGTTTCAAACCCGGACCTGCTCCAACACAACTTTGTAATAGGCAGTCCAGGGTCCCTTGAAAGGATCGGTTCCGCAGCCGATGCACTCATTACGAATCCGAAAGCGATCGAAATGAACTATGTCCCTCAGACAAATGATATTCTCGCAGCGAGTGAATTACTGGATCCGGGTACCATTGCTATAGTGAAGATTGATCCTCTCAAGCCCGGTAAGTACCCTTACGTTTGCACGTTCCCCGGCCATTGGCGAATCATGCAGGGATATCTTGAAGTGAAATGATTACGGGGTCGGTTCAAGGTCCAGAATCGCGATATCTAAAATGGTCCATGCGACTCCATCATATTCGACCTTGTAAGTGGCAAACTCATTAATGATCTGGCTGTGCATCCAGCCGACCATCACATCAACTCTGAGTGGGTGCTGAGGATCTTTGCTCGCTTCTATGACCCACTTCATTGCTGGGCGTCCTTTGATCCACTGAGAATTACTGGATCTGGAATAGAACTTGGCAGCATCCACAACGGTAGGCGTCCTCCCCTTTAAAATGGCAATTATTGACTCCCTGTGAAGAGAATCACTATCAGCAATGCCGTAAGCTGCATAATCAAGATCTCCGAATTTACGATCTTCATCCGGCAAATTATCCATAGCAAATTCCAGAGCCGCTAATTTGGCTCCCAAAAGACCGTCCCTCGGAACCTCTGTAATCTCCCCATTGCCATTCTCGGAAGAAGACCGAAACGTTTGACACCCTGCTATGAGCAATAAGAAAAAAATGAGCCAAGTCCTGTATAAAATGAATGCCATTAGAATATGAAGAACACAATAATCACCTTTAAAAAACACCATAAAGGTGCGGAAAGATACCGATATTTACCTATAATCTTTTTTCGGCCTAATAAATTCACTCTGCACCAGTTATACTACTAACAATCAAAACTTGGCAGAACACCAAGCTAGATCTATTATATAAGTATATAGAAAAGGTATTAAAATTAAAAAAGAGGGCTCATCTCAGATTTAAGGCCATGCAACAACCACCTCAAGACCCCAATCAGCAATTCACTCCTAATCAAAGTCATCAGGGATTCGTTCCTGATGCAGCTTATGCGCCAGCTTCGACCATTGGCGACGAAATCGGATTGGAGCCTCAAGAGTCCATTGAAGATGTAGTTAAAAAAATAGAAAAGCGAAACAAAGCTTTTTCATTGGCAATTTCGATAGGCTTCACCGTCCTCATTGGGGTTATCTTATATTTTTGGGCCATCACTGCATTTCAGGAAGAGGAAATTGAACTTGTTGTTGCAGCGACTCAGGGCGAGAAAGATGCGCAAATTGAAAAAAAGAGCTTTCAGCAAAGCGTCCGCCAAAAGCCTTCGCGTCCATCCTCGAAACCTAGCAGCGCGATATCAGCTAACAAGGCATCACCTATCTCAGTACCATCCATAGAAAACATTGACACTCCTGACTTTGGATCCTCTTTCGGAGACGGGTTCGGTGCCGGAGGGTTCGGTGACGGAATCGGCGGAGGCATTGGCGTTCCTGGAGTGATGAAAGGGCGTTGTAACTCCGCGGACCGGATCGCAAGATTACGCAAAGCGGGCGGTAAGGCGTCAATGGACCGTCAGGTACTAGCTGCCCTGCGCTGGCTTAAGACCCAGCAACAGCCAGATGGAAATTGGGGAACCAAAT
>PAPL01000068.1 GCA_002708885.1 Verrucomicrobiales bacterium | reverse complement strand
TTATTCTTCCTCGGACCCTTTATTCTTTAAGTCTTTTTCCAGCTCCTCAATCACTTCAGCTTTCAGTTCATCTTTAAGCTCTTGCCTAATGTCATGCATTATATCGTTTTTAAGGTCTTCCCTGAGTTCAGCTTGAAGGATTTTTTTCAGTTCTTCTGTCGGACCACTATAATATCCGTCACCATAATACCCATGGTCATGATAATCATGATCGTAATGATGGTCATCCGTATAAGTGTCTGATTCTTCTGGAACACTGCCTCCCTTTGCCTGATCACTGTATCCCCAAACAGAGTCACTGGTCGGGTCAACCGGCTCAGTTTCATCATTTAGCCCTGTATGGTATTCGTCAAACGCTGCACCCTCATCATTTTCTCCAATGACATCACTGCTTTGATCTTCATAGATAACTTCATTGTCAGGATTATATTCAAGGGCTCCAGTGTCTGAGGAACTATCATTATCAGACCCATTTTCATTATCTCTATTTTGTTGATTTTCTATCAGTGCTTCACGGTCTCTTTTTTGTCGTATTTTTTCTTTCTTGGCTTCTTTCCATTCCATGTACCAAGCCATCCAAATACAAAATTCATATAAGAGTACCATTGGCCCTGCGAGTAAGGACATTGTGAATATGTCCGGTGTGGGTGTGATCAGTGCCGCAAGGATAAACATTGCAACGATTGCGTAGGAGCGCGTCGCTCGCATCATCTTTGAATCGAGTAGATCCAATTTCACGAGTGTCAAAACAACGACCGGTAATTCAAAGCACAGTCCAAATACAAGACAAAGCATTGTGATGAAAGAGACCGTATATTTGAAACGTAGGTCAGTAGAGATGTCGACTCCTGCATTGAAGCTGTCAAAGAACTCTAATGCCCTTGGTATGACGACAAAGTAAGCAAATAGGACTCCAATGGTAAAGAGTATGAAACTTGTAGCAACTACGGGCAGAATCAGCTTCTTTTCTTTTTTGTTGAGCCCCGGGATAATGAACTCTCCTATAAAATAGAGAAGGATTGGAAATGAACCTACTAGCGCCGCGTATAAGCAGATCTTAATGACGCTCATGAAGCCCTCAACAGGGCTAAATACTTTCAGATCTGTGGCCAGATTGGCTCCTGCCTCATTGGCCTGAATTATAGGATATTTGATGACTTCAATCAGGTCCTTATAAAAGATAAAAGCAATGATTGTGGATACGATCAGTGTCCCGAACACTTTGATCATCGTCCCACGAAGGTCCTCCAGATGATCCAAGAATGGTTTTTCTTGGTCTTGAAACTTTTTTGCGGCGGCGTTACCGCCGATGCTCATTAGTTTCTTGAGGAAATACATTTTAATTTTTTGGATTGTTAGCGATTAGTGTGGGGCTTTTTTGATACCTCAGTCCAGAGGAAATGCAAACTAACTACTCAAATCCTTTTGTATTTTGGCGTAGTTTGTTTATTCTGAGCTTAACTTATTTTCCCATTTACTAATTTGTGTGGAAACATTTTTTGGGGACGGAGCTCCTGTGGCAGAACGTGCATTGAGAGCAGATTTGACATCAAAGAGATCGAATACGGATTCGTCAAATTGATCTGAAAATTCCTTATATTTATCCATTTCAATTTCCGGAAAAGGAGTGTTTTTTTCAATGGCATGTGCAGTAAGCTCACCAACGATGTGATGCGCTTCACGGAAAGGAACGTCTTTCTTGACCAGATAATCGGCGATGTCTGTTGCGAATAGCATCGGATCAGTGCAGGCCTCAAGGGTCTGATCCTCATTAATACACATACCATCAATCATGTCAGAAAATATGACTAGGGCATTTTGGATTGTATCTATAGAATCAAATAGTGGTTCCTTATCTTCCTGAAGATCCCGGTTATAAGTCATTGGCAAACCTTTCATTAGAGTCAGAATTGACATGAGATTTCCATAAAGACGCCCTGTCTTGCCTCTAGTCAGTTCTGCAATGTCAGGATTCTTTTTCTGCGGCATTAGACTAGAACCGGTCGTATGTTCGTCGCTCAATGTAACGAACTCAAACTCTGCACTTGCCCAAAGGATGATGTCTTCGCTGAGCCTCGATAAGTGTGTTCCTGTCAAAGCTAGGCAGAAAAGGACTTCAGCAACAAAGTCCCGGTCACTGACTGCGTCCATACTGTTCTGACTTATTTCCGCAAAACCGAGCTGTTCTGCAATGAATTCTCTATCAAGTGTGATTGTGCTGCCCGCAAGTGCACCCGAACCTAGGGGCATTACATTGATCCTTTGTGTTGAATCTTTCAGCCTTTGCAAGTCCCTCTCGAACATTTCAACATATGCTAGGAGGTGATGTGAGAATAATACTGGTTGACCACGTTGTAAGTGGGTATACCCGGGAATCACTGATTCCGGGAACCTTTTGCAACATTGGACAAGTGCCCGTTGCATATCACGCAGATTCTCTTGAATGTCTTTGAGTGAATCTCTGCAATAGAGCCTGACGTCAAGAGCGACCTGATCATTTCTGCTCCTAGCAGTGTGTAGTTTTGCTCCTGCATCACCAATCCTTTCTGTTAGGGCGGATTCTATATTCATGTGGATGTCCTCGAGGTTCATATCAAACTCAAAAGAACCCTGTTCAATATCGGTCCCTATGTCTCGTAGCCCTTCGGTAATTTTTTTACATTCTTCTTGAGTAATGATACCGGACTTCTCTAGGGCAGCTGCATGGGCGATTGATCCTGCTATGTCATATTTGTATAAACGCCAATCAAAAGAAATCGACTCCCCGTATTGGGTCAGCAATGAAGATGTTTCTTTCTGGAATCGCCCTTTCCACATAGTAGTTACTTGTTGTAGATTTCTTTTTAGTTCCTGTTAATACTCATTTACTGATGAGATTCTGACAGGAGCCCGACTTGCGAAGCTTATCACACTTCGCTTTAATTTGGATGCTTTTGGTGGCGGGACTGAATCCAAGTCTCTTAGTAATGCAGTCTTCCAATACACTGATGTGTTGATCTTCGAACTCGATCACCTCTGAGCAGTCAACGCATATCAGATGATTGTGATGTGGATGCTCAATGAAATTTGGATCGTATGAGACGACTCCTTTTCCAAGATCAATTTCATGTAATAAACCGCCTTCCACTAGCAGAGACACGGTCCGATAAAGTGTCGCTAGGGATGCTTTAGGGTCTATTGATTTTGCCTTCTCATAAAGTTCTTCAGCCGTGAAATGGTCTCCCTTGTCTGAGAAAGCAGCTTCTAGGATGATTTCTCTGGGTCTGGTCATCCTTAACCCTTTTTTGATGAACAGTTCATCAATTTTTTCTCGCACTTCTGGATTCATGAGGCAGTCTTATATCGTGTCAACATTCGACCGCAGAAGGGGACGCGTCAAATATGTGCCTCCACGAAAATTCTTGGAAGGCCTTGATCTCCGGGTCGCAGTTCCTGTAACCCTTTTTTCTACTATTTTAATAGTATTTTGTTTATGGATACTGAAGAAAACGCCATTGGAGCAGAAGTGGGTAAAATTGAGAGATTATGAAGATTGGCGCCCATTTTCGGTCCCTGAACACTCTAGGGACAGTTATAATGATGCCTTTTCTTTTGTCAGGCCCATAGAAGCTGCTTTGACTCCGCGCGCTACAAGATTTGATAGTCCTTTAGGCTCAGAGAACGGAGCTCTGACTTATAACGCTCAACCGTTTATGAATTTCAACTCCGGTTTCGGAAGTAATCATTTGGCCGATGATTTGAATGGTATCGGTGGAATGAACACAGATTTGGGAGATGATGTTTTTGCAGTCGCTGCTGGTCGCGTCATTTATGCTGCCGATGCTGGCGAGGGTTGGGGAAATCTTGTTATAATAGAGCATGCATTGGGAGAGTCACGTACAAGAAGAATGCTTCAGAGCGTTTATGCTCATCTGGATAAATTTTTTGTTGCGAGTGGTGCTTTAGTTCAGCGAGGTGACATGATCGGTAAAGTAGGGGATGCCAATGGACGTTATCCTGCTCATTTGCATTTTGAAATGCGTGAATCAGATGTTGCTGACCCGGGCCAAGGATATTCCAAGCATAAATTAAACCGGATAAATCCATCAGATACAATTGAAAATCTCAGAGGTGCTGAAGAAGGAACCTTGAACAGAGCTCCAAAAATCTTAGATATATTGGGCCCGGACGTTCAGGAAATTAAATTTGATCTAAAGGGATAACTTTTTCGGCAAAAATAATTTGTAAGAAGTGGCTGCCAGAGAACTACGGCACTTTCGAACAAACTACCGTTGCTGCCGTCAGGCCCTGGCGGATTCGTCAGTCGATAGTCCATAGTCTCCGGACAACCGTCTTCATTCTATGCGAACAAGTGAATGCGACAACTGAAAAGTGGCCTCTACTTAAGAGCGAAGAAGATTAAGATTCGCCTCAAGGCATTTTAGATCCAATGGACTCAGCAATTCTATTATAATATGCAGGCTCTTCAGGTGAATTTTCCTGAGTGATTTGGTGGTCAATGAATCGACTATTTTCATTATTGCTATATCCTACAATGTGTGGGATTCCTCCTCTCTTAGCTTCCAGAGCTGCTTCTTGAGAAGAATCGAAGAGGATGGCAACGTCAAAATCTTGATTGCCGATAGGGTCTGCATTGGCGTTTTGCGGCTTTGCTATATTTGGCCTTTCAATGCATTTTTGTACTTCAGGAACATTTTCCCAAACTTTAGAATCGTTTCCTAAAATTGTAATTTTTGCATCTGGGCGGCCCTTGGCAATGATTCTGACGGTTGGTAATGATATTTTACAATGATCATTCGAACGAGGGGCGATGATAAGAATGTTGAATGACTGCAAGTCCTCTATTTTCATTTTCGGTGGCAAGCAAAAGCCTCTTTTGTATTTTTCTATGAGGAAACGGGTCTTTGGAGTCTTCCATCGATTATGCACCCAGAACCAGTCTTTAGGTGATCTAGAAATCATCTTTTCGACTTCTAGATTCATTCTTGCTGTGGTCATTTCAATAGTTTCTCCGGGGCTCACTTCGAGTGGTTCAGATATGATTATTTTCCACTTTGCAGGGCCTGCAGTGATAACAAAATAAGGAAACATGGTTGCTCCGGAACGAGCTGCCATGAGTGGAGCCAAGTTGGATGTTGATGCAAGCTTGCCGAACAGTGGGCACCAGACTCCTCTGTAACCCGCGTTCTGATCCACGAGGATTCCAAGGCTTCCTCCAGTGCGAAGATGAGCCATTGGTCCATTGAAGCCGTCTTTTCGGTCAAAGGCTTTGAGGCCTGTCCGCTTTCTTTTCCTAAGGACGTGCGCGTCAATGTAAGGATTCGAAAGTGCCTGATATAGCGTTGACTGCTTTACATCATTAGCAGGTGATTCAATTTGAGCCAATAATTCCCATGCACCCATATGGCAGACCAGATAGATGATGGGGATTCCTTTTTCTGCATTTTCTTGGAGAAGTTCTTTCCCTTCGTATTCAATGTAATTGTTTAACTTGTTAGGAGAAACTGTTGTGAGCTTGGCGCTACAGACAAAATTAGCTCCAACAGTTAAAAAATGTTCTTTTACTAACCTTTTTATTTCAGGATCCGATTTTGTGTTACCGAATGCAATGCGTGCATTATTCTCAGCAAGGGATCTGTAGCGCTTCAGTAGGTAATAACATATGATTCCAATGAGCTGGCCTGTCCGATAACAGAACCACATAGGAGGTATGGTCAGGGCCTTCTCGGCTAGCCGATAAGCCATGTAAGCTAAAACGTGGCTTAGTCTATTTTGCCGCTTACCCATGTTCTGGATAGTCTCGCGGAATTATCCCTTTTAAGTGTTTAAGGAGATTCCTTGGCAGGCTCTTCTGCCGGGGCTTTGTTTTCCTCGGCTGGCTNTGGAGCAGGCTCCTCTACCGGGGCTTTGTTTTCCTCGGCTGGNTNTGGAGCAGGCTCTTCTGCCGGGGCTTTNTTTTCCTCGGCTGGCTCTGGAGCAGGCTCCTCTACCGGGGCTTTGTTTTCTTCGGCTGGCTCTGAAGCAGGTTCTTCAGCTGGCTGGNCCGGGATATTGTTATTTTCTTGGGTTCCTAGATCGATAATGCTTGATTCGTTTTCATTATTGGATCCGCTTGGTCCGGCCCCTGTTNGATCTGATCCGGTGGCCTGAGGGTTCAACTCTGTTTTACTGTGCTCCTGTTGCTTTCCTACCAGAACAGCAAGGACCAAAGTAATTACGAAGAAAATTATAGCGAGAGTTACTGTCGCCTTTTGCAACACGTTAGTTGTCTGTGCTCCCCACATTTGATCCGTGACGCCTCCACCAAATGCTGCGCCTAGGCCTTCCTGTTTGGGCCTTTGCATCAAAACGATGAGAACCATTAACAAACAGACAAGAGCTAAAATAGCCGTCAGGGTCCATATAAAGAAAGTAATCATGGGGCGCGGAGTATAGTGCTTCAGTGGATTAATGTAAAGTGGCAGAAGTACCCTTTGAATTAATCTATACTTTACCTATATAGAATANGGTGTATAATATTTCTCCTCATTNCCCTATTCATGGCATTTAAGCTAGAAAGTAAGCATAATTTTGATCTTATCGAAGAATCCGAACGCTTGGAGCGAGCGGATTTGGAAGATGTTTTAGCTTGGATATGGGAAACTTTTGGCGAAAAAGCTGCCATAGGCACTAGTTTTCAGGGTTCCGGCCTAGTGATCATTGATCATGCTGTCAAAAGAGGCTGTAAGTTTCCTATTTTCACTATAGATACAGGATTGCTTTTTCCTGAGACCCTTACCCTAAAACAAAAGTTAGAGGAATTTTGGGGTATCAATATAGATAGCGTTAATCCAGAGCAGACCGTACAGGAGCAAGCCGATACTATGGGACCTGAACTCTGGAAGATTAGGCCAGACAGTTGCTGTCAGATGAGGAAAGTACTTCCTCTACAATCGAAACTGTCGACTCTCGATGTATGGATCACAGGGCTCAGAAGGGGACAATCGGAGCATCGCAAGAACATCAGAATTCTTGAAATGTATGAATTTGATAAGATGCGCTCCAGCTACATTTTCAAACTTAATCCTATGGCGGCTTGGAGTCGTGATAGTGTTTGGGAATACTTAAGAGAACACAATATACCTTATAACAGNTTACATGATCAGGGTTACCGNTCCATNGGNTGCAGGCCCTGCACCAAACCGGTGGAAGATTCTATGGATGAGNGAGCAGGCCGTTGGGAAGGTTTTGAAAAGACGGAGTGTGGAATACATACTTTTCTTGGACAGGGAATTTAGTTTTATCATTAGATCAAATAAAATAATTGATGTCTTCTTACCGCATTAACCATCTTGATCAACTCGAGAGTGAAGCGCTATTTGTTTTGCGGGAAGTAGCTGCTCAATTTGATAATCCCGTGATGTTATTTTCAGGTGGCAAGGATTCTATTGTTATGGCGCATTTGGCTTATAAGGCATTTCATCCGGCCAGGCTTCCGTTCCCATTGCTCCACGTTGATACTGGGCACAATTTCCCTGAAACTATCGAATATAGAGATAAGTTCGTATCTGAAATAGGCGCTAGGCTTGTCGTTGCCTTGGTCCAGGATTCGATTAATGAGGGTAAGGTAACTGAAGAGACTGGTCCTTTNGCGAGCCGTAATTCTTTGCAGACTGTGACTCTGCTTGATGCACTTGAGGAAGGACAATACGATTCTGCACTAGGTGGTGGACGTCGAGACGAAGAAAAAGCAAGAGCAAAGGAACGATTTTTCAGCCATAGAGATGGTTTTGGCCAATGGGACCCGAAAAACCAAAGGCCTGAACTATGGAACATTTTTAATGGCCGCAAGAATCATGGAGAACATTTTAGGGTCTTCCCTCTGTCCAATTGGACAGAAATGGATATTTGGCAATATATTAAGCGCGAGAATATAGAAATTCCCAGTTTGTATTTTGCGCATGATCGAGAGGTCTTCGACCGTTCAGGAACATTACTTGCAGTTAGCGATTACGTTAATGTTCAGCAAAATGAGATCGTTGAAATAAGAAAAGTCAGGTTCCGCACAATAGGTGATGCCACTTGTACAGGTGCAATCGATTCTGAATCGAATACCTTGGATCAAATCATTGCAGAAGTTGCCGCGGCCCATCAGACAGAGAGAGGTTCACGAGAGGATGATAGGCGAACTGAGACCTCAATGGAGGATCGGAAAAAGGAAGGTTATTTTTAATTTTCAACAACGTTTAAAGTGATTTGAACATTAAAAGACTCTTGTTTACTTATGAATGAGGAAAAGAATTTATCTCCAAAAGACGATTATTTAGATATGGACCTTTTGAGATTTACTACTGCCGGTTCTGTTGATGACGGTAAATCAACTCTCATAGGAAGGCTCTTATATGATTCAAAAAATATTTTTGAGGATCAAATTCAGGCAGTTGAGGAATCATCGAAGCGCCGAGGTGATGATAATATTAATCTTGCCCTCCTGACAGATGGTCTCAAGGCTGAACGTGAACAGGGGATCACAATAGATGTGGCTTATAGGTACTTTGCTACACCAAAACGTAANTTTATCATCGCGGATACACCTGGACACATTCAATATACCAGAAACATGGTGACTGGGGCCTCCACCGCGAACCTTGCTATTATTCTCGTGGATGCACGGAAAGGGATCGTTGAACAGACCTGTAGGCACGCCTTCATAGCAAATTTACTTAGAATACAGCATGTGGTAGTGGCGATCAATAAGATGGATCTGGTCGATTATAGCGAGGAGGNGTATGCCGAAATTGTAGAGAATTTTAAAGGTTTTTCGTCAAGGCTCGATAATTTAGTTGATGTAACTTTCATCCCTATAAGCGCTTTGCATGGTGACAACGTGGTTGATAGGTCTGAAAATATTGATTGGTATTCTGGTCCAACCTTATTGTATCAGCTGGAGACAGTGTACATAGGATCCGATCATAATCATGTTAAGGCCCGTTTCCCTGTTCAGTGGGTCATTCGTCCTCACTCAGATGAACACCATGATTTTCGAGGCTATGCGGGACGAGTAGCAGGGGGAGTGTTTAAACCNGGAGATCAAGTTCAAGTATTACCTTCGGGATTCACATCAAAAATAGATTCTATTCATNCAGCCGATGGAAAATTATCGGAGGCCTTTGCTCCNGTTTCCTGCAGCATTCTCCTNGANGATGACATTGATATTAGTCGNGGNGATATGATTGTTAAAAGTAATAACCCTCCCGAAAAGGGACAAGATATTGAAGCTATGCTGTGTTGGTTTTCTGATAAGAAAATGACAGTCCGTGGAAANTATNTGCTCCGCCACACTTCAAAAGAGGTCAAAGCAATTGTTGCCGATTTACAATATAAAATTAATATTAATACTCTTAGAAAAATTGAGGATGATAAGGAATTCGGTCTCAATGAGATAGGCAGGGTCTGCATCAGGACCTCTTCTCCTGTATTTTATGATTCATACAATAATAACCGAACTACTGGCAGTTTTATATTAATAGATGAGCAGACTAACGAAACAGTTGCTGCCGGCATGATATCTTAATTAATCATTAGTTTTTAGTGGGTATTTTAGACAGACTCAATTAGGTGAGTTGCATATAGGGTCATTACTTGCCACAATGAATTATGCTCATTGCAGAAAAATTACGTTTTTTTTCTTTCTCAATTTTTATATGTGCTGGTGCATTAAGTTCATACGCGGAGGAAAAGAAAGAAGATTCAAATCCAGCTCCCGGACACTCTCATTCGGGGGAGTCATTTAATGAGGGGCCAAGACAGAGCGCTGTTAAGGTTGANGGTACCGGTGATGTTCANTTTCCGATCACAACTAAATGGTCACGTGGACAGCAGATGTTTGATCAAGGTATAGGGCAGCTTCATGGGTTCTGGTTCTACGAGGCGGAGCGGACCTTCAGGCAAATTGCTGCCGAAGATCCGGACTGTGCGATGGCATATTGGGGGATGGCAATGGCTAATTGGGAGAATTCTAAGAGGGCAAAGGGTTTCATANCCAAAGCATCAGAGCGGAAAGATAAAGCCTCAGAACGTGAGCGGCTTTACATTAATGCTCAAGAGGCATACTTGGCTGATGAGCCTAAAGACATAAAAAAAAGAAGGCAGAAATTAATAGAGGATATAGAAAATATTATTCATGAATTTCCTGATGATGTTGAAGCCAAGGCTATCCTTGCTGTGCGTCTTTGGCAATTTAGCCGTCAGGGCATTCCAATCGGGAGCAGAGAATCAGTTGACGCTTTGATGCAACAGGTTTTTGAAAAGAANCCGCTTCACCCTGCGCATCATTTTAGNATCCATCTGTGGGATGGNAAAAAGCCCAAACGCGCTTTGAGCTCAGCTGCGGTTCTGCATAGAACTGCNCCTGCCATTGCNCATATGTGGCATATGNCTGGGCACATTTATGATAAATTAAAGAGGTATGCTGAATCAGCTTATCATCAGGAAGCTTCAGCCCGTATCGATCATGCGAAGCAAGCNGGCTTCAAAGTTCTTCCTGATACTATTCANAATTATGCACATAACAATGAATGGCTAGTTCGTAACTGGAACCATGTTGGCAGGGCCGATGATGCGATCATTTTGGCCAAGGGNCTAATTGATAATCCTCAACATCCCCGCATAAACCATTTTGGTAAAGGTTATTGTTCAGTTTCACTTGGAAGGAAACGCCTTTCTGAAACATTGGAGCGATTTGAGAAGTGGAATGAAATTCTGCTGTTGAGCGAGACTCATTATCTGGAACCTACGCAGAATGAAAGGCTTCAACTGGACCGGCTACTCCTGATTTCGCGNGCCCATTTTGAACTTGGTGATAAGGATTCTCTCATCGCCGTGTCCAATCAAATNAAGNAGAGAGTAAATAAGGAAGAAGAGCTCAAAAAGAAGAAGCAGGACGAGGCTAGGCAAAAGGCTGAGAAAGAAAAGAAGAACAAAGAGGAAACGGACAAGATGGTCAAGGAGGCAGGAAAAGCGTCAGATGGTAAATTGAATTATTTAAGACCAGCCATTAATGAAATCAATGTTTGCATTGAGCTCCTTGATGGGCAGAAACTCAACGAAGATCGTGCAAAGAAAATTAAGCGTAAGAAAAGTTCTCTCGCAATTCTTCACCTCAAATATGGAGACCCCAATAAAGCGAAGGAGCTGTCAGAGCAAGCAGTCAATGAGAATCAAAATCGAACTGTTCCTCTTGCGGTACGTATTAATGTTTTAGAAGAGACCGGTGATCAAGCATCGGCTACTGCAGAATTTTCCAAATTAGAGAAAATATCCTCTCATGTTCAGCTTGATGCAGAACCGTTCGCGCGCCTTATGCCAGTGGCGAAAAGATTGGGTAAGCCCGAAGATTGGAGGACAAAAGNAGCATGGAGGGGCCAGGATTTNGGATCTGAAAAACCTCAGGATCTTAATCATTTAGGCCCTCTAGTTTATGAGCCTCCAAGGGCACCTGATTTTGATTTGCTGGGTGAGGATGGTTCACGTATTTCACTTGAATCCTTTTCAGGAAAACCGGTCATCTTGATNTTTTATTTGGGTCATAATTGTGAACATTGTGTTGAACAGTTGAATAATTTTGCTCCACTTGCTTCTGGTTTTAAGGAGGCGGGCATTGAATTGGTTGCCATTGGCCCAGAGCCGCTCGCCGAACTGGCTAAGGCGCATGATCTTTGCGCATCAGATGAAAANAGATTTCCCTTTCCTTTGTTTTCAGATTTAGAGTCGGGATCATTCAANGATTACAGGGCATATGATGATTTTGAAGATATGCCATTGCATGGGGTTTTTCTGATCGATCAGAAAGGCCTTTTGAGGTGGATGGACGTTGGCGCTGAGCCGTTTCAGGACATTTCATTTTTACTGCGNGAGTCCAAGCGCCTTTTGTCAATGTGATATGAATTTACACTTTCGCTCCATGTTTTTATGATATGGATCCTAAACTTATATTAGCAATTGAAGAGCCCCAACTAATAGAACATTTTGGAGCCACGCACCTTCTCGCTCTCGCNTTTACTTTATTCATTGGATTCATCTTNATATATTTTNCTCGGAAGAATCCNTCTTCCCAGATTGTGGTAGCAATTACGATTCTGATTGCNTTTCTTCTTATCACTGCATACCCAGTAAAGATTATTGGTAGATGNATTGATGGNATTGAGATCAATAAAGATGTTATTTATCCATTGCAATTGTGTGATGTAGCAGCGGTTGCCGGTTTCTTTGCTCTGATCCTTAAGAACCGATTATGTGCCGAGATTACTTATTTTTTCGGATTGGCGGGTACGCTTCAGGCTCTCTTTACGCCNTCAACCTGCTATGATTTTCCGAGCATATCTTATTTTTCGTTTTTCCAATTACATTCGACCGTGGTCATTGCTGCTTTGTATTTGCCTCTGGTTCTTTGCTGGAAACCTCGCAAAGGGTCGGTGATGCGAGTCTGGTTCTGTGGTATATGCTATATGATAATAGTTGGATTATTTAATTTTATAACGGGTGCAAATTATGGTTTTTTGCGTGAGAAGGCTGAGGATTCATTGATGGATATACTTCATCCCTGGCCATATTATCTCATTGAGATGACAGTCCTAGCTTTGGTCTTATTCTTTCTGCTCTCTTTGCCATTCTGGAGACGGGCAGGATCGAAGGGCTGATTTTATTTTATTATGGATTTCCAGGCCTGTGTCGAAGACCTGAAAAGTTCTGATGTATTATCAAGGACTGATTGAATGAACCCTACTAGACTCACTTCGTCTGAAATTATTATAAGGAATCCGCAGAGGATACTTAAATTGATTAAATAAATGAATACGAGAGAGAAGAATGTACCATTCTGTTTCAGATCTGGTTGATTCTTTGTGATCATCCAACCGGTAAAAGTCAGATGGAAGCTCCAGGTCACTCCTATTGCCATATAAAAGACCCATGACCAGCTGAATCCTGCCTGCCCCCACAANATACTGTTTGGGTGGTAGTCTGATAAATTAACAAAAATTCCCGCTATCCCAAAGATTCCAACGACAATTACCGAGTAAAAAGGAATAAAGTAAGGAGAGAGGGAAATCATNACATTATTTTTATTGGTGACGATGTGGCCGCCTGCAGAACGCACTTTAAATTCACTGATTTTGCCGCCACAGAGAAGAACAAAGACGGCATGAGTTAGTTCATGGCCTAGTACATAGATAAAGAGCGGTCTAGGTAATCCGAAGAATGATATGAGCCAGAGCAATATGCCGATAAAAAAGAACCAAAGCGGAGCAGAACCAATTACCATAGTGCTTGCTGAGGTCTGGCTGAAAGCACTCAGAAAACTTTGTGTGGCAACGAAACAGAAAGGAAGTAATAGGACCGCTATCCCTGACTTGAGCCAGTTGAGGGGTATTACCAATGTTGANGGATTTTTTGTCCCGGCCCTTTGAGTTGCTGTTGTTGAGTTCAGCCGCGATTTGCGGTTTGGCGACTGCTTTGGCATTTATAGATTTTGGCCTGTAATTTAAACGCGGCTCACGTATTTTTTCGTTCTTGAATCAACTTTAATTCGATCACCGGTCTTGATGAAGAGTGGAACCAGAACCTCGATTCCTGTCTCTAGCGTTGCCGGCTTTTGGGGATTATTGGCAGTGTCTCCTTTAATTCCTTCAGAGGACTCAGTCACTTCAAGTTCTACCTGAGGTGGCAAATCAATGGTCATTGGATTCCCTTCAATAAACAGGACTTCTACTACTAGGTTCTCTATGAGAAGATCTTTCGATTCTCCCAAAAGATCAGAGCTTAACTCTATGGTATCATAGGTTTCAGGGCTCATGAAAAAGAATCCTGTCCCATCCGTGTAACTATATTCGAGCTTTTGTCGATCCACATTTATGATATCGACTTTGTCCGATGATGCGAATCTTATGGTCTTTGTTTTGCCTGATTGTAGTGATCGACAATTGGCGAGAATAATAGCATTGCCCTTTCCGGGAGTTCGATGATCTAGATCAAGAACAATAAGTTTCTCTCCATTGTATTGGAAGCATTGTCCTTTTTTAATTTGTGTAGCGACGACTGCCATTTTGAAAGGTTATGAGTGTTTTGAATTAATTTTATAAGTTATAACTTAATAGTTAAGGCTAAGGCTTCAATGGAAAAATGAAAACGATCACACCAATTTCATTCTGCTCAGATCCTGAGAGTCTACGAGACCAGTTGGTTTACCCTTTTCGTCTAAGACGACCAGATCATCGATTCTGTTCTCACCGATGACTTGTACGGCTTCGACCGCCAACCTATTTTCCTCAATAGTGATTGGGTTTTTAGTCATGAATTTTGANACAGGTAGATCAAGAATATCCGGATTTTTCTGAATTGATCTCACAAAATCTCCCTGCGTTAAGATTCCTTCCAAACCTCCTGNATCAGAGATTATGACTGCGGCCCCTGACCTTGCTGTTATCATCTNTTTGAGAGTTGACTTCAATGTTGTTTCTGGTGATGCGGTGCAGAAATTTTCACCGATTCTCATTATATCTGATACTTTGGTGAGTAATGTTCTGCCGAGTGANCCTCCTGGATGAAGTTTTGCAAAGTCNTCTTTAACGAACCCTCGTGACTCGAGGAGTGTCATGGCTATTGCATCACCGAGGACTAACATTGCTGTGGTACTTGAAGTGGGAGCCAGGTTAAGCGGACATGCTTCTCTTTCCACTTTGGTATCAAGAATAATGTCGCTGTTTCGTGCAAGGGAAGAACTGACATTGCCTGTCATGCTGATAATGGTTATTTTGAATCGGCGTAGTGCCGGTAAAAGATCCAGAATTTCGTTAGTNTCACCACTGTAGCTGAGTGCTAAAANNGTGTCNCCGTTACTGACTATACCAAGATCACCATGCAGAGCATTTTGACTATTTAAGACAACTGCAGGNGCTCCGGTGCTGTTCAGTGTCGCTGCAATTTTATGACCAATGTTATGACACTTCCCGACGCCAATAATGACAAACTTATGACCTGAATCGATCGTTGTTTTTAATGTGTTGATTGCATGAGAAAAACTTTCATCGATTCGATTTAAGAGATTTTCCAATTCGTCAATCTCCATTTGGATCACTCTTCTGGCTTTTGATAGATGGTCCATACTCAATAATGATAAGCAGTTATGAATTTAGTTTATTTGCCGGATTTNTTGNTAACGGATTCTGATTATATGAAAGCGATTATAGGATTTTATATTTTGGTTCCGTATCTTAATTTAGTTCAATAATAAGATTTTGGCCTTAAAATGTATCATTTTTATTCTTNATAAGCTCTAAACAGGACCATTGATGCTTTGTATTTCTTAGTATTTAATTTCAGTATTCTCTCTTGATTGCCTAAAAAGAAAGGCTATAATTTCCGCCCTTCCGCAAAAAGCGGGAGCCCCTTAAATATAATAAAACTCAAACCGTCACAGGCATGTGAATCGACTGCATTAGCAGTAGAGCGTTGATTTAGATGAAAATAAATCTAATTTTGCGTGCACTCCCTGAGACAATAAAAAATAATGGCAGATCTTATCGAAGAACTCGTAGAAGCGGGTGTTCATTACGGACACCAGAGTCGTAAATGGAATCCTAAAATGAAACCATTCTTGCTACAGAAGCGGAGTGGAATTCATATTATCAATGTTGAGGAAACGGCCTTACGTCTTGAAGAGGCATCAGAATTTTTAAGTAAGCTTGTTCTCGAAGGAGGAAAGGTACTTTTTGTTGGTTGCAAGCGTCAGGCTCAGGAGGCTGTTCGTCAGGCAGCTGAGGCCTGCGGTCAATACTTTGTTAATCATCGTTGGTTAGGAGGCATGATGACTAATCTTGCAACGATTCGTAAGAGTGTTGATAGGCTAGANTATCTCGAGGGNCTTGAGAATTCTGTTGAGAAAAAGTTAATGAGTAAGAGTGAGCTTGCTTCTCTCAATCGAGAGAGAGAGAAACTTTTGCGTAACTTGAGAGGTGTCCGTAACATGCACAAATTGCCTGACGCTGTGGTCATTGTGGATTCTGCGCGTGAACATATTGCAGTCAATGAGGCTCGCAGATTAAATATACCTGTCGTTGCAATGATTGACTCTAATGCTGATCCTTCAAATATTGCTTATCCAATCCCAGCAAATGATGATGCGATTAGATCGATCCGCATTGTTCTTCAGAACCTAATTGATCCAGTGATTGCAGCAACGGATGGAGGTAAATTGGTCAAGAAGAAGAGACCGGATNTGGAGTCCTGATAAAGAATTTTCAGTTAACTTTTGACTGGAAAGATCCAGTTTATCAAAAGAATTGGATTCCTATTTTTGATTTAAAACTATTTATAAAATATAAACGAACNAATTAATATGGCTGAAATAACTGCTTCCTTAGTAAAAGAGCTCCGTGACAAGACGAACGCTGGCATGATGGAGTGTAAGAATGCCTTAAAAGAAACTGAAGGTGACGTAGATGCGGCGATAAAGTTCTTAAGGGAACGCGGTGCTATCAAGGCTGCCAAAAAGGCTGACCGAGAGGCTAAGGAGGGCATTGTTTCTGCTCATATCGATTCTGAAGCCAGNTCAGGAGTTCTCGTGGAAGTGAATTGTGAAACTGACTTTGTGGCAAAGAATGATAATTTCAAGGCATTCGTAACTGAATTGACAGATGCGGTGGCAGGTTCTGATGCTACTGATACCGAATCGGCCAATTCGATCTCTAAAGATGAAGGTTCACTTGATGATTTTGTTAAGGCTAAGGTCATTGAGTTGGGAGAGAATCTTCAATTCAGGAGGATGATTCGTTATGATGTTGAAGGTGCCGGTGTAGTTGCTTCTTACATTCATCTTGGAGGNAAGGTGGGAGTCCTTCTTGAAGTTAATTGCAACAAGGATGAGACAGCGACCAATGAATCGTTCCGTGAATTAGTTAAGGATCTTACTTTGCATATTGCAGCGGCATCTCCTGCCGGTATCGGACGAGATGAGATNTCCAGTGATCTTGTCGAAGCAGAGAAGGATCTTTTCCGTAAGCAGATGGAAGAGAGTGGAAAGCCCCCAGAGATCATGGAAAAGATAATCGAGGGAAAGCTTGGAAAATTTTACAGTACTGTGTGCCTTTTGGAGCAGGGATTCATCAAGGATCCTGATCAAACTATCAGTGATTTGCTTACGGCTAAAGGTAAAGAGCTCGATGATGAGCTTACTGTTCGCCGTTTTACCCGGTTCGGTGTTGGCGAAGCGTAGGCGTTTCTTTTCCNTNTTCAGAAAAATCTTCTAGTTGAGAAGATTGGGCGNGGACTGCAAATCCTGTTGATGCAGTCATCAAATGTTTCTTCGTTGCTGAGTATTTCTATTTCTACTCTCAGGAAATAGATTGGTACTTCGTCAGTTTTAATTTCTGGGAATCTCACAAAATCTTTTTCAGTTGTTACAATCATNTCAAGGTCCCGGTTAATGCACTGATCAACAAATCNNTCTATTTCCACTTTACTGTATCTGTGATGATCAGTGTAACGGCGCGTAATTTCAATATTGGCGCCGAGGTTTCGGAGTCCGTCCTCAAAGCTTTCAGGAACTGCTATTCCTGAAACTGTACCTATGTATTTATCTTTGAGGTGCTCTAGCGGGAGCTCTTCTCCGGTGACAATGTTCTTGAGATATCTTGGTTTGTGTGAACATTCGATAATTTCCGCAGTTCGATTATATTGCCTGATTCTCTTGATCAGTTCTTCGTTAGAACTTCCATCACATTTGGTGATGAAAATATAGCTCGCTCTTTTTAGATTCTTTGGCGGCTCTCTGAGCGTTCCTCTCGGCAGAAGTTTTTCATTTCCGAATGGAGAGTATTTATCGATTAAAACAATATCGATTCTGTGTCTTAGTCTGAGGTATTGGAGGCCATCATCGAGTAGGAGGGTGTCTGCATCGAATTCCCTGATGGCGTGAAGTCCCGCTTTGACTCTGTCCTTGTCCACTACTATCGCAACGTCTTTGAGATTTGTTGCAAGCATGTAGGGCTCATCTCCGGCTGTCTTTGAATCAAGGAGCACTTCTTTCCCGTCAGTAACGACTCTGGGGGGCTCTTGTCTGATAGGATTTCCTTTAACTTTATTGCTGATTTTCTGTTTCAGTGTTGGTTTAACACTCTTATATCCTCGACTCAGAATAGCAACGCGCCTGCCTCCTGCAGTCAGTGCCTTGGCAAATTTTTCAACGATAGGAGTCTTGCCTGTTCCGCCGACTGTTAGATTACCAATGCTTACGACTAAACAGCCAAGATTATGTTCCCTTTTAATTCGGCTCTTATATAGCCAAAGCCTTAAACTGACCAGATAGCGATANATGACTGACATTCCTGATAAGAGGACCCGCAATGTACTTGCCCGGAATCCTTTGCGCCGGTTAAGGATCACATCAATNGCGAACTGTTCGAGCTCTTCTAAGCTTTCTTTCATCTATAATAGTGTGTCTGTAACACCTTTATTTCATAACAGACTAAGCTAAAGCTTGCCACCGCGCCATGAATCTATTACCAAATGCTAATGGAAAGACCTGATTCTAGAAAGATTGATGAGCTTAGGCCTATTTCTTTTGTGCCAAATATAGCACCAAACGCTACCGGTTCGGTCTTGGTTAGCTTTGGCCAGACCCGTGTAATTTGTTCTGCAATTGTNCAGCCCGGAGTGCCTCGATGGATGAAGGAACAAAAAGTAGAGGGGGGATGGCTGACTGCGGAGTATTCAATGTTACCGTATTCGACTGGAGGAGGGCGTAAGCCACGCGATATTATGAGGGGCAAGATGGATGGACGCAGTTCGGAGATTCAGCGTCTNATTGGAAGGTCCTTGCGGGCCGTTGTGGATTTGAAATTGCTCGAGGCGAANACTGTGTGGGTTGACTGTGATGTTTTGCAAGCNGACGGGGGCACCAGAACAGCATCAATTACAGGAGCATCTGTTGCTTGTGCAATTGCTTTTAACCGTATGTTGTCAGAGGGTATGTTGAAACAGTCACCTCTAAAGAAGCATGTATCTGCGGTGAGTTGTGGAATTTATCAAGATAGCCCGATCCTTGATTTGTGCTATTTGGAGGACCGGGACGCTAGGGTTGATTTCAANATTGTTATGACACAGGAATTAGATTTTGTNGAGCTTCANGGGTCGGGCGAAGAGGCGTCGTTCAGTAATGATGAGATGGAATCAATGCTTTCGTTGGGAAAGAAAGGCATCACTGAGATTGCGAAACTTCAGGAAACTGCCGTCAATCAAGCAAAGGATCCCGTCGATCAGGATGCAGCACAAAAGTTGGCCGGGCATTTTAATAATGACTGACGCTGATATCTTGTNCCTATCAGGGTTATGGAAACAATAATTTCGACATAATTGTGAGGTTCAGATCGTGCCTGAAATTGATTTAGATCGAATTATGACTGCTGCTGTCACGGCAGGTTCCGTGATAATGGATATCTATGAGCGTGACTTTAAGGTGGATTTTAAATCTGATCAATCGCCTCTCACTGAGGCGGACCGTCAAGCCAATGCAGTAATCATGGATGTTCTTTCTACTCATTATTCTCATATCCCCGTCATTTCAGAGGAGAACAAAGAAGTTACATANGCTGAGCGCTCTGAATGGGATCAGTTTTGGCTCGTTGATCCTCTGGACGGGACCAAAGAATTCATAAAGAAGAACGGCGAATTCACAGTTAATATTGCACTCATTAAGAAAGGCTCACCCGTTGCCGGTATCGTTTATAGACCAGTGGATAGGATTGCCTATTCTGCGGAATCGGGTTCAGGTGCATTCANGACATTAATTGATGGTGAATCTCAAAGAATTAATAATGACAAGCATTACTTTGATCAGGATCAGGTTAAAGTCGTTGCTAGCCGTTCTCACATCACACCAGAAGTCGCGGACTTTGTTCGGAAACTAAAGGAATCGGGAAAGGAAGTGGAACTTATTTCTGTGGGAAGTTCACTCAAATTGTGTCTAGTNGCTGAGGGATCAGCAAATGTTTATCCACGCTTTGGACCAACTATGGAATGGGATACGGGNGCCGCGCATGCAGTGGTACTGGAATCTGGAAAAGACGTCATAAGCCATGAAACAGGGGAATCTTTAATTTATAATAAGCCATCACTTTTGAATCCATGGTTTATTGTTGAGTGAGCATTAATGGGAATTGATGATGAAGAGAATTTATAGCAACTATTTTTTGGGATCTGATTTTTCTTTGATATGAGGGTCATTGTTATAGGTGTCGGTTTTGTGGGTAGGCCACTCTGTGACTTAATGGAAAGGTCCGGACATGAGGTTGTCCGTGTGACTAGGAACGGGACGGGTAATTCAACAGCATGTGATGTTTCCGATCGCGACTCCTTGAATCTGTTGCATGAGGAAAAGGGTGAGATGGATATTATCATTCATTGTGCCAGTTCGGGGAGCAGAGGCGCGGACCGTGCGGCACGTTATAAAGAGGTATATGTTGATGGTTGCCGTAATGTTTTAGAGACCTTTTCAGATTCCCGCTTTATATTTGTTAGTAGTTCAAGCGTGTATGGCCAGAGGGACGGTTCGATCGTGGATGAAAACTCAATTACAGAACCTCTTTCAGTTACCAGTAAATTACTACTTGAAGCGGAAAGTATTACTTCTGATTCTGGAGGTTCTATTGCTAGGTTGGCAGGGATTTATGGTCCTGGAAGATCTTATCTTTTGAAGCGATACATTGAGGGGAGTGCACAGATTGATGAGAACGGATCCGAATCAGATGGCCGCTGGATCAATCAGATACATAGAGATGATGCGGCCAGTGCTTTGGCTCATATGGTTGAGAGCTCTGGAATGAATGGGATTTACAATGTTTGTGATGATATGCCAATGCTTCAGAGGGCCTGCTATGAGGAATTTGACCGGCGTTTTAAAAATGGGATACCGGAATTGAAACCGGCCATTGAGGGAAAGGCACGGGGCTGGACTCATAAGAGAGTATCGAATAGTAAAATTAGGGATACCGGATGGGAACCCAATTATCCTTCCTACTTTGATGCTTTGGACAAAGACAGGGATTTGTTACCATCCATCATAGGCACTTAATAACTATGATGGAATGGTTTTTATTCTAGGCGAGTACGGGCTTAATAACGTTAGCTGGATTCACGCCGGTGAGACGGAAATCCAGTCCTTGGAACTTATGAGTGAACCTTTCATGGTCGATTCCAAATAAGTGCAATAGCGTCGCATGCAGGTCTCTCACATTAACGATGTCTTTTACTGAATTATATCCAAGCTCATCGGTGCTTCCGTGACTAATGCCACCCTTAATACCTCCACCTGCCATCCACAGGGAGAATCCCTTGATATGGTGATCTCTTCCGTTACCCTGTGCCATGGGTGTTCTGCCGAATTCGCCTCCCCATATGACCAGCGTATCATCCAGCATTCCCCTCTCTTTGAGGTCTTGAATCAATGCAGCACTACCCCGGTCAACGAGACCCGCTGTGTTTTTTGAAGCATTCTTAATGCCTCCGTGATGATCCCATCCACGGTGATACAATTGGATAAAACGGACGCCCCTTTCGGCCAGGCGTCTGGCAAGGAGGCAATTTGAGGCAAATGATCCATCGCCTGGCTTAGCGCCGTAAAGATCAAGGATCCTCTGGGGCTCCTTAGAAACGTCCATTAGTCCTGGAACTGATGCCTGCATTTTAAATGCCAGTTCGTACTGCGCTATGCGAGCTGAAATTTCCGGATCATCGACCTGATCATTATGGATTCCATTCAGAGCGTTCACTGAATTGACAACGGACTGCTGATCTTCTCTAGTTACCCCTTTAGGGTTGCTGACGTAAAGGACAGGATCTCCCTTGGAGTGGAAGGGGACACCTTGGAATCGGCTAGGTAGAAATCCGCTGTGCCATTGCCTAGCGGCGATGGGCTGGTTCTGTCCGCCACCGACAGAGGTCAGGACCACATAACCGGGAAGATTCTCCGTTTCTGCGCCTAGTCCATAAAGTAGCCATGAACCCATTGAAGGGCGGCCCGAAATTTGAGTTCCGGTATTCATGAAAGTGTGGGCAGGGTCATGATTGATCTGTTCGGTGACCATGGAACGGATGATTGCGATTTCATCTGCTACACCTCCTATCTGAGGAAAGATTGAGGAGATGTGTTGACCTGATTTTCCAAAGTGCTTGAATTCGTGCTGTGGGCCGAGACATGTAAGGTTTTTGTTTCCCTGCAATTGGGCAATGGGTTGTCCTTTAGTGAATGATTCAGGCATTGGCTTGCCATTCATTTTCGCCAGTTCAGGTTTGTAATCGAGTGTCTCTAGATGAGATGGTCCACCTGCCATGCATAAGTGAATGACACGTTTGGCCTTTGCTGGATGGTCCAGTTTATTAATGACGCCGGTCCACTTCTCGCCTGGTCCGGGAGCCGCTTTGAGTTCATCATTAAGTAATGAAGCTAATGCAACGGAACCAATTCCTGTACCGGACCGGTTCAGGAAAGAGCGTCGGTTCATTTGGAAATTATGAGGTGTCATTTTAATGTCTTGTGATAGTTTCGTGTAGGTTCAAAATAGTTCTGGCAACAGTTGTCCAGCTCGCCAGTTCGGCAGGAGGAATGTCCTTCGGAGGGACCTTGATACCGACTGTGTTCAGCTCAGTTGCCGCATTAGTATCGGCATNGTAGCGGCTTAATTGTTTGGTTTGTAGTTCGTTAAGTATTTTTATTTCCTTTTCATTGCCTTGCCTTGAGAGGGCAGTATTGAGTGCCCAATTTATTCGNGATTGCGNGTCCTTNCCNCCTTCTCTGATTATTCTTTCAGCNAATGCTCTAGCCGCTTCCACATAAGTTATGTCATTTAGCAGTACGAGTGCCTGTAATGGAGTGTTAGATCTGGGCCTTTCGGCGGTACACTCTTCCCGGTTAGGCGCATCAAAGGCCAATAGGCTTGGGTGAAGGAAACTCCTTTGCCAGTGTGTATAAAGTCCACGTCGATACTGATTCTCGTTGTTATCGTGGGCATATTTACGCGCAGGGAAGTTCATATGACGCCAGTAACCCGCGGGTTGATATGGTTTTGCACTCCGACCGCCGATTCTCTCAGTGAGTATTCCACCAACGAAGAGTGCGTTATCACGAACCATCTCAGCATCGACTCGGAAACGCGACTGTCTGGCAAACAATAGGTTCAGAGGATCAATTTCACGCATTTGTGGGGAAACGAGTGATGACTGAGCATATGCTTTGGAGCTTACGATTAGTTTAATCATGTGTTGAATGTCCCATCCGCTCTCAATAAATTCCACAGCTAGCCAGTCCAATAATTTAGGGTGGCTTGGCCACTGGCCTTGAGATCCCAGGTCGTCAACATTACTTGAAATGCCTAGGCCAAAGAAAACTTTCCAAAGACGGTTTACGAATGCTCTTGAGGTGAGAGGATTATTTGGTGAAACGATCCAGTTAGCTAGATCAAGCCTAGTTGCCCGGTTGTCTCCAGTTTCAATTTTTCCGAGGAACTCAGGTATTGCCGGTTGCACTATCTGACCCGAATCATCTAACCAGTTACCTCGGGGCAAGATCCTCATGTCACGGGGTTGCATTGAAACGCTGACTAACGTCTTTGGTAGGTTCTTTTGCAGTTCGCCTTTTTCCTTCTGAAGTTTTGAGATTTCCGAACGTGTCTGGGCCAGTGCCGGGGAAATAGTTAGATAATAATCTGCTATTTGTTTTTTCTGAGCATCGTTCCTTTCGTTACTATTTATGCTAAGTGCTTTTGCTATGTTTGGAGGAAGATCATTTCCCTTTGCTTTAAAATAAAAACCTCCACCGCCTCCATGATTAACAATTTTCATGAGGAACTGATTGTTTCCTTTTTTGAGCTCGAGGGTGACTTTTTCCTGATCAGGAGCAGCTCCTCTACCTGGATTGTTTTTTAGGAGTTCCTTACCGTTCAGCCATACCCTGATTCCATCATCTGATCCCAGAGACAGAGGAAGTTGAGTGGCCTGTGGAGCTTTAATGAGTCTGTATAGGTACCAGGATGAATTGGCGGCGGATCCTAAGTTGTGGACTTTTCCATCAACAAGATCGGGCCGGTCCTGCCATTTTTTTCCGGCAATGACGGCCTTAGGGTCGATGCCTTTTTCGGGACCAAATTCTTTGTTAAATGCATTATTTGGATCTCCTCCAGGGATAGGTCCTATCATGTGCCATTTTGCAAGTAGGGGCTTGGTGGATGAGCCTAGGGATTTTTCCCATTCGGCTTGTGCTGCGGTGATTTCAGGAGACGATACGGTTGTGAGTTTTGTTAGCTCTGTAATTTTATTATCTAGATCCTCAATTCTCTTCTTGTACTGGCCCGTAGCCACCGCCATTCCAGCTTCCCTCTTGCCCACGGCCCTTTCCTTAATATCTGCAAAGAAAGCAGCCATCGAATAAAAGTCTTTCGTGGTGTAAGGATCATATTTGTGATCGTGGCACTGAGCACAACCGAGAGTACCTCCTAGCCAAGCTCCAGAAATGTTCCTGACCCTGTCCGCAGCATAGATGGCAACGTATTCTTTGGGCTGTGCTCCTCCCTCTTCGGTAGTCTGCAGTAATCGGTTGTAACCTGACGCAATTTTTTGTTCATCAGTTGAGTCTGGTAAAAGGTCCCCGGCAATTTGATCTTTTGTGAATTGGTCAAATCTTTGATTGGCATTAAAAGCGTTAATGACCCATTCTCGATAGAGGTAGACATTCATGTTTGTGTCTGAATGGTATCCGATCGAATCTGCATACCTGACCAAGTCCAACCAGAAAATAGCCATTCTTTCCCCGTACCTAGGAGATGCCATTAAACGGTCAGCGGCATTTTGCATAGCGGCTTTTGGATCCTTATTGTATTCGGCTTGGAAATTTTTTACCTCTTCAGGGGTAGGGGCAATGCCGGTCAGGTCCAGAGATATTCTGCGAATTAAAGTATGAGTTAAGGCAGGGTCAGAGAGTTTGAGATTTTGAGACTTGAGTCTGTTTTCAACAAAATGGTCTATAGGATTAATGGCTGGTTCAACTGATTTAGTTGGTTTGTTAAATGACCAGTGCCCTTCATATTCAGCCCCCTGGTTGACCCATTCCTTGATCAAATTAATTTGATCAGCGCTGAGTTTCTTTCCTGATTTTTTCGGAGGCATCAGTTCATCATCATCATCTGAAATTATCCGAGCGATCAGTTCACTGTTTTCGGGGTCGTTGGGGATAATTGCGACTGTCCCATCTCGGTCCTCAAAGCCTCCCCCTTCTTTGATATCGAGGCGCAATTCTGCTTTGCGCTCATGTTCGTCTGGTCCGTGACACGCGAAACAATTGTCAGAGAGTAAAGGACGGATGTCTCTGTTGAATAATATTTTTTCTTTGGCAAAAAGTGCATCATTGCCAAAAATAATTGAAAGAAGGATAAAGAGTGCGGTTAATCTTTTCATTGATTCATTTACCAATATATTGAATGGAAATGAGGGAACTTGAATCAAATTCAAATATCCCCTGATGTCTCGTATAATAAACTGCTTGGGCCCAATGATCCTAACAAAAAATTCAACAATTCTCCTCAGTATAATGATCAAGAAAATTCAGAAAATAATCTCAATAATTCTGTTCTTTGTGGTCTTTTCTCCTTCTTTAAAAGCTGAATTGCCGAATTTTATTATTATTTTTACCGATGATCAGGGCTATGAGGACATTGGATGTTTTGGTTCACCGAAGATAAAGACTCCTCATCTTGATAAGATGGCTGCGGAGGGTCGTAAATTTACTAGCTTTTACTCTGCAAATTCGGTCTGCTCTCCATCGAGAGCTGCTCTGATGACCGGATCTTACCCGACCAGAGTGAGCGTTCCCGGTGTTCTGTTCCCGCGGCATGAGATTGGGCTTAATCCTGATGAGCTCACAATTGCTGAGGTTCTCAAAGAAAAGGGATACGCTACTGCATGTATCGGGAAATGGCACATAGGACATAAACCGAAATTTCTTCCGACTCGGCAGGGATTTGATTCTTATTTTGGCATTCCCTATAGCAATGATATGACAATCGATCCGGGAGCTGAGCTTGCGGATAATATTAAATTACGTGATGGATTCACTAGGGAAAGGATCAAAGAAGAAAAGCCTAAGAAGAATTTGGTTCCTCTAATGAGGGATGAGAAAGTCATCGAGTATCCGTGCGATCAAACGACTCTGACAAAGCGATACACGGAAGAAGCAGTTAGATTTATTAATGAAAATAAGGAAAAACCATTTTTTCTTTATCTTCCACACACGATGCCGCATATCCCGCTATTTGCTTCAGCGAACTTTAAAGGTAAGAGCGAGCGTGGACTTTACGGTGACACAATCGAAGAGATTGATTGGTCAGTTGGTGAAATCATGAGTGTTTTGAAAAAGAACGGTTTGGCGGAGAATACCTTGTTGATTTATACCTCGGATAACGGTCCATGGAAATTGAACGGTGGTAGGGGCGGTAGTGCCCATCCATTGAGAGGTTATAAATTTCAGACCTACGAAGGAGGCATGAGAGTTCCATGTATCATGCACTGGGCAGGTAAAGTTCCTAAAGGAACATCCTGTGATGAAATTGCGGCAACGATTGATCTTTTACCGACAATTGCCGGACTGGCAGGNGCAGAACTGCCTAATGACAGGATCATCGATGGAAAGGATATTTGGCCTTTAATATCAGGGAAGGAGGGAGCCAGGACCCCACATGAGATTTATTATTATTACAAAGGAAATAGGCTCGAATCGGCNCGTCAGGGCAAATGGAAGATCCGAAGGTCCGGAAAGAAATCTCAGTCAGTGGAACTTTATGACTTGGACTCTGATATCTCGGAAACGAAGAACATTGCCAAAGAAAANGAGGANCTAGTGAAATTAATGATCAAGAAGATGGATCTCTTTGATGANANTCTAAANAAATCNCAGAGGNCGGTCGGTAAGCTTTAAATACAAATAAATTCTTTTGTTTTATGGACCATTCTTAGGATCGATTCCTCAGAGGTAAATTCCTGAATATTNTCCATATGCACCCATGCAAGGTCATGGGATTCCTCACTGATTTGATATTCCTCATCTTTAGTTGCCCTGAAAAGNAACCTNGCATCGTAATGAAGATGTTCCGGTACGTTTTCACGTTCCGGGATTTTGTGAATATCTAGGTCCATAATTTCTCTAGAGACAAGTTTAAGTGAGTTGATTCCGCTCTCTTCACATGCTTCACGGGCCGCGACTCTGTGGACGTCNGGGTCTCCGTCCGCATGCCCGCCGAGCTGTAGCCACCGGTTCAATTTTCGGTGATGAGTCAATAATACTCTTTTTTTTGAACNGTCGAGTATCCATGCGGCGCATGTGATGTGGCCCTCTTCCAAGGACCGTTCAAAGCATTGCGGATTACTCTCAATGAATGTCCTGTATTTTGAAATTGTCTGGTGCTCTCGAGGAAATTTTTTGGAATAACGATCAATTAACGATAGGAGAGGATCCCTGTGCATTCTTGGGTCTTNGTCCTATTCTTTTAGTGTCCAACAAATGAATGTGTCGGCTGTTTGCGCAGACATCGATTCAACAAATGTGTCTGCATCAAAACCTTCGAGAGTGAAGAGCCTTTCACTCAGTTCATCAGCATTCGTTGCACCTTCAGGAATTACTATGGTTGAGTTTGGCCCGTGCAGGGCAATGAACGTTGCTGGGAGTGGGTTGTCTTCAGTAACTACAATTTCAACTCGCATCAGATTTTTCCAAGAGAGTGAATCCATTGTGCCGTCAGGTCGGTGGCAACGGACCTCATCATCGTTGACTTCTAGTATGTATTGCTCTTCTTCTGTCATGGGGATCTCATTATCGTTCTGGGTGAGACCCTAGGCAAGTCCTAGGCCCATTTTTTGGGAATTTACCAGTCATTCTGTTCATGAATATTAATTTCTTGAGAGGAATTCTAATGAGAACTATTATTCTATTCATCTNAGTAAANTTATGAACTTATCAAAAATAATTGGTATTTTTTCTCTCTTTATTGGTCTTATTGTTATTTTCTCTCAGTTCTCCAAGAACTCAGAACTCAAGAAAGAACTCAGAACTCTTCAGGCCCAATTTAAATCTTCTGGAAACGAAGGAATGAATTTGCCCTCGCAATTCCAACGAGGGGCATCTGGCAAAGGAGTCTCTGACCAAAAGCGATCTGATAAGACAGAAAAAGAAAAAAAGATTTCTGTGGCGATCGGCTCAGTTAAAGAGATCCTAGCAGATCCAGATCCACTGAACCGGGTCCAGAGACTCATGTCTTATGTCAATGGACTGAGTCCAAAGGAAATGCCCGATGCTTTGGTTGCTCTTCAAGAAAGTGCACCGCAGTGGGATCCTCATATGAAGATGGCTGTTGGTCTTTTATTGACCCGTTGGGCCTCTGCTGATTCTGACGCAGCTTTTGCCTATGTTGAGCAGATGAAGAATAAGGATCAGGCCAGAGATGCCACTTTTTCGATTTTACGGGCTTTGGCTTCTCAGGATCCACAGAGGGCGCTCGAATGGATGTCTAATCAAGGAAATGACATGGCCAAGAGTAGCTGGATGGGCCATGCCCTTGCAGGAACTATCGCATCGGAGTGGGTCCGCCAGGATCCTGACGCTGCCCTTGCCTGGGCCAACTCTTTACCAAAAAATCAGCGTCAGGGAGCTCTGGGAGGAGCTCTGGAGACGATTGCTGCCTCGAACCCGGTAGAAGCAGCACAAAGACTTCTTGAGCTTGATCCGGGAGAGGAACGTGAAAAGGCCGCGGGAAATATTGCTAACTTGTGGGCGAAAAGAGCGCCGCAAGAGGCCATGGAATGGGCAATGACTCTTGAAGGTGAGGATAGGGAATCCGCCATGAGCAGAGCCTTGGGAGGTTGGGCTTCCACCGAACCAGCAGAGGCTGCGGCTTTTATTAACGATATTCCTGCTGAAGAGAGAACTGATAGTCAAGTGCGGGAGGTGGGTCGCCGGTGGGCTAGTCAGGAACCTTCCAAAGCAGCTGAATGGTTGACTAACCAGCCAGATAGTCGAGGGAGGACAGACGCGGTCGGATATGCTTTATGGCACTGGACAAATGAGGATCCTGGAGGAGCTGCGGACTGGATCCTAGAGCAGCCGAGTGGTGATTTTCGAGACAATGGGATTGCATCAATTGCCAAGGCTACTTTTGAAGAGGACCCTTCTTCGGCCGTGACCTGGGCAGCGACCATTGATAATGATAAGCAAAGAGAAGGGGCAATTGAGAGGGGCGTGCGCGAATGGGCAAAGAGAGACCCTAACCTTGCCAGAGAATGGGTCCAGCAAAATAGCAATGCCCTTAGTCCTGAGCAGGCAGAAAGGTTACTTAACCTTGAGGGCCGGGCTGACGAGGGAAAATAATTTTTTACTTAAAATATTTAGGCTCTATTACAATTGTCTTTGCCATTATTCTCCAAGTTTCCAATTCTCATCCCTATATCGTCATGGTTTACTTGGGTTGAGTCNGTACGAGGATTGCTTTAGGATTTACATAGAAAGAAAAGAGCACATTGCCTAATTTTTTTAACCACAGATTTTTATTTTAGCTGTTGGACTAATTTGGGAGTTTTTTTACCTAAAATGATAAAGCATTGCGGTTTCGAATCCATTTTCGTTAGTTGTCCGTTTAAAAACTGTGAATGATTCAAAACCAAAGTTAGCTATCATTGGTGCTGGTGTTTCTGGTCTCGCTGCTGCGTGGGCTCTGAAAGACGCTGATTGGGAAGTGTTTGTCTTTGAGAAGAGTCGAGGTCCTTCTGGGAGGGCTGCGACACGTACGATGAACGGAATTAGAGTCGATCATGGAGCCAATTATTTTAAGATCGATTCTCCTCTATTAGAGGAATTGGTACTAAGAGAGTTGCCCAATGAAGGTCTTATTCAGATTCCTGGTAACGTTTATCTTTTCAATGAAGAGAGTACTATATNCAAAGNTGATATGAGAATTAATGAGGAGATTAAATGGAACTATAGAAATGGTATTAGCGAACTAGGCAAAAGAATTGCCAAAGCATCTCATGCTAAAATCATAAAACAGACACGAATTATAGCCTGTGAGGAAATTTCGGAATCTTCATGGAAAATTATATCTGAAGAGGGAAAGAGTCTTGGTGTTTTTGATGCGATTCTTTTTACTCCTCCTGCCCCTCAAGTTCTTGAATTAATATCTAAATCTCAAAATTTATCTTCATCACTGAGTGATTTAAAAGGGCTACTTGGAGAAAGTGAATTTTTCAGACAGTTCTCAATAATAATGGGCTTTGATCAACAAATAGCTCGTCCTTCTGATTGTTGTGCAATGCTGAATGAAGACCGTAAACATGCTATTTCTTGGTTGGGGTTTGAAGAAACAAAATCTGGACGCGTTGGTATGGATGTTAGTGTTATTGTTGCACAGATGTCACCAGGTTGGAGCATGTCCTATTACGATTCTTGTGAGGATGTAATTTACAGCGAGGCGTTAGCGGAGCTTTCTAAACTCATTGATGTTCCTCCAAGCGGTCCATTATGGAAAAATAAACAGAGATGGAAATATGCCCACCCCAAGTTTGCACTCGATATAGATGAAATTGAAGAATGTGCTCCCGAAGGATGGTTCTTTTGTGGAGATTCGTTCGTTGGTCGGGGCAGAATAGGGGAGGCTATTTTGACAGGTTTTGATGTAGCTAATCGGATTCTTGGAGTGAAATAAGATGAATTTATTTTTCTATTCTGATGATTCTATTGGCTTTATGAATTCTTCCGTAATGATCAGTCGCTTCAACCTCTATTAAATGTGAACCGGTTTCAAGGCCCGGAGGTATTTCGATTTTCCATAAGTGGTCTGAGGGGCTCGGTGGATTGAGTGAAGTCTTTCCAGCCTTACTGTTCGCGGCTTCACGTTCGCGCAATTCGACGTAATAAGGATCATTTTCCACAGTCTTCTTTAGGGGAATCCAATCTGCTCCTTTGCCTAAGCGCATTTTCACTTTGGATTTTACTGATCCGTTAAATACATTCACATAGATTAATTTTTTATTTTCATTTTCAGGATCAATTTGGTCTGGGGCATGGATGCTCATTTGATAGGAGGCTGGCTGGCGTGCGGCTTTAAAGTCCAGAGTGTGTTTGGTGCCGTCAAAAGTAATGATTGAGTAGCCGTTTGGTGCACCGTCACGCATAGTCGCGTGTGGAATTGCAACCTCATCCTTATTGCCTTTCCACCATGTCCCTGATACACAAACATTAATGATGTGGTGATGTGGTTCCTTGCCTTTCCATCCGTCCTTTTCGTCTATGAGCTTGTGAGCGTGCCAGAGCGTGTGTCCGGAAATTGACATAGTGTACCTTCGTTTCTCTATGAGTCTGTACAGATCTTGCCGGTTCCCTACGTTTGTTAGGGGTATGTGCATCATCAGGACGATGAGTTTTTCCTCAGGAACCAGGGCAAGATCGTTTTTAACAAAGGTGAGTTGATCCTCATTAAGACCACCCTTGTAGTTTCTGCCTGACCATTCCACGTCATCGAGAACGATGAAGTGGACCGGACCATGATCAAAGCTGTAATAGTTTGGTCCAAAGAAACGATGAAAGGTCGCATTGGAACCGGCATCATCCGTAGAATCAAAGTTGATATCGTGGTTGCCCACCACGTTGTACCAGGGAATGCCTATGAGGGCCAAGTTAGCATTTGATGAAGGAAAAAGATCCAGGTTATCATTCATAATGTCACCCAGAGTCACTCCGAACTTTGCATCAGTTCCTATCAGCTCCGATATGATGTCATGAGCAATGTAGTTAACTTGTTTGATCGTACTGGGTTGTGGGTCCCCGAAAAATATGGCCTTGAAGGTGTCAGGTTCTTTCTTTGGGTTCAGAGCAAAATCGATCGACTTCGGCAAAGGACCTGTCGGTTCTAATCCTTTATATTTTAGTTTTGGTGACGATCCTTCGGGCTTATGAATGTAATAGAATTGGGGTAGATTATGTTCATTTACAGGGGTGCTCCAGTCACGAGGTTTGATTACAAAAAAGATAGTATTATCATCGTGTGGTAATTCCCAGACACCTTCACCGTTCGTTTTGGTCACTTCTTTACCATTAGAGACACCAATGTTCTTGATGCCGGGTTCCCCATTGTCCCTTTTGCCGTTTTGATTCTTGTCATGAAAGACAGTCCCGCGGGCTGCCATTGCCCCGGAAGCAGATAGAATTGATATGAAAGCGGCTAGGAGAATAGATAGGTTCATTTTTATTTTTTGTTTTTAATGAATGATCTGAAATTTATAGGATTATCACGTTATAATGATGGACTCTCACCAAATTGAAAGCAGTAATTCCAATGTGGGCTTGTTCTTGAACTTAGACTGCGGTAAAAAATAAGTGATGAAAATGCATACACTAAATTCGCAAACTCTTTCTCGACGCAAACTCTTAGGCGCAGGCACAGCAGCTGTTGCTTCTTCATGTGCTGTTTCTGCTGCTCTGGGAGAGGAGAAAAAGGATTCCAAGATCGTTCGGCCACCTGAAGGTAAGGGGATACTCCTTTCTGTTAAGTTGGGCATGATTGCCAAGAAAGTTGGAGGAAAGACTCTGACTTTGACCGAGAGATTGCAGATGGCTGGCGAAGCGGGACTTGACGGAGTAGATTTTGATGAGGCCGGTGCCCATACTGCGGAAGCGGCCAGGAAGGCCGTTGATGAATCCGGTGTCTTTGTTCATAACGCAATCAATCATGCGCACTGGGGAAAAAGACTAACTAGTCCTAACGAAGCTGATCGTGACACTTCTAGGAAGAACATTGAGCACTGCATTAGACTTTCACATGCTGCTGGTGGTAATGGAGTCCTGATCGTTGTCGGAGGCGGCGGTGACGGTCCTGCTGAGGTCATAGAGGAGCGGTGCCGCAATGAAATAAAGAAAATAATTCCTTTGGCTGCTTCTCTTGGTCAGCCGATTCTTTTTGAGAACGTTTGGAACCAGATGTTCTATGATCATAATGAGCCGCCGGAGCAGAGCGCTGAGAGGCACGTGAAGTTCATCGACAGCTTTAAGAGTGTTTGGGTCGGTCAGTACTATGATATTGGAAATCATTGGAAGTACGGACAGCCCGGTGAATGGATCCGGGAATTCGGTCACAGGTGCGTCAAGCTGGATGTGAAAGGATTCAGCCGTGCAAAGAATAAATTTACTGAGATCGGTGAAGGGGACCTTCCCTGGGATGAGGTGAGAAAGGGGCTCAGTGACATTGGATTCACTGGCTGGGCAACGGCAGAGGTTGGGGGAGGAGGACTCGATCGTCTAAAGAAGGTACGTGAGCAGATGGAACGGGCCTTCGGATTGTAGCTTTATGGAAATTTCCCTCAGCTCACAATGATCTGTATATCAGGATCAGGATCTTTTGCGTAACCGACTATCGTAGAGTCACTGATTCCCTTTGCGTTAAGTTGTTCTAGCGCTTCTTTTGCTTGCTCTTCTGGGAGGGCGACGAAGAGCCCGCCACTGGTCTGAGGATCAAATAGGATTTCTCTCTTGCTTTCCATTGCCGAATTTTCAAACCGGATGTGCGGGATGGTTTTTTTACGGTTATGCTTATTAACGCCGGTCGTGACCCCGTCCTCATACATTTTATAGGCCTCTTCCATTACTGGGACTGAATTGAGATTCAGGTGAAGACTCGATTCCGATCCTTGAGCCATCTCGAGACCATGACCAGCGAGTCCGAAACCTGTAATGTCAGTGGCGGCATGAATTTCAAAATTGGCAAATACCTCGGCAGCGGATCTGTTAAGACTGATCACTGTATTGATACAGGATTCAAAGGCCCCGTCAGACACTTTGTCTTTTAAATTTGCATTGAAAATGACACCAGATCCGATGGGTTTGGTAAGTATCAGTGCGTCTCCGGGAAGTGCGCCGACATTGCGCCAGATCTTTTCAGGGTGAACGACACCAGTGACAGACAATCCGAACTTGGGTTCGGAATCCTCGACCGTGTGCCCCCCAGCAAGAACGGCCCCGGACTCGGTGATCTTATCAAGTGCTCCTGCAATAATTTTATGGAGTTCCTCAGGTGGCAATTGTCCGTCAGGAAAATTGACTAAATTCAAACAGGTGACTGGGCGGCCCCCCATCGCATAAACGTCACTTATGGAATTTGCAGCAGCTATCTGGCCATAAATGAAAGGGTCGTTGACGGGAGGGGTAATGTAATCGGCAGTGTTAATGATCGCAATCTCATCAGTTAGCCGGTACACTCCAGCATCATCGCTGGTTTCAAAACCAACGAGCAGATTAGGGTCTTCATTTTTTGGAAGACTATCTAATAATTTTCCGAGCCCGACCGGGTCAATTTTGGCTGCTCAGCCGCAGGTCTTTGAGAGGCTCTGCAGTGTGTTCTTTTTATTGAATAATCCCATTTTTAATATAATTAAACATAATCAACTATAATAGCAATAGAGCCACTCGTTAAACATTCCTCCGCTTGATTATTTACTTCTTTTATGTAACAGGTCTATTTGCATGATCCTAAATAAAATCACATACAAGATTTTATTCTTAATCGTACTTTCCCTCTCTTCATTGAGCGATAATTCGGTCTATGAAGAGACCATTGGGTGTTGTTGCTGTGATTATGGTTTGTCACTACTTTGCGAATGTTTAACGGATCAGGATGATAAAGAATTCATCGGCAAAAATGCGATTATACCATCTCAGTTTAAGGACGTTGATTCAATAAAGTCCGGGAATTTTTATTCATCATTGGCTATTTGGCGGGTCTGCATTTCTTATTTTTCTACCGTTAATAAAAGTTCAATTTTATATAGGTCCAGATATGCTACTCGGAGTCAGGTCCTCTTGATCTAGTCATCCGGGTTCAAATTAGGGTCATTGGAATCCCTCGTTAAAATCCAAATCAAATTTCTGCGGTTTGTGCATAACCAGTGTCTTTGGATTTGTAGGCATAACTTTATATTTTTACCATGAATGGACTTAAACTATTTCTTGCGACTTTTGTAATTTATTTCTTTTGTAGTTATCAATATCTCAGTGCCGGATGACCGGCCTGAACGAACCCAGCAATTCCCCGGTCGGGGAATTCGGAGATAACTGCTTTGGATCAATCTATTTTCCCATGGAGATTGGGCATAGATTATTCATTTAGTAATGGTATCAAAGGAGGTCATTTATCAAATGATGGCTTAACAGAATCCTTTGAAAAGATTCTAGTGCCTACGCACCGACATGATGTTGAAATGGATTTAAAGAGAGTAAGTGTTTCACTCCTGAAATCGATAAATGAGGAATGGGACATTGGCTTGATGGTTCCTTACTATTGGAAATCACAAGAGGCATCCATATCATTTCTTGAGCCTTTTAGTTCAATTCAAAAAGATTATGCTGAGAGGTCAGGTTATATACACCATCGCTCGGAAAACTATGAAGGTATAGGCGACATTGAGTTATTAGCGGGCTATAAAAGAAGAGACCTTATTAAGACTGGAAGTATTCTAAGGGTTGGATTTGGATTAGCTCTTCCGACAGGTGAAACTGAAGATGATCCATGGGAATTGGGTGATATGGGGGAAAAACATTTACATATTCAGTTTGGTAATGGGACCTTGGATCCAATTTTTAACTTTTATTATGGGTTTCCTTTATTTGAGAAAATAGCTCTGGGGCTCTATGCCAAAACGAGGTTGCCTCTTTACCATAATAACAAAGGTTACAGGGGAGCAGTAGAATTGGCGGTTTCTCCAATGATTAATTGGTCAGTCACTGAAAAGGTTTCCGCCTCTGCCGGAATTGTATTAGAACGGTACGGGCGTTCGGATTGGGAAATGAGTGGTACGGATCCTAATTCTGGATTCTTTCATGCCAGTGCATCTCTCAATCTGTCATACGCAGCATCAGAAAAACTGGATATAGGTTTAGGCATAACAAAACCATTTCATCAGAGCTTTTTTGGTGATGGTGAAAATTTTGATATTGCTCCCAGTGTATCTTTTTCTATAAGAAAATCTTTCTAGTCTATGAGTTGAAAATTTTTACAAAATAATGAATTCACATGATACTTTGCCATTTTATTTGATGTATTAAGAAGCTCGGAAATTTTGATTACCATAAGATCTTGTTATTAAAAATATTCATTCTCATATCATTGATATGTAGTGCAACTGGAAGGGATAAGGATTCTATTCCTGATTTTAGGGGCACCCGTGCCGATCTGAAGATACCCCCTTTAGTGGAAGGTAAGTCTGGTCCCGGAATTCGCACCAAGGCCCGAAACCTTGGAGACGCAGAAGGTGTGTATCATGTTCTTTATCTTCCTAAAGATTGGAAGTCCGGAAAAAAATATCCAGTCATCGTTGAGTATGCTGGGAACGGTCCTTACCGTGACAAGAACGGAGATGTGAGTAGTGGTCATGTGGAGGGAAGTAAGCTCGGTTATGGATTTAGCGGTGGCAAAGGCTACATCTGGCTTTGTCTTCCTTATCTTAATTCCTCTGGAACTGAGAACGTTCGTAAATGGTGGGGAGATGCTCCCGATTATGATCCGATGCCGACCGTTGAATATTGTCAGTTAACGGTCCGAAGGGTTTGTGAAGAATTTGGTGGAGATGAAAAGAAAATCATACTATGTGGTTTTTCCAGAGGTGCCATTGCCTGCAATTTTATTGGTTTATATGATGATGAAATTGCTAGGTTATGGGCCGGTTTTATTCCCTTCAGTCATTATGATGGGGTTCGTAAATGGGCATATCCGGATTCAGATAGAAAGTCAGCTATCAGCAGAATTGCCCGTTTGAAGGGAAGGCCTCAACTCATCCTAAGCGAATCTCCGGCTAATAATCTGTCGACTCGAAAATACATTCAAAGCTTAAGGGGGATTAATACAGATCAGCTCACTTTCATGAATAGCGGCTTTAGAAATCATAATGACGAATGGGTACTAAGACCCAGCGAGGCACGGTCCTTTGCGCGTCAGTGGTTGAAGAGCATTGCTCCGGTTTCAGAGTAACTATTTTTTTTCTCTTACATACGATCCGGTCGATTGGTGTGGAGTCATTGGCCAGTCATCGGAACGGAAAGGATAGGCTGGGATTTCTCTGGCATTCATGAGTCCACTAATAGGAAGGTTTGAAAAGGCGTACCGAACAGCTATCGGTTCCTTCACGTCATCGCACCATATTTCAACCTGAGGTTTCTTGTCTTTTTTTGACTGAGTAATTCTAGCCTTAGCGTGATGGAAGGTCTTGTCTTTGCCGGCCAGAACAAAACCAACGTCGACGTCCTGATCGAGTCGAAGGCCGCGGTCAGTGCCATCTTCGAAAGTGACATAGGCCTTACCGCCTTCAAAATTTGTCTCCTTGAATAGAGGTCCTTTCCATTCCAATAGATCATTTGATCCGAATTTTTTTATTTTATATATCTCAGACAGAGCCCACCTTGCGGACCTTTCGCCGACCGGTGATTTTCGGCCCGGATGGATACTGCCATTAGAATTTGTATCATAAGTGACAATGAGCCCCGTGTTTGCTGTATTGAGCCATGTATCCATCTGGATTTCTCGGATCACATTGCAATGATGATTCATGTCATATTGCATCGATCTGCGGTTACTCCAGCCGGCTATCTGAACTATACCGAATGGTATGTCGGGATCATTGAAGGCTTCCCTCCAGTCTGAGATTACCGCAGGAAATGTCCGGTGAAACGGTTTCCAAGATGTACCGAAAGAATTGTTTTCGCCCTGATAGAAAAGTATTCCTCTAATAGTCGTATTCGCGATTGGCAGGAGTGAACCGTTAAACATTCCCGCGGGCTGTCTGCCATCTCCCGGGTTCTTGTATTGGTTTGCGTTTGGTTTGCGAGGCTCTTTTTCTCCCTTGGATTTTGCTTCCGCGCTTTTTTTTTCCCAGTCAGCAGTGTCTTTGGCTAGTCTTTTTTTTGCTCCTTCCTCTTTTCCGCCGTCAATCCATGCCTGGTATTTCTCGTCGAATTTTTTTATATCCTCAGCCATTTCAGGGATCTGTTTGAGAGTTTTTTTACTGCACCAGTGCTGGGCCATGGTACCGCCCCATGAATTTTCAATGATTCCTACCGGTACATTGAGTTGGCGGTGTAGTCGCCTGGCAAAATAGTAAGCCACAGCGCTACAATTTTGGACCTCAGGGGCCACGGCTCTTTGCCATTTACCGACCCAGTCCGTTGGCTTTCCAAGAGGAAAGTCATCCATTTCTGTTGGGCTTGCCACGTTAGGAAGTTTAAGAAATCTTATCTGGGGAAAGTTAGCGGCTGATATTTCAATGTCAGCGTTTGTCGAACCACGCATGGTCCAAGCCATGTTGCTTTGACCTCCGCAGACCCAAACTTCACCGACTAGGATATCAGTTATACTGAGTTCACTGTTTCCTGAAATGATTGTCATGGTCTTCGGCTCAGATGAGGCTATCAGAGGGCCTATCTTTAGAGACCATTGTCCCTTGGAATTTGATTTTGTGGTTTTTGTTTCGTCTCCAAACTTTAGAGTCACGGACTGGTCTGGACTGGCATGGCCCCAGACATTAATGGGTTTTTCCCTTTGTAGGACGATCCCGTCATTGAAAATATTCGCAAGGCTCAGATCCTTACCCAATGCCTTTGAGTTGAGGGTAATAGCTAAGAGGAAGAGAAGAACATATTTCATCATCTTGCGATAAGGCCATGATTAGAAAAAAAGGTCAACTCCTGACCTTCATGAAATAAAAAGTTCTAATGGGACTAATATACGGATTTCTCCTACTGGGATGCTTGTCTAATGCGCAAATAGTTGAACTTATTTGTTGGCGAAAGCAGGATTTTGACCAGACTAGACTCAGAAGGTATTCGAGATATGAAAATTGGTATTAAGACACTATTTATTTTGACGTTGGTATTTCTTGTTAATTTGGTTTCCGCAGCGCCACAAAAATACAACGTGCTTTTTATTATATCCGATGATCTCACTTCTACTGCCTTGTCCTGTTATGGTAACAAGGTTTGCAAGACACCGAACATCGACAGTTTGGCAGAGCGGGGCACACGTTTTACCCGTGCATATTGCCAGGGAACCTATTGTGGTCCATCACGGGCCAGTTTTATGTCGGGTTATTATCCGCATGCGACTGGGGCATTGGGTTACAAGAGTCCTCGCCCTCAGATTGGTGATCGGGCCACCTGGTCTCAGCATTTCAAGAATAACGGTTACTATGCAGCTAGGGTTAGCAAGATCTATCATATGGGTGTACCCATTGGAATAGAGCAGGGCAGTAATGGAGCTGATGACGAGGCCTCTTGGACTGAGCGCTTTAACAGTAAGGGTCCTGAATGGAGGGCCCCGGGTGATGGAGAGACTCTCCAGAACAATCCCGACGGCAAGAAACCTGCCGTGGGTGGCAACACTTTCGTGGTAGTGGAAGCGGATGGAGATGACCTGGTCCACTCCGACGGAAAGACCGCAAAGAAAGCTGTTGAACTGATTCACCGTCATAAAGATAAAGCTTTCTGGTTAGGAGTGGGATTTGTGCGCCCGCATGTGCCTTTTGTTGCCCCGAGATCCTATTACCCTCCCTTTAAGCCCTACAGTAAAATGGTTTTGCCTCCGAAGATCGAGGGCGATTGGGATGACATTCCCAAGTCAGGTATCAATTATTGCACCAGCGAAAATATGAAAATGGATATTAGGCGCCAAAAGAAATCTATCGGCGGTTACTATGCTTCTGTTGCTTACATGGATGCTCAGGTCGGTAAGGTGCTCTCTGCCCTTGATGAGGCGGGCCTTCGGGACAAGACGATTGTCATTTTCACCAGTGACCATGGTTATCATTTGGGTGAGCATGATTTCTGGGCCAAGGTGAGTTTGTTAGATGAATCCTCGCAGGTTCCCCTAATCATTAGTGTGCCGGGTAAGGAGCCTGCCGTGTGTCATTCATTGACCGAGTTACTTGATCTGTATCCGACCATCTCATCTCTTTGCGGTTTGCCTCAACAGCCGCGCCTGCAGGGCAAGGATATTTCCAAAATGTTGGATGATCCGGAACACACTGTGCGCAACGCTGCTTTTTCAGTCGCGCCTTTCAGACGCGGATTCTTATTGCGTGAGGACCAGTGGGCCTACATTCAGTATGGTGAAGATGCGGGTAAGGGCATTGAACTCTATAATGTTAAAAAAGATCCCAAACAATATACCAGCCTTGCAAAGGATCCAGCCCATCAGAAAATTGTGGCTCGGTTCAAAAATCAGATGGCCAACAAGTTACGTGAGGTCCGCAATAATGACCTTAAATAAGATAATGATCTTAATTCTCAGGCTTGGCAACTTTTAGCCTTTTCGGTTTTTTCGCTTTGTCCTCTTTCGCGGCTTTGTGATTTAAGTCTCCGAGTGTCAGCGTAAACGCCGCCAGTTCCTTGCTCATGTGGTTGATCGCTCTAAAGGTCACCGTTGGATCTGGCAAAGTGGTATCAAAGTCCAACTGTCCCCAAAAGCGTTCATTTTTTCCTGAATAAGACCATAGTGCCTCTTTGCGTGAACCGTGACTGTGCATATTGGTCAATTTGGCGCTAAGAAATTCGTATAATGGGTAGCCATTTGGTCGATCTGTTTTCCAGATATCAGTACGATGTCGATCGCCAGATATCAGAATCACGCCGCTAATCTTCTCGCTGTCTATCCAATCGAATATCTCATCGCGCTCTTTCTGAAACGGAGACTTCGGGCCAGCCCATGAATCACCGCCCCCCTTGTCAGCGTCAGCATGCCACATCGTCCCTGAGGCCAGCACCTTAAACGTTGCCGTTGACTTCTTGAGTGAGTCAAGTAGCCACTTTTTTTGCACCGGACCGAGCATTGTGAAGGGTTTGTCTGTTTGCTGGTGCTTTGCGCTCTTCGGGCCATGACGATAAAAACGACCATCAGTCATGAACACTTCCACATCTCCAATCCGAAAGTTGTGATACGTTCCCGGTGCCTCCGGCTCGACGCCATAAAAGGGATTGTTCCAGTTTTGTTGAAAGACTTTAAGGTTGGGGCGCTTCCAGCTTGGGTTCAACCCGTAACTTCCTTCTGAGTCGTTCGCTCCCATGTCATGGTCATCCCACACTGCATAGATGGATGTACTTGCAATCAGCTCGCGATACTCCTGACGCAACATACGACGATAGTAGTGCAAACGCTGGACATTTTGATGTTTCGTCTGATCGATGTAGACGTTGTCACCGAGTCCCAAATAAGCCATCGGCCGAGTCTCTGCCATGACACGCCAGATTCCCTCGTTTATTGGCACATAGCGTGCCCCGGAACCGAACGTGATTGCGAACTTAGCACCCTGCCCCGTCTTGGGTGCCGTCCTGAAACGGAAGTGGTCCTTTTTGATTACCTTTCCGTCCAGCACCAACGAATACTCGTAGCTGGTAAATGGCATTAACCCCTCAATTGTCGCTACGCCCGTAAAGTCTGACTCCGCGGTTGTCTTTACAATAGCCGATTTCGCATGACCACATATCACCTGAAACGATGACGCCCCGGCCGTTCGCACCCAGATTTTCACCGAATCCGAACTCACACACCCAATCATGGGGCCATTAAACAACTGGAGTTTATGCTTCTTCACCAACGCCTGAAACGCCGACTCTTCAACTAACTGAACGATGCTACCATTAGGCCCCCAACGTCCTGCCAAACCCTTGCCTGGAGTATTCCGCAACGCTTTAATCATGTACGGATCCAAATCCAGCATGACCGGATCTGTCTCTCCATCCGTGATCGGAGGTTTGGCCCACGTTCCTGTCAACAAGAGGCAGACACAGCTAACCGCCAAAATCCAATATGAACTCGGCCTAAGAATCAGGTATCTAGACATTCGGTGATTTCTAAGTTTATTGATATGAAATTTACGGATAGTAAGTTGTCATCAAGTGAATGAAAAGTTTAAATGACTTTTCTCCACTACTAATTCTCTGAGTCACCTTTGAGCTTCTCCTTTTCACCTACCCAATTATCTTAGGTCAATCATTAATCACGATGAAACCCAAGTCTTCCGGGTTATCGCGTCACCAAGTCGGACATGCCCGGATCCCAAGCTAGCGAGGTAACTTTTTTGAGGTTTCCGTTTGGCGATATCCGGTAGGCTGTCAAGCTGGCACCTGTAGTTGCAGAAACGAGGAGAAACTTGCTATCTGGCGAGAGCGTTAGTCCCCAGGGAATTTTATCAGCTTCGGTCAATCCGATGAATTCGGCTTGACCATTTTCTAGCACACGATAGCGGGAGATATGGTCAAAATCTTGCCGGTGCCCGCGCAGGCCGGCAAAGAGGAATTTCCCATTCGTTGTGATGAGGAGGTCCGAAGCGCTCAGGCCGATCTTGGACATGCCGGGTGGCAGGATGTTGATGTCCTGTTCCACCTTGAGTTGCCCGTTGGCTTCTCTACGGTAAGTTGAAAGTCCGATGCCCTGTTCGTTGCTAAAATAGACCATGGGCAAGGTGGGGTGGTAGGCCATGTGGCGAGGCCCCGATCCGAGAGGAGGCTTGGCGTCTTTGGGTTCGAGCGGGGTGACTTCCCCGGTCTTGCTGTTATAGACATACTGCAAAAGGGCAAGATTTCCTTTTACGTAAGGAATATAGACGTTCTTTCCGTCGGGCGGAAGAAGCACGCAGTGAGCCTCCTTTTTACCCTCGTCCACCGTGGTGACTGCTTTGCCGGGGATTCCTTTGTCGTCAAGCGGATAGACGTTGAGCCGCCCGTTTCCGTAACTGACCCCGAGCAGGTGTCTGTTTTCCTTGTCGAGGCTCATGTAGCAGGCCCCGTCGTTGAAATTCACATTATGATGCTTCAGGTAGGAACCATCCTTATTTAGGAGCACGACGGCTCCAGGTACCTTGCCGGGTTTCCCGCCCGTTGCCGTTACATACAGCAATGGCTTACTCGGATGAGCCGTGATGACTCGGCCCGAAAATTCGAACTTTACTTTTTTATCGACCTTGAGCTCAAGGCCACCCTCCTTCGGTGTGGCTTGGATGATCCAGAGCGTATTTTTCTTGCTACTTGGGGAGTAAATCCGGAAAGGCTCGGCCGCTTGACCTATGGACGCCAGCAACAGGGCGAAGGTGAGTGTAAATCGGTGTGTCTTTCGGTTATTCATGTTTTTGGGTGTCAGTATTTTGGGAATGGATATCAGGTATCTTGATTTGCTGGAACTTGACGATTTAGAAACCATTCTCTACTATCTCGGTACCAAAGGAAAATCAGGAAATTTTTAATATTTATAGAACTTCAATACGACAATGAAACAAATACTATTTTTTCTAATCGCTTCTTTTTTAACGATATTCTCTCACTCATTTGCGGAAAGCCCACCAGCTTCTGAGGGTCACAATGCATTCATGAAGGGGTTGCGGGAAATTCAGACAGATGCTCTTGAATTTAAAGGAGCCAAAAGTGCAAGTAAACCTCGCACGCTTAGCCCGGTCGTATCCCGATTTAAAGGATGGTTTATTGATGTTACAGAAAAAGCGAAATCCAGTAAATTAGATGGTGTTGACGTGGTCGAAGGCATTTCCTTAGCTAGTAAATCGCGTGATACCTCGGCCTGGCAATTTGTGGAAACAGAAAAGGGGTATCTCGTCCGTGCGGCTTCCGGGAAATACAAGGGTTGGATCATTGTCATTGATGATAGTGCGAAGACTCGACCCGAAGGCCCTAATCTAACAGTGACTCCTGCTCTTCGGCTTGCCAAGCGTGCGACGTCAAACAGTTACTGGAAGCTGACGCTTACCAAGCAGGGACTTGTACTTGAAGCTACGTCAGGAAAGTATAAGGGATGGTTTTGGGACTTTGGTGGAGGTGATCCTTCGCACGATGAGTCCGGACGTCAAGTTGCCGTTAATGTTTTGCTGGCCGAAAAGGTTGTTGCAGGTTCTTATTTTGCAGTCAAGGCTGCTGAATGAGATCCATAACCAAAAAATGGAGCATCTAAAGGGATGAAACGCCTCCTTTTAATTTTTGCAACTGCTCTGCATATTGTGTTTCTGACGTCCTGTCAGATGGCCGCAATGCAGATTCCAGTCCTCGATACCAAGGGCGATGTCTACAAGACCGAGGGTGCCAATGATCCATTGATCTATGACAGCACAATCGGCCACAAAAAAGCCATCATGCTATATGCTGACTTTTCGGACGCCGTGATGAAGGTCGACACGAAGGATCGGGGCAAGGCCGTTCTGGGCAATGGGATATTTCAGAAACTGTTTCATGAACAATCTTATGGAAAAATGACTATCGAGATTGAGCATGTTTATGGTTGGCGGCGTTTGTCCAAGTCTGCGGGGAAGTACAGTAGCAGGACGACCGATTCTCATCGCGAACTGTTTGTGGAAATATTTGATCTCTATCCGAAAATAGATTTTTTGGCCTACGACTACATCATGGTCAATATGCCGCGAATCGGGAACACCGCGTTCGGGGAGCGGGATGAGCTTGCCATTCCCTATAAGGGCAACAAGATTAATGTAGCGCTGAATATTTCCAGCGTTAGCCCATATGTGCTTGCCCATGAAACGGCCCATCTGATGGGTCTACCCGATCTGTACACTTATGGGGGAGTCGAAGGACCGAAGAATCCCGCTGGTCCTTGGGACATCATGTCATCAGCTGGTAGGGCAAGTGGTTTCCTGGGATGGCATCGACACAAATTTGGCTGGCTCGATGCTAACAGGAAAACCTATATCACCTCGGGAACCCATCGATTAAAACTGACGCCATTGAATACATCCTCAGGTATTTCGATGATCACCATTCCCGTAGATAATCTAGTCAAACCCAGTAAGGTCTTTGTCGTTGAGATTTCGCAACCCATCCAAAACAAAGACAAGGTCCAAAATTCTATCGGTGTCCTTGTTTACAGCGTCGATGCCAAACTCGCTACAGGACAGAATCCGGTCGTTGTTTATCCAAAAGAAGATTTATTGAAGGCCCCATTCCAGCCGGGCGATCGATTTGATCACAAAGACGCGCCCATGAGTATTAAGGTGCTGAAGAAAAACGAGGATGGATCTTGCTTGATTGAAGTAAAAGTAAACTAGAAGTCATTAGGATTAATGACCTCAAATAGCATGCTGCTTAATTAAGTTTTTAGATTTTATGGAAAAAGTTAACATATTTGTGGACGTTCAAAACATTTACTACACCACAAAACAGATTCACAATAGCCACTTCGATTATAATGCTTTTTGGAAAAAAGTAACTTCGAACAGGGAGGTGGTTAAAGCAATCGCTTACGGTATTGATAGAGGTGATGAAAAGCAGAAACAATTTCAGAATATTCTAAGAGGAATTGGTTTTGAAATAAAACTAAAGCCATATATTCAAAGAAGCGATGGTTCTGCGAAAGGTGATTGGGATGTTGGTATTACAATTGATGTTATGGAACATGCAAAGGATGCGGACATTGTTGTTCTTGCCTCTGGTGATGGGGATTTTGATTTGTTATTGAGTAAAATAAGAAATGATTTTGGTGTTTCTGCAGAAGTTTATGGGGTCGCTGATTTAACAGCCAGATCTCTCATTAATTCAGCTTCGAAGTTTATTCCCATTGAGAAGGAATTACTGTTGTAATCAGTTAGAATGAAAAGATTATTACTCTTTACTTTTTTTATCCTTTTTTCTTCCAATGTTTTTGGGGAGGAACCCGGACCCGTTAACATCGTGTGGATTGTCATCGAGGATGCGTCCCCTCATATCGGTTGCTATGGCGAAACTCTCATAAAGACACCGAATATTGACCGAATGTCTCGGGAAGGTATTCGTTGCAGTAGCGCCTTTGTCACCGCTCCGGTTTGCTCATCCAGTCGCTCAGCAATGATTAGCGGTATGTATCAGTCCACCCTCGGCGTCCACAATCACCGAAGTCAGACCTCGTCTGGAAAAGGTGGAGGCAACGTGGCCTATTATGATAGCTACAAGGTGCCCAAGTCGGTAGGATTGATCCCTGAGCTTTTTCGTGATGCCGGGTACTACGTCACTAACAAGAGCAAGACGGATTACAATTTCATCCCGACTAGCAAGCTCTATCACGGAAGCGATTGGAAAAAGGCGCCGCCTAATCAACCTATATTCGCACAATTTCAGTTGAAAGGCGGCAAGAATCGTTCAGCTCAAAGTCATGTGGACCCTAACAAAGTGATTTTGCCGCCATACTATCCCGTCCACCCGGAGCTTCAAAAGGATTGGGCGAAGTATTTGGATTCTTGGGTCGAGACCGATAAAGAGGTTGGCAGGATACTAAATGATCTCAAGATTGCCGGGCGTCTGAATTCAACTGCAGTCTTTCTCTGGACTGACCATGGTGTCAGTCACTTGCGCGGCAAGCAGTTCCTCTATGAAGAAGGAATTCGTGTTCCTATGGTTATAAGGCTGCCGGGGATGCAGCGTGCCGG
>PAPL01000067.1 GCA_002708885.1 Verrucomicrobiales bacterium | reverse complement strand
AAACAGTAGACTCAGCCCCAAAGAGTTCATGCAAAGCAGCGGCCTTAAAAGCAAGGACCTAGCCAAAGAAGTCTACTTAGCATTCGATTCTAACTCGAATGGTGAATTGATTCTTCCAGAATATTTACGAGTATGGGGAACTTGGGCCAGACAATGATCTTTTGCTCAAGATCTTTGCTCTTCACGGATACTGATGAGCCTTTTCATTACATCCGATAAATTACCGCTCCACTTCTCCGTTCCAAAGGAATCATGTAACTTCGAATAGAGAGAATATAACTCATTGTATACGGATACATTTTCTGTATTCGGATTGTAAATTTTCTTTCTCACTTTTGCACAATTTTCCTGCAATTCGGATATCTCATAGTCACCACTACAACTTGCACCAAAAAGAGCAGCGCCTACAGCGCAAGTCTGATCACTCATTGCGACTTTCAGCGGCCGATTTAGAACATCAGCATATATCTGCATCAGCGTGTCATTTTTAACAGCTAATCCACCAGTAGTTACGACCTCATTAATTGGAACACCGTACTCTTCGATCCTGTTAATTATTGTAAGCGCTCCGAATGCTGTCGCTTCAATGTATGCCCGGTAAATTTCATGAGCCTTAGTCTGCAGTGTTTGTCCAAGCAACAATCCCGACAATCTTACATCAACTAGCACAGTACGGTTACCATTGTTCCAATCCAACGCAATAAGACCGCTTGATCCCGGCCCTGACTCAGCCATCATCTGCTCCATCTTAACAAATTTCTCATCTGAGCTTTCCCCGTAAGTGTCCGGCACAAGGTTATTGACTAGCCACAGGAAAATATCCCCGACGGCACTTTGTCCAGCCTCAATCCCATAATGGCCGGGAAGAACTGAGCCTTCAACGATGCCACACAATCCTGGTATATCATCAAGAGGTTTTGAGTTGGGCATGACTGCTATGTCACAGGTACTCGTGCCTAATATCTTAGTTAATACTCCTTCCTTCACACCACACGCTACAGCTCCCATGTGACAGTCAAATGCTCCTACCGCTATCGGAGTCCCTTCACTCAAGCCGGTCCTGTCAGCCCATTCACTGCACAAAGTTCCTGCTAACTGATCAGAGCTTGAAGCTTCAGCAAATAGGCGGTCACGAAGATCAGATAGAGCGGGATCGAGTTGATCCAAAAACTCCTTATCAGGCAATCCACCCCATTCCTCAGAGTACATTGCCTTATGACCCGCTGCACAAACGCTCCTTTTCATACTCAAAGGTTCTGTGTTACCAGAAAGTAAAGCCGGTATAAAATCACAGTGCTCTACAAAACTATGAGCAGCCTCGAAAACTTCAGGATCACACCTTTTCAAGTGCAGAATCTTTGCCCACCACCATTCAGATGAGTAGGTTCCACCGCACTTGGCGAGGTACTGAGGACGTAATTCCTTTGCTTTGGATGTGATTTCTGCCGCCTCGGCATGAGCAGTATGATCTTTCCAAAGCCAGACCATTGCATTGAGGTTATCCCTGAATTGATCAGTCAGCGCTAAGGGCTTGCCATTCTTGTCTACTGAAATCGGGGTACTTCCCGTCGTGTCGACACCAATTCCTATCACATCAGCCGCGCTAAAATCCGAGCAGTTGGATTTGGCCTCCTCTACTGAGCCCTTAATGATAAACTCTAGTCCATCTATGTAATCCTGCGGATTCTGTCTTGCCACATTAGGGTCAGCAGGGTCAGTCAAAATGCCAAGGACACCCGAAGGATAATCAAAAACTGTTGTTCCAAGTTCAGTTCCATCAGTTATATCTATGATAACTGATCGGCAAGAGTTAGTTCCGAAATCTAATCCGATTGAATACTTTGGCATCTTATCGTTACTGCTACACCTAAAGGATTATTGAATTCTTATTCTCACTAGCGTGAAAACATGAATTCTTTATCAGCTTTAATGTGTATGTTTCGCCCTAGACCATTGGGAACAAGTTCTCCTTGCACCATTCGCCGTTCTGTAGCGTGACTCCGTCAGGATCCTTAATGGCAACTTCAGCCTCATCCTCACAAATGATCCAGCCCTCATAGTTCCTGAGTGTCAGCCATTCAGTGATCTGATGAAAATCGAGCTTTCCACTTCCCATCTGGGACCATGGCTCTGGACCATTGCCTGAAAAGTCTTTGTAGTGAATATGATTAACCAAATGACCCCACTTAGTCATCGTATCAATCACATCCATTCCTCCTCTCGCGATGTGACCGACGTCCGGAGTCCATCCAGTCACGTTAGGATCAAGACTATTCAAAACCACATCATAGTCGTCCTGAGTTCTGACCAGAGACGGGGGAGGGCTGTTCGGGTGAAATGAGCACTTAAGACCAGCCTCAGCAGCTCTTCTTGACACTCGATTCACGTTATTAACAAGATTCACTCTTCGCTGCTGCAGGTTGTGACGCCCGTCAGGTAACGGTACAGTACCAAGAGCAGCTCCAGGGAAAAGTTTTAACGTTTCAATTGTCCAGTCAGCTGCGACCCTTTCGGACTCAGTCTCCTCCTCCTCGTCCCACTTACAAATAAGAGCAAGTGCGGCTAGCTCTATGCCCGCCTCATCTAGAGCATCCTTAAGTTTTTGCGGATCCTTACAATCACCTAGCCAGTAAGTGTCATAAGGCTCAAGTACCATCGGCTCGATGCCAGCGAATCCCGCTTCACCGATGATCTTAGCCATGTGAGGAAGTTTATTATTGTTACCGTCTCCATAGCCATCCATGAACCATGTGTAGACCTCTGAACCAAATTTAATAGCCATATTATTTTTCTTTCTTATTTAAAGTTATGTTAGTTCGCTTTTAACCAATCCCTTACTCGAGGATTAAAATCATCTAATTTCTCCCAGTGAAAAGCATGGCCTGCTCCCTCATACAGGTGAAGTTCTGAATTTGGTATCGCTTCGGCCGTCTCCTCAGCCATCCATTTCGGCGTGAAAATATCATCCTCTCCTCCAATGACCAAACAAGGACACTTAATGTCACTTAACTGCTCATAAACATCATGACCTGTGCAGGCCGCTGCCTGAGCCTCCATTGAGTGGACCGGCTGAGGCGCTTCTCCTAGCCGAGCATCATTTTGCCCGTCCACTATGCCCTGATAAGTTTCATCACTGTCCCAAAAAGGCTTTGTGAAAATTAATAGCTGGACGTACTTCATGAACTCTTCAGGACGTAATCTCGCCTTGGCATTGGCCAAATGCTCAAACACAGACACTGCGTACCGGTCACACCTGGCCCAAGTGCACATAAGTACAGCGCTTTGAACTTTGTCAGGATGACGAAGCGCCAATTGCTGGGCAATTATTGATCCCATTGAACAGCCAACGACTCTGGCTTTTTCAATTCCAAGCTGATCCAGGAGGCCCGCATAATCGTCCGCCATCATGGCACTCGTATAAGGACCCTCAGGCTTATCAGACTCACCGACTCCACGGTTATCCCCTAAAATACATCTGAAGCTCTGATCCCACTCCGCCGCATGAGCTTCCCAAACTGCACCAGGAGCAGTGATTCCCATTATGAGAAGCAGTGGATCTCCTTCCCCCTGCTCGCTATAATGCATCTGAATTCCGTTAGTTTCTATTTTTGGCATGATCGCTATAAATTAGTTAAAAATCTAAAACTGATAATTATCGAATCCTCTAATGAATTCCAAGTTTTTCTTTGTTCTTATTAAAAGAATAGTGCAAAAGTAAATATGGAGAACGGCGAACANTTCAGGATAAATTGGAACAAATTTTTCAAAAACGGCAAAACTGTGATATTGCCAATCGATCATGGGACAGCGATTCCAGTCAATGGCCTCGAAAATCCTTCAGAACTGATAGAATCAGTTAATCCCTATGTTAATGGATTTGTAGTCAATTTCGGACTAGCGAGGAGCTGTAGCGATGCACTAGAGGGAAAGGGGATCTGCTTCCGAACAGACATTTATAAGCCTCCTCATGATAAAAACGAAGATCATGGCAGTTACAGAGTCTTCACCGCTGAGGATGGTCTCTCAGTCGGAGCAAATGCTGTGATGAATATGTGTTACACAAATCATCCCAAAGAGGAGACCATTTACAGAGAATGTGCCGGTCTCGTCAGTGAATGCATCGATACTGAACTTCCTGTCATAATAGAATCTCTTCCGTTCGGAATCGGAAGGCCCAATGATTATACAGTTGAAAACATTTCCTTTGCTGTCAGATGCGCTGCAGAAATAGGNGCCGATGTTGTAAAGACAGCCTATCCGACAGGTGCAAGCGTTGAGGAATTTAGACAAATCATTGAATCTTCATTAGCGCCAGTCATTGTTTTGGGAGGCGCAGCAATGGGGGATGACGAAGCGCTCTTCTCTATGGCAAGAAAAGCAATTGATGCCGGATCTTCGGGAATCGCTATAGGAAGAAATGTCTGGCAACACGAAATGCCCGCAACAGTTGCCAGGAGCCTTTCAGCTATTGTCCATGAGGATGCCTCAGTCAATAACGCCATTAAGCTCATGAAAGATCCACTCAGCTCATAAATATTTATTGTGCGCTGCCTGATCTTTTTACTGTCTTAATAATCACATCCTTCATTGGAACATCCTGAAAGGGTTGAGGATAAAGCCTACCGTCCGGATGCAATGCTCTCATTGTCTTTTGACCTGTCTTTACAGCCCTTATTGCGTCAACCACATCCATCCCTGCAACAACCTTGCCAAAGACTGAATAGCCCGGACGACCCGGCGCTCCATCGAGCCCGGCATTATCCGCAACATTGATAAAAAACTGAGCCGTTGCACTGTCCGGATGATTGGTCCTGGCCATTGAAATAGTGCCTCGTGAATTACTCAATCCGTTCGAACTTTCGTTCTTTACTGAAGCGAGCGTTTCCTTTTCATCACCGGCAATACTGAATCCGCCTCCCTGAATCATAAAGTCCTGAATTACCCTGTGGAAAATAGTCCCATCAAATTGCTTAGAGTCCACATATTTAAGAAAATTAGCCACTGTGAGGGGCGCCTTTTGNGCATTAAGCTCCAACTCAATGGACCCCATACTGGTATNCATTATAATTTTAGTAAGGGTCTCAGTAGATTTGGTCTCTTTGGGATCTTCTGNAGGCTCAGCTTTGATGGCAGCAGGAACGTCAGCAGTTGAGTCTGTGCCAGCCTCAGTATTTGCCGGTTCCTTCTTACAGGAAGAAAAANCCAATGTTAATGAAAGCGCGATTGCAAAACGGATGTTTTTTTTCATTTACTCGACTATTTTTTCTCTTTGCTTTTCTTCTCTTGTTTTTTCTTTTCTCTGGCGACCTTTTTTATGATCACTTTTTCCTTTGGAACGTCACNCATTGGCCGTATACCCACTGATGTTTTAAGCTGACCGGTTCCGGTATCGACAGCCTTAATCTTATCAACCACATCCATGCCAGCANTGACCTTACCAAAAACGGCATAACCGTCGGGACTGAAGCCTCCAGGATCAAGACTCTTGCTGTTATCAACTACATTAATAAAAAACTGTGAGGTGGCGCTGTTTGGATCGTTGGTCCTNGCCATTGAGATGGTTCCACGAGTGTTGCTCAGCCCGGCCTTTTTGCCCTCATTTTTTATTGGGGGATTAGTTGGCTTCTGGGCAGGAGGATCAGCGTCCGCAAAACCTCCTCCTTGAATCATAAAATTGTTAATGACCCTATGAAAGATAGTCCCGTCGTAATATTTAGAATCCACATATTTGAGGAAATTCTTAACTGTAATCGGAGCCTTCTCCGCATTGAGCTCAATAGTTATGTCTCCATGATTGGTTGAGAGGATAACTTTAGGATTTTCAGCGTTAACCGTCAAAGTTAACACTGCTAAAAGAAAGAGTGTAAGTTTGCACTTCATTTTTATTAAATGGTTTTGTTATAAATTATATCAGTAGCGGTTCAAATATTGCAAAACTCAATGCAGATGCAACCTGATCATAAAGAACAATCAAACCGTTCGATTATTCATATCGATATGGACTGCTTCTTCGCTGCCATTGAAATACGCGAATACCCCGAACTTGCCGATAAACCTGTTGCAGTGGGCGGAAATCCGTCCGGTCGGGGAGTACTTACTACATGTAACTACATAGCGAGGAAATACGGATGCCACTCAGCCATGCCAGCATTCAAGGCCATTCAACTATGCCCCGAACTTGTCATTTTGCCCGTGAGACATGATCTTTATCGTAATGAATCACACAAGATTCGGGACATTTTCAAAAAAACAACGCATCTCATTGAGCCGCTTTCACTAGACGAAGCCTATCTTGATGTTAGTCATTTAAGCTCCGAACCTGGCAAAATTGCACAGCAGATCCGACTTCAAATCAAAAAGGACAGGGGACTCACATGCTCTGCAGGAATTGCTCCCAATAAGATGCTGGCTAAAATCGCCAGTGACTGGAATAAGCCAGACGGACAATATCAAATCAAACATGATGNCATTAATGATTTCATGGATGCCCTGCCCGNTAATAAGATCTGGGGAGTAGGTGACAAGACCGCTCAGAGACTCGACCAAATGGGTGTCAANAACTGCAAAGAACTGCAGTCAATTGATCTTCCTACTCTTCATCAAAGATTCGGCAAGTTTGGAGTTAAACTGTATCAACTCTGCAGAGGAATAGATGATCGCAAAGTCATCACCGACAGGGAAAGAAAATCAACTAGCGTCGAAAGAACATTCAAAATCAACATCGGTCAGATCAAAGAGGCNAAGGCCAAATTCAAATCNATTCTACTAGAACTNAAAGACGATCTNACAACNAATCACANTGANAGAAAGCTAAGATCAGCCTTCGTAAAACTGACATTTTCCGACTTTCAGAAAACATCTACTGAGAAGAAATCAGACAACATCAACAGCGATCTTTTCAATGAGCTTCTTGCAACCTCTTGGGACAGAGGCAAAGGAAANTCAGTACGACTAATGGGGGCTGGAGTAAGATTTGAACCTAAAAAAGCAAAATCGAATTTCAACCAAATGGACCTATTTGATTAAAATTTTATCCGAAGTGAAGGTCCCACTCTGAAAAATCATCNTCCTGCCAATCCTCAAGTTTAAAACCGCTCTTCTCAAGCTTATCCATAAACTTCTCTCCNGCCACGCGAACACAGCTCTCTGTGTTCAATTCAACGACTGACATACCCATATAGTACAGATCATTGAAGGTTGAAACAGAATCAGCACCGAAGGCCTCGCCTAAGTGCTCCTTAAGCAAGGCACATTCTGTCCTACCCAAAAAAAGGTGCGAAGGCTTTCTGCCTTCATGACAACGCGCATCTACGAGCGCCCTAAGTGCCGAAGTATTCCATTTATCCTTAAGCTCAAGATCTCTGGGAATATTAGTAGGATTTTCGTTCATTATAGATAACTCTTAACCTCCGCTCTGCTCAATTCAACACTCTTATTGCGGTTCTATATAATTTAAGTTAAATTAATCAATATGAAGACTCTCCTCTTTTTAAGTTTTGTNCTTTTCGGAATGTCTGGAAACATATTTTCCCAAGGCACTTCAGAAGTTCCCAGNTGAGTAATGTGACCAGGCGAAGGAGGCACGGTCCGTGGCTCTGCAGACGACGCATTCTTAGGCGGCTCACTCATTGACACTCCTGAAATATTTTTCTTTCCAGAACAAAGACTAGGAGGAATTCTCAATTTCCGATGGGTTCCAGAGAAACCTGATAACGGGCAGATTTTCACATCGTTAAGGTATGAAGTGACTCAGGACATTACTGTCGGTCTTGACTACAGGCCTCTTGTTGATGATTTTAGCTTGGCTGCTAACTGGAGAGCAATCTCCGAACAGGGTGACTGGAAGCCCTCAATCATATTTGGAACCTCAAATGATGATTTTGATGACANATGGAGCCAATCATACTATGTGACTGCCAGCAAGTATCTCGGTGAATTGGCCGGATTTCAGCTTTCTCCATACGGAGGAGCAACNTACATCGANGAACTGAGTGATTTGAGACCAGTCGGAGGACTAAATATAAGAAAAGGCGTATGGTCAGCCATGTACCAATACAGCGGAACCNCTGACCATTTATCAATTTCAAGACAACTGGGTAGACACACTGCCAGTCTAATCCTTTGGGGCATGGAGAAGCCTGGGATTGCTTGGACCTACAGGTTCTAAATAATACTCCCTCTGATCAGAAACTCAGAATTATCCAATAGCCTCTTTGACTGTGGCTGTGGCATATTGACGGTTCAGGTCAGAAATAAATTCTGATTTGATAGACTTTGGGCAAACCGCTTCACATTCGTATTGGTTAGTGCAGTTTCCAAATCCTTCCTTATCCATCTGTTCGACCATATTTAGGACACGCCTGTCTTTCTCAGGAAGACCCTGAGGGAGGGAATTTAAATGCTTTGCCTTGGCTGAAACAAAGAGCATGGCGCTGGCATTTTTACAAGCTGCCACGCACGCACCGCAACCAATGCAGGTCGCAGCATCAAATGCAGTGTCTGCATCGTCCTTTTGAATAGGCATCGCATTCGCATCAACTGCAGAGCCTGTNCTGATAGAAACGTAACCTCCGGATTCAATTATCCTGTCAAATGCTGATCTGTCCACTACTAGGTCCCTAATGACCGGGAATGCTTTNGCTCTGAAAGGCTCAATGTATATGGTGTCACCATCTGAAAATTTTCTCATGTGAAGCTGNCAGGTCGTNATGGCACTCTCCTTGCCATGAGGTATTCCATTAATCGTTAAAGAGCATGCACCGCAAATGCCCTCNCGGCAGTCATGGTCNAAGGAAATNGGATCACCACCACTTTCAATGATCTTATTGTTGACGATATCAAGCATCTCAAGAAAAGAAGCCTCCTCAGGAATGTCTTTTGCCTCATAAGTTTCGATTCTTCCTTCGGAAGATGCATCCTGCTGCCGCCAAACCTTGAGGGTTAATTTCATTGGTACCGTTACTTATAACTTCTAGTGGCTAATTTAACATTTTCAAATTCGAGCCACTCCTTTTTAAGATTTAATGAACCATCTTCTTTCCTGTCCCATGCAGCAACATAAGCAAATTCCTCATCTCGCCGCTTCGCCTCNCCTTCATTNGTGTATCCTGATGCGACTTCCGGATCCTCATTAGTGAACTGATACTCTTCCCTNAAATGNCCTCCACANCTTTCCTCCCTGTGAAGCGCATCATTACATAATAACTCAGCAAAATCGATAAAATCAGCAACTCGACCAGCTTTCTCCAACTCCTGATTGAGATTGCCGGAATTGCCCGGTACGCACACATTTTCCCAGAACTCCTCCCTAATAGAAGGGATTTTGTCGAGCGCCTCCTTCAGCCCATCTTCGTTCCTTGCCATGCCGCATTTATCCCAGACCAACAGCCCTAATTCCCTGTGGAAAGAATCCACACTACGCTTACCATTGACTGAGACTAGTCTGTTAATCCTGTCCCTGACCTGCTCTTCGGCCTCTTTGAATTCCGGCATGTCGGTACTGACACTGCCCGGTTTCTCCTGAACAAGATAATTGGGAAGAGTCGCCGAAATCACAAAGTAGCCATCCGCGAGGCCCTGCATCAGAGCAGAAGCACCTAATCTGTTAGCACCATGATCAGAAAAGTTCGCTTCTCCGAGAACATGNAGACCCGGAACGTTACTCATTAAATTATAATCAACCNAGAGACCGCCCATCGTGTAATGCACTGCAGGATAAATCCTCATAGGCTGTGAGTAAGGATCCTCGCCNGTTATCTTTTCATACATNTGGAACAGGTTCCCATACCGTGATGAAATAACATCCTTACCAAATCTTTGTATAGAATCCGCAAAGTCCAAATAGACACCTAAACCGCCATTNCCAACACCTAAGCCCGCATCACATGCTTCCTTTGCAGAACGGGATGCAATGTCTCTGGGTGCCAGATTACCAAAAGACNGGTACTTCCTCTCAAGATAATAGTCGCGGTCCTCCTCAGCGATCTGATGAGCTGGCTTTCCGACGTCCTGAGCATTCTTGGGGACCCAGATCCTCCCATCATTGCGCAGAGACTCAGACATCAGAGTCAGCTTGGACTGGTAATCTCCACTGACAGGAATGCATGTGGGGTGAATNTGTGTATAACAAGGATTTGAAAAATAGGCACCTCGTTTGTGTGCTCGATACGCGGCCATCACATTACAGCCCTTAGCGTTCGTTGAGAGGAAGAAAACATTACCATACCCTCCAGTGGCGAGGATGACGCAATCAGCCGCATGTGAAGATATTTCCCCGCTGACCATGTCCCTGACNACTATTCCTTTGGCATGACCATTGACAGTAACCAAGTCCAGCATCTCGGACCTTGAGTACATTTCTACTCCTCCGGCGGAAATTTCCTTTTGTAGTGCCTGATAGGCTCCAAGTAATAACTGCTGACCGGTCTGCCCCCTGGCGTAGAATGTCCTTTTCACCTGAGCCCCTCCAAAGGACCGATTATCAAGCAATCCCCCATATTCTCTGGCAAAGGGAACTCCCTGAGCAACGCACTGATCAATAATATTTTCACTAACTTCAGCTAACCGATAAACGTTAGCCTCTCGGGACCTGAAATCACCCCCCTTAATTGTATCATAAAAGAGCCTATAGACGCTGTCCCCATCATTTTGATAATTCTTGGCGGCATTAATGCCGCCCTGAGCGGCAATAGAGTGAGCTCTGCGTGGGCTGTCCTGATAACAGAAACATTTCACCTTATANCCAAGCTCAGACAGAGTAGCAGCAGCTGATCCACCTGCTAGTCCAGAGCCTACAACNATGACTGTATATTTGCGGCGGTTCGCCGGATTAATCAGAGCAGAATCCATTTTGTGTTTAGCCCACTTCGATTCTATTGGTCCCGAAGGAATTTTTGCGTCTGGCGTATCTGATNTGTTTTGAGACATTAACTGTAATGCTAATAATTTATCCAGCCGGCAAGGACACTAANAGGAATCGAACAATTTCCGACAAATATAATTAAAGAGTAACCNTGCCCGNCTGCCTTGATGAGGCCCCATGTNCGCTCGGTACGTAATCCAAGTGTCTGAAAGACACTGGCAAATCCATGACTCAAATGCCAACAAAGCAGNGCCATTGAAACGATATAAAATGCGCTGGCCGGCCACCAACTAAAGCCGTCAACAATCATTCTAAAAACATCGTGCCTNCCACTCATGTCAACGTAACTGTCATAATCGTTTCCGATCCGGACCGTGAAATGCAGGATATGGTAAATGACGAAACAAAGTATTATAATACCGCTCCAGACCATTGCCCTTGACGCACCACTTGCCTTGACAGTGGCATTGGCCGCGTATCGGCTACCCTTCGCTGTCCGGTTATCCAATACTANCCTGATCGTGGTGAAAATATGCAATACGAAACAAANAATGAGGCCTATTCTCGCTGTCCAGAGCAGGGCAGGCATCGAATGTAGCCAAGCCGCGTATGAGTTAATCTTTTCCGGACCGGCAAAGACTTTAAGATTACCAACCATATGACCGAGCAGAAAACCTATGAGAGCCAATCCGGTAAGAGCTACGATGACCTTCTTACCTATAGAAGATCCATAGAATTTTATTAATGAATTAGCGGTAAGATTCATTTATATGCTCACATTTCAATAGACTCTAATAGTGGCTCTTTGCAAGGTAATCAGGACAGTAGCTCATTATCATCAATTTTCTTTAAGGTTTCTTAAGAAAATCTCGACATTGCTGATCAGATACAACAATGTTCGTTAATCATTTAATACGTATTCCGATGAGAATTAGTTCTGTTTTAGTCCGTTCATTCTATTTATTTGTCNTTCTTTTGGCCTTCACGGGGTGCGCAAAAGATGATAGACCGATTTGTCCNAGTTGTGGTGAAAGAGCAACGATGCAGATGCACCCAAGAATGCCCGGGACGGGAATAAAGTCATACTACAAGTGTGACAACGAGCATAATTTCACTAAACAAGGCGTGCTTGTTAATTTATTCGGAGAACCTTTAACGAGAAAGCCTGCTATGGACCTTCATACTGCCGAAGATAAGGCAGGCATTGATCAGCAAATAGATCAGGCATTCAAACCGGCAGCCGAATTCACCGGTAAAATGATGTTCAGCCCTATTACCATTTTCGGTGAGGAAATTCCTTGGGTCATTCTCTGGCTGGGTCTGGGAGCCGTTATTCTAACTTTCTATTTCAGGTTCATAAATATTCGCGCATTCGGTTTAGCCATTAAGACCGTCAGGGGCAAATACAGCAAAAAGGATGATCCCGGACAAATTACCCACTTCCAGGCACTCGCATCAGCACTTTCAGGAACGGTAGGTTTGGGCAACATCGGTGGCGTTGCCGTCGCCATCAGCTTGGGCGGTCCCGGAGCCGTTTTCTGGATGATCCTCATTGGTTTCTTCAGCATGTCCACCAAATTCGCTGAATGTACGCTCGGTGTTAAATATAGAACAATTGACAAAGATGGCACTGTCAGAGGTGGCCCGATGTATTATTTGGAAAAGGGCTTAGGCGAGCGTGGNATGGGAGGCCTTGGAAAGGTCCTAGCAATCGTTGCTGCAATCACCTTCATCTTTGGAGCATTCGGTGCAGGCAACATGTATCAATCCAATCAAAGCTGTGCACTTATTTATGATGTTGTGCTCGAAAAGGAAACCAATGACGGCAAATGGATATTCGGTATCATCATGGCAGTTCTAGTTGGCTCGGTTATCATTGGTGGAATCAAAAGAGTCGCCGCGGTCACCTCAAGACTCGTTCCTTCAATGTGCATCATATATCTTCTGGGAGGTCTAATAGTCCTCCTGTCCAACATTTCAAGCCTACCAGCGGCATTCAGCACAATCGTATCTGAAGCATTTGCCCCGAAGTCGGCAATGGTAGGCGGTATCATTGGTGTGTTTGTCCAGGGAATGAGACGCGCCACTTTCTCCAATGAGGCAGGACTCGGATCAGCGCCCGTCGCACACTCGGCGGTGAAAACTTCAAAACCAGCCANTGAAGGACTGGTTTCGATTCTCGAGCCATTTGTTGACACGATCATCGTTTGCACTATGACAGCACTGGTTATTGTTTCTACCGGAGTTTATGAAGTCGGTGACAAGATCGGAACGGGCGGGGGAATACTGCTAACTTCGAAGGCATTTTCAACGGTCATTCCATGGTTCAAGTACATTTTAATGGTTGCGGTTTTCCTCTTCGCCTTTTCAACCATGATCACTTGGTCATATTATGGAGAACAGGCAATTGCATACCTTTTCGGTCCCGCTAAGCGAGTAGCTCTAACTTATAAGGTGCTGTTCTGTTCGTTCGCCATCGTGGGATCCTCCTCTCAACTCGGTAATGTGCTAGATTTCTGTGACGCAACACTTTTCATGATGTGCGTTCCCAACCTCATTGGNGTGTACCTCCTTTTACCTGTCATTAGAAAAGAACTTAGTGATTTCACTGAACACGCTAAAAGAATCGATTCAGCAGAAAATTCTTAGCCTCTAAATGGCTCGAAAGTACAACATTGAATCACTAGCGGGCAGTGGCCCCTCTAGTCAAATCGATTACAAGTCCGAACTCAACGCACAGCAGTATGAGGCTGTCACCTCACTCATGGGCCCTGCACTGGTCATTGCCGGTGCTGGTAGCGGGAAGACTCGNACACTCACTTATCGGGTCGCTTACTTATTGGATAACGGNATCAANCCTGATAACATTCTTTTACTTACATTCACCAATAAGGCAGCAAANGAAATGCTCCAACGGGTAGAGGATCTGGTANCTTATGAAACCAAATCAATTTGGGGAGGAACGTTCCATTCCATAGGAAACCGTTTACTCAGACGTCACGCTGAAAAAGTTGGATTGACGAAGTCCTTTACGATAATGGACAGAGAGGACCAGAAAGACCTAATGTCAACGTGCATAGCCGCGGCAGGCGTTAACACAAAAGAGATACGTTTCCCAAAACCTGAACTCCTCGCCACAATGTTCAGNCTAATCGAAAGTACTGGCGAGGAATTAAGTGATATACTTGAATATAGATACCCNTATTTTTTGGACTTGCTTCGACCCATTAAAAAGGTTGGAAAGGTCTATAAAGACAGGAAACTTGAAACTAACAGCGCTGATTTTGATGATCTATTATTACTAGCAGTGCAACTTCTCGAGGATAACGAAGACNTTGCACAGGTTTATCAGCAACAGTTTCAATTCGTCTTAGTCGATGAGTATCAGGACACTAATTGGGTACANTCAAAATTGATTGATATACTCTCAAAAAAACACGGCAATTTAATGGTCGTTGGAGATGATGCTCAGTCTATCTATTCATGGAGAGGCGCCGATTTTGAACATATTCTCCAGTTCGAGGAATCCTATCCCAAGGCCAAAACTTANAAAATAGAAACCAATTACCGCTCAGTTCCCGAGGTNTTAGAACTGGCTAACCAAGCCATTTCCGCCAATAAAAAACAATTCAAGAAAAACCTGAAATCCAACCGGCCGGAGAGGGGACAGCTCCCCGCTTTGGTCCCCGTNAATGACCCCAACACNCANGCNNCTTTCGTNGCTCAGCGNATTCTTGAGCTNAGNGACGAGGGCGTCGAACTTGAAGAAATGGCAGTCCTCTACAGGGCACATTTTCAGGCCATGGAGCTNCAAATGGAACTCACGAACAGGGGAATTCCATTTAACATCACAAGTGGCCTCAGATTCTTTGAACAGGCTCACGTCAAGGACGTNGCNGCCTTCATGAAATTGGCTGTTAACTTGCGTGATGAAGTCGCATTCAAACGAATTGCCAGAATGCTTCCCGGCATTGGTGTGGTGACCGCTAACAATCTGTGGCTTGAGTGGCTCAAGTCTCCAATCAATAAAAGTAAATCACCGCCAGAATCTTTTTCTGAGCACCTTAAGGATTTCAAGGTTCCTGCAAAATCCAAAAATACGTGGATACAGTTCGGATACACTATGGACGAGATGGCTCCGGACGGCGAAATTGCTACACCNCGCGAAATGATATCCTCNATATTAGGAGGCGTTTATGATGACTACATGCGGAGTAAATTCACTAACTACGATAACCGCATCCAGGACCTTGAACAACTCAAGCGTTACAGTGAACAGTTCGAGGACACTACTGAATTTCTAGGACAATTGGCTCTCCTCTCTGGGGTGGAGGGGGAACCCATGAAACAAAATGAAAAGAAAGACAAATCTGAGGCCATTACATTATCTTCAGTGCATCAAGCTAAGGGCCTAGAATGGCGAGCCGTCTTCGTGATTTGGCTCACTGATGGAATGTTTCCCAATTCCAGAGTCATCGAAGAAGATGATGAGGAAGAGTCAGGCTTGGAAGAGGAGAGGCGGCTTTTCTACGTCGCTGTCACAAGGGCAAAGGATGAGCTTTATCTAATATATCCATATATTTGGCCCAGCTCTAGGACCGGAGATGTGATGCAACGTCCTTCAAGATTCTTGGAAGACTTTGATTCTGAGCTTGTGGAGGAATGGGAAGTCGGATCAATCGGATCATCATGGTAAAAAAAACTTGCTAAGAAACTCTCAACACGTCATTCAATAATAGAAAATTCCATTAATAGTTATAACCAATCAAATAATTTTAAAAAATGAGCGACCCCATTACCGTTTCAGTCACCGGCGCAGCTGGCCAGATCGGCTATTCNTTGCTTTTCAGAATCGCTTCCGGAGCAATGTTCGGTCCCGACCAACCCGTTAACTTAAACTTGATTGAAATAGAACCAGCAATGGGTGCTTTGGAGGGAGTATGCATGGAACTNGATGACTGTGCTTTTCCTCTCTTAAATAAGATTAATCCAACTTCTGATTTGGACCGAGGTTTTAAGAATTCTAATTGGGCGCTCCTTGTGGGAAGCGTTCCCCGTAAGGCGGGAATGGAAAGGGGAGATCTCCTTGGAATTAACGGTAAAATTTTCACGGGGCAGGGCAAGGCAATTAACAATAACGCATCATCAGATGTGAGAGTTCTTGTCATTGGAAATCCCTGCAACACCAATTGCCTCATTGCTATGAACAATGCTCCGGACATTCCAAACGAANGGTGGCATGCCATGACCCGNCTNGANGAGAACCGGGCNAAAACTCAGCTCGCACAGAAAGCAGGCGTNCATGTAAGCAACGTCACNAACATGACCATCTGGGGAAACCATTCAGCTACGCAGTACCCCGACTTCTACAATGCTAAAATCAATGNTTCACAAGCTAACGAGGTTATAGGTGATGAGGAATGGCTCAAAGACACCTTCATTCCAGTCGTACAAAAGAGGGGAGCCGCAATAATTGAGGCNCGAGGTTCCTCTTCGGCAGCCTCAGCNGCCAATGCNATCATTGATAACGTTAAACATCTGACAGGAGTCACGCCTGATGGTGATTGGAACAGTGTATGTGTATGCTCAGACGGCAGTTACGGTATAGACGAAGGGCTCATCGCATCGTTCCCGGTCAGGAGCGATGGCGCTTTATGGGAAATTGTACCTGACCTTGATCTTAATGATTTTTCGAAGCAAAAAATNGCTGATTCGGTTAACGAATTAAATGAGGAGAGGGAAGCCGTTAAGGACCTGTTACCTTAATTTAATACTGACCAACTCAGGTCGACTCTCTTCTGGATCTGACTCCCTGAGCCAATTCATCTAGGATAAGCTCAGTGTCACCCCAATCAACGCACGCGTCAGTGACACTCTGGCCATATTTTAATGCGCTCAAATCATCGCTCAATTTCTGATTCCCTTCCTCCAAATTGCTTTCAACCATAACAGAAGCAATNTCAGATGAACCTTCAGCNAACTGAGTCGCAATGNCCTTNGCCACCTTGGGCTGATTCTTATGGTCCTTGAGACTGTTCCCATGACTNCAATCGACCATTAATTGTCTTGGNAGATCACTTTTTTCTAAAAGATCAGAGGTGTTTTCTATAGATTCCGAATCATAGTTTGGACCAGCCGAAGATCCTCTAAGAATGATATGACAATCCTTATTGCCAACCGTACCCACAATCGCNCTAACTCCTTGTTTTGTGACTGAGAGAAAATTATGAGGCATTGACGCAGCCTTAATCCCGTCTACCGCAATTTGCACACTTCCTCCTGTGCCATTTTTAAATCCGATCGGCATAGACAATCCTGAAGCCAATTCCCTGTGAATTTGACTTTCCGTAGTTCTCGCACCAATTGCACCCCAGGATACCAAGTCAGCTATGTATTGAGGGCTTATTGTATCAAGAAATTCAGTCCCGGCAGGGACTCCCAATTCGTTAATGTCGATAAGAAGCTTTCTAGCAATTTCCAATCCTTTATTNATATCAAAAGAACCATCAAGATTAGGGTCATTTATTAGACCTTTCCAACCAACTGTTGTTCTGGGCTTTTCAAAATATACCCTCATTATGATGAGAAGGTCATCCTTATGCTTATTTATCTGACCTTTGAGCTTAGAGGCGTATTCTACAGCCGCTTTGATGTCATGAATTGAACATGGACCAACGACAACAAGTAATCGATCGTCAGTACCGTTTAAAACATTGCCTGCGGCAATTCTGGAATCATTGACCAACTTGGCAACTTCATCACTGATATTAAATTCAGACATCAACAATGCCGGGGCAATTAGTTGTCTAATTTGATCTATTCTTAGATCGTCAGTTTTGTAGTCAGAATTTTGCATTAGCGACCTATCGTGCGTACGTTCATTGATATCAATTCGAATTGTATTTGATTAACTTAATTAACAATTAANTTTTAAAACCTGTGTTTGAGTGAAATGCCTTTAATTACATTCAATTCAGGCATATATTAACGTTATTTGCGTAAATATGGCAAAAGCACGATTAGACCAACAATTACTAGCAAAAGGACTGGTTAGATCAAGAGAAGAGGCAAAGAAGCTGATCCTAGCAGGTGAAGTTTCCGTGAACGGTCACATGAACGATAAAGCCTCGACTAAAGTATCTGAAGAGGATGACCTAATAATTAAAGAAAAGCCAAAATTTGTTAGCAGAGGTGGATTGAAGTTAGAAGCCGCAATACTACATTTTAATTTAAATGTTTCAGGGAAAATTGGCCTTGATATAGGAGCCTCAACGGGTGGATTTACGGATTGCTTATTACAGTCAGGAGCATCAAAAGTTTACGCCTTTGATGTTGGAACTAACCAATTAGCCTGGAAAATAAGAAATGATGAAAGGGTAGTATCAAGGGAGAACTTTAATTGTCGCGAAATCAAACAGCAAGACATTGACGATCCAATTGATATCCTCGTTGTCGATGTGTCCTTCATTTCGTTGCATAAAATACTTCAGCCTGCATCCAAAATTCTAAAGCCAGGCACTGACGTTATTTGCCTGATAAAACCACAGTTTGAACTTAAACGTAAGCAAATTGGTAAGGGCGGAATCGTTAAAGATCAGACACTACATCACGAAGCAACACTTAATGTAGAAAGGTTCGTTACTGATGAGCTCAAAATGTGTCACATTGGAACAATTAATTCACCAATAAAGGGAGCTGCTGGCAACAGTGAATTTTTAGCTTATTTCAAACATTTGGGCTAATTAACCTTATATTTCAAATATATCTATAACTTCCTACAATATATGTAATATAGAATTGAATTATTTGACGGGATTAGATATCCCTGCTCTATTATCATTAGTAAACAAGGGGTACGAAAGGTATTCAAAGATTCGGGCCAGAGAGCCGCGTTATAAGTGAAGTATCGCTATCCAGTTCAAGGAAAATAAGGTCGAGAGAGGCCTCAGTTCATTAGGAACTTTTAAGTTAAAGAAACTTAGCACTTTTGTGCACGCACCTTGTGGTGTCTTGGTGATTTGCGT
>PAPL01000066.1 GCA_002708885.1 Verrucomicrobiales bacterium | reverse complement strand
AACAGCTGCAGGAGATCCAGACTCTGACGGACTCGATAATGCAAGCGAATTTGAAACAGGAACGAAACCGAACGCTGCAGATACTGATGAGGACGGATACAGCGATGGTGTTGAAAGCGGGACCGGCAAATGGGTCAGCGCGGATGATACCGGAACCAATCCTCTCAAGGCCGACTCTGACAATGATGGACTACTCGATGGTGTAGAAAACCCTGACCTTGCGTATGACCCAGCTAATCCTGAAGAGCAGCCGGGATCAGATCCAAATCTCAAAGACACGGATGATGATGCAGTTAGTGATGGTCAAGAAATTGCCAAGGGTAGGGACCCATCCAAAGCTCAAGCCGCTCCAAGAGGATACATTCAGGACTTTGATGGTTTCCCTGACGGGACAACGGACCTGGGTGATGGCAGTGTCATTGCTGGCGCAGCTGCAGAAATAGTTGATGGTAGACTACAACTGACCAAGGACGGTCAGGGATTAGGATTCTCCAGCTTCACTATCCCAGCCATCAGAGACTCATCTAACGGATGGACTATCACCTTTGATATTGAAATCTTTGACGGACCAGGAGCAAATGATCCTGCTGACGGACTATCTGTCAATTATGGTAACTTTAATCTCGGTGAGCTCGGAAGAGCTGAAGAGGGAATGGAAACCATTGCTAGCGTAACAAGTAACCTATCCTTCGAGATTGATACTTGGCGGAACGGAGACGCCGAACAAGGCGTCAACATCGCTGAGCAAATTGACGGAGTTAAAAATGATGTTGAATTCACCAACGGAGTCATCCTTGATGACGGACAACGCGTTACTGGCACAGTGGAAATAAGCTATAACCCGGCAACCGGTGCATCCTTCAAGACGGAGGGTCTCAACACTAATGCTGACTTCGAAGACGCAGTGCTCGCATTCGAGGGAGATGACTCTTTCAACTTTGGCATCTCAGCACGAGTAGGAGGAGCAAACGAGGACCTCTTCATTGATAACTTTGTGCTGTCACTCGGCACGCTCGGGGCACCTTTCCAGATCACGGAAGTGACGAGGGACGGGACCGAAGTGAATCTGACATGGGCATCAAGGCCGAACAGAATTTATCTGGTCGAGAGATCCGAAGACATGGAAAACGATGCGGACGACTCTAACCGTGACGGAATTGTCGGGTTCTGGGAAGAAGTCGATGATGGCGTCGAAAGTGAAGGTGAAACGACAACTTTCACCGATGAAGTTCCGGAAGATTCTAAAAAGATGTTCTGGAGAATAACAGACATGGGGCCGGCAGAATAAGCTGATTCCCTGTCAAAAAAGATATAATCAATTATAAATCTCAAGGGGGGCTGTCCATGAGGGACGGCCCTTCTTATTTTAATCACAAAGTTGTGGCAACCCAAATACTGGAGTAAATTATGAAAAGAAAANCCCCTCATAAAAATCCTATCCCGCTCTTATTAAATACTGTGAAAACCAAAAGACTTCTCCCTCTCCTCCTTCCGCTATTTTGCTTCATGCCAACGGGTCAGACCTTGGCTGAATCTTATGAACAGGACTTCAACGGCTTTCCAAATGGCACAACTGAACTTGGTGACGGATCAATCATTACCGGTGAAGCTGCAAGTATTGTGAATGGCCGGTTACAGTTGACTCAGGACGGTGANGCTTTGGGNTTTTCNAGCTTTTCAATTCCAGCAATTTCAGGATCCTCAGAAGGATTCACAATCACTTTTGATTATGAACTCAATGACGGTCCTGGAAGCAATGATCCGGCAGATGGGTTTTCATTGAACTACGGTAACGCTCCAATGGGTGACCGGGGCCAGGCAGAAGAGGGAATGGCTGGTCGTGATGGAGTAACAGAGAACCTATCTTTTGAAGTGGACACATGGCGAAATGGCGACTCCGAGCAAGGACTTAACATTTCCGGAATAGTGAACGGCACAGACATAGGGCAACTCGCTTTTGAAAATGGAAGAATTCTCAATGACGGACAAAGGGTCCAGGGAAGTATTGAAATGNGCTGGGATCCAGTGACCGGAGCCTCATTCAGCACAACNGGAATGAATACGAATGCCAACTTCACCGCAATAGACACTGGCGGGTTCAAGCCTANTGATGATCATACTTTTATCATTTCCGCTCGTGTCGGTGGCGCGAATCAGGATCTTTTCATTGATAATCTTATTATAACCACGGAAAAAACTGAACCTATTAGGANCGGAGAGCTCTACATTAACGAATTCTGCGCAAGGAACGACAGCTCAATAGAAGACGAAGACAAGGAAACTTCAGACTGGATTGAAATATATAACGGAAAGGAATCTGCTGTTAATCTTGAAGGTTACTTCCTGACGGACAATACAGAAGACTTAACCAAGTGGGAATTCCCNGCNGTCACAATAGGTTCAAACGAATACCTTATTGTGTTCGCATCCGGCAAGAACCGTAGGGACCCTAACAGTGAACTCCACGCAAACTTTTCTTTGGCCGGTGAATCCGGTCAGCTCGCTTTCATAGCACCCGATGCAAAAACCATACTCAGTGAATTTAATTATGAGGAGCAGGTCGAAGACGTGAGTTATGGAGAGCTCGGCCAAGATAGAACGTACGGATACTTTGATAATCCAACTCCAGGAAGGGCTAACCGAGCACCTCAGTTTCCTAATCCGCCAGGAGAAGAAATTCAATTTGATAAGCCCGGCGGCCTGTTCAGCGGTAGCACAACACTCCGAATCCTCACTCCGGAATCACCGAACGCGGTCATCAGATACACGACCAATAACAGTGTTCCCACATCCTCCTCATCAGTATATAACGGCACACCTTTTACTATAAGGGACACGACTACGATCCGTGCCAGAATTTATGAACCTGGCAGACCNCCGAGCAAAGTGAGGAGCCGGACCTTCATAGAACTCAATTCCAACGTGGCCAATTTTACNTCAGGGTTGCCCATTATTGTGGCAGACACNAACGGAGCAAACATTGATGATGGTAACAGGAATTTCAGGTTCTCATATAATGTCGTCATTGACAGAGATCCGAAGGACGGGTTCGCACACATGAACGGAACTCCAGACTTTCAGGGAAGGGGCGGAATGCACATCAGAGGACAAAGCTCATCCGGCTTCGCAAAAAAACAATATGCATGGGAAATTAATAATAATGAAGGCGAAGACAAAGATGAATCCATACTTGGCATGCCCAGCGAATCGGACTGGATCATTCATGCTCCCTACTCTGATAAGACNCTCATGCGAAATGTCCTCACATATAATCTGGCCAGGGACTTATGGGGCAACCAGGGAGGAGTAAGAACCAGATTCGTTGAATTATTCCTTAATACCAGAAGAGGCAGCGATGTATCAATGAGCGATTACCGTGGCGTGTATGTGCTCATGGAAAAAATAAAAATTTCCAAAGGAAGGGTAGAAATCGATGACCTAGAAAATGACGTCACTGATCCAGAACTGATACAGGGAGGTTACATATTTAAAAAAGATAAAGCACCACGTAGCCAGCCCTGGTCAACTGCCGTTGAAAGAGTGCCTCTGGACATGCACGATCCTGAAAGAGTTAGCACAACCCAGTTGAATTATCTAAAAGGTTACATCAATGATTTTGAACGAGCCCTTCACGGAGAAGATTTTGAAGACCCTCAAGTCGGCTATAATGGATTCATTAATGTCCCTACCTTTATTGACAATCACTTATTTGTTGAATCGTTTAAAGAAATTGACGGATATAGGATCAGTGCCTACTTCGTCAAACCAAGATACGGGACAATCCGTGCACTGCCGGTATGGGATTACAATCTAGGACTGGGCAATGCCAATTATCTTGGCGGAGAAAATCCGAGGGGCTGGTACTATCCTCAGGTAGGAGGAAGTGACTACTATTGGTATCAGAGACTATTTAAAAGCAGAGAATTCAGATTNGCATACTGGGACAGGTTCTGGGAGCTAAGAAGAAGCACATTCAGTGACGAAAACCTGATGANTCAAATTGATCGCTGGGACACTGAGCTGGACTTGCCAAATGCCGAGGGCGAATCTGCAGTGACGCGTAATTTTAGAAAATGGAGAGTACTTGGAAATTATCTATGGCCAAATGCCGGAGGCTATCAGTCAAGGCGCACTCATCAGGCAGAAGTTGACTGGATGAAAAACTGGCTCAGACAGAGACTCGCCTGGNTCGANACACAATCAAGAGGAACATCAGAATCAAACTCAGATTATGCTCTTCCGCCAGACTTCAATGAGTTAGGAGGAGAAGTTAATTCAGGATTCAGGTTACAGATATCAGACCCTAACAAGTGGCCAAGATCAACTATCTATTATACCATCGATGGCACGGATCCCCGAGTCCCTGGAAATGCAAGGGGCATTGTGACCACATTAATCCCTGAAAATTCAGATTGTGAAGTATTAATTCCCTCTGAAACGAACGGAGGCAGCTCTCTTTCCGTTGCACAATGGACCAATACTTCCTCACCTCCAAACAGTGAAAACTGGACCATAGGAAAGCAGGGAGTCGGTATAGAGAGGAGCCCNTCAGGCACCTATGACCCGGACATTGGGGTCGACGTTGAGGAGGAAATGTATCGCATTAATCCTTCTGCTTATATCCGCGTACCATTCAATGTGACTGCCAAACAACTAGAAGGGCTCACTCAACTGACTCTCAGGGTCAAATATGATGATAGTTTTGTAGCTTATCTGAATGGAGAAGAAGCCACAAGAGACTCCGCGCGCAGCCCTGCAGATCTGACCTGGAATTCAAGAGCAACTTCAACACATAGTGATTCTCTAGCTGTGAACTTCCAGGATTTTGATATGACGCCTCACATTGAAAGATTAAATGAAGGCATAAATATGCTGGCCATGCACGGACTTAATGCCGGAGCAAATAGCAGTGACGCATTATGGAAGTTCGAACTCATCGCAACGGCAGGTTCAGGGAATAGCCCTTCACCAAATGCATACGCTTACGATAGTTCGATAAAACTTGAAGGTGGAGTCGAAGTAAGAGCAAGGACATTTGATGGNACAGACTGGAGCCCTGCGACTCGAGCGCTTTTCAAGGTGAACACGTTAAAAGCATCCAGCACCAACGTTGTGGTCTCAGAACTCAATTATCGTCCAGGATCAGCAACTGATGAAGAAAAAGAGGCCGNCCATGAGAGTCGTGGAGACTTTGAATTCATTGAACTGATGAACATTCATCCGACCCGTTCANTTAATCTTGAGGGAGTTTCGATCAGCCAAGGTATTAATTTTACTTTTGACAANAGNCTCAGCGCTGAAGCTCTTGTCCTGCCTCCAGGCCAAAGATTAGTCATCGTTGATAATATTGACGCTTTCAACTTCCGTTACGGAAATCCAAACGTAATCATTGCNGGAAATTTCTCAGGAAATTTGAGTAATGACGGAGAACAGATTGTCATACTCGGAGAGTCGGGCAGCACCATAAAGGACTTTACTTATAATGATGTCGAACCATGGCCGACTGCGGCAGATGGNGAAGGTTTTACATTAACTTTAATAGATCCGACAACGAATCCTGATCATTCGAAAGCTACGAGCTGGCGCGCTAGCAGTTACGTTGGAGGAAGCCCGGGTCAGGAAGAGGGTGAAGGATTTAATGGTGACCCGGAGAAGGACGAGGACAAGGATGGTCAAAATGCATTCCTCGAATTTGCCCTAGGAACAGATGACGGAAATTCAAATTCTCGAAGCACTCCATCCATTAAAATCGAATCTATAGACATTGATGGACAGGCAGGACAATATGTATTATTTGAATTCCAGCGAAGCTCTAACGCGAACGGTATAACTCATCTGATACAGACCAGTTCCAATCTCAGAGAATGGAACGAATCATCAGACCAGTTCATTTTAGTCTCCTCAACCGATAATGGTGATGGGACAGAAAAGGTAACTTATCGTTCGAAAGAGCCTTTCAGTTCTCTTGGTAATTCTCTATATTATAGATTAAGCGTTTCAAGCAATTAAGATCCGAAGCTATTAGAAAGGTTATTAATCTCTTTAGCAAATGACTGAAGGCTCTCAGAGAGCGNCTTCAGATTAATGGTAGCGTCTTCAGAGGTGTTGATATTCTCNCCTCCTNGATCGAACTGATCAAAGGGTCCCTTGAATGCCTGAGCAGACTTCATCGCATTATTGATGAAGGAGCGAATCTTATCTGCTTTTGAATTGGGTGCCTGCTCTGAGAGACCTATTAATCCAAGGCCCACGACCTGCAACTTTCCATCTAATCCAACGTATGCTCCAGCGGCCAAATTAGATATCCCGGCGACGGTATGCAAAAAATCAAAATGTGTCGTATCACTGAATGTGGATTGTTCCTGAAAAGCCAATCCCTTGATAATTATACGATCAATTTGAGACTTAGCNAGATCATCAGCAAGAAACGAAACCCTACTTAGGATTTTTGTTATTGCTTGATCNTCCNGCATCAAATCCAAACGAGACCTTATATTATTTTTTCCATCACGATCCCACTCAGANACCAATTTTTCGAGATCCTCTATTAGAANATCACAACAGTTCACCAAATAATCGGCGCGACGCTTGGCTAATACTGAATTATTTCCGTCATAGTCTTTAAAGGATCGCTTTCCGCTTGATGATTTATCNAGGTCCTCTCCCCATAAAAGAAACTCAATGACATGATACCCGGTAGTAATGTCGGATTTTCCTTCTTCCAAATTTATCCTTCTAAGCAATTCAGAAGTGATGGTTGGGTACTTCTCCCTGTTGCTAATTATATTTCCACCTACATTTGATTCAGTATAATCTATATGTGTCGGATCAATTGGCCAGCCGTTCAACCGATTATAAAAGGCACTATTAACTTTATCGGAACCATCATCCATTCGAGAAAATTCGCTCTGCAAAAAAGGAAGCCTTGCCCGCATCCAGCTCACTTTAGCTAGGAGNTGTGTTTCCGGCTTCGGATCTCTCACGAAAGCGGAAACGGCTTTCTTTAGAGCTCTTCCCTGAGCAAGAGCTGATCTGGAAGAAGCTTCCGCAATATCGAAATAATTGGCAACAAATAACCGCTTAGCTTCGCCAAGATTCTTAGGAACAGGCGCCTTGAGTAGTTTTGATTTTCTAGGTGCGAAAAGCCCATCCTGAGCATGACTTGGCAAAAAGTTAATATGGCATAATGTTGTCCCTACAATTAAAGAACGGAGTAAAATTCTAAGGTTCATATTCATGTCTTTAATAATATGTTTAAACTGAATCATGCCATAACTGCAGTTGTCATACTAAACTCTTTTTCCTGCTCTTCAAATGAAGGGCCTGACAAAAAAGTCTCTGCTGAGGAATCAGTCATTGAATTATTTAATGGAAAATCTTTGGAATTATGGCAAGAAATCCAATTTGGAGAAGAAAAGGATGCAAAAGTAAGTATTGAAAACGGAAAAATGGTTTTCGATCGTGGTGATCCCCTGACCGGTATAGTATTAAATGATTCTGCCTTTGAGCTGCCCGGTAATGAATACGAAATTATCCTTAAAGCGCGAAAAATTGATGGGCGGGATTTCTTTTGCGCACTGACTTTCCCTGTTCCTGAGAAAAAATCATGTTGTACATTTGTGGCCGGAGGATGGGGAGGACAGGTCACAGGGTTATCCAATATTGATAATCTCGACGCAAACAGAAACACTACTAGGAGCACTCTGAACTATGACCACGATCGTTGGTATATTATTAAAGTGGAAGTTACAAATGGAAGAATTCGGTGCTGGATAGATGAAAGATTAGTCGTTAATTGCCTAATCGGAGACAAGAACATTTCTATGCGCCCAGGTCCAATTGAAAAGTGTCAACCAATCGGAATAGCCAGCTATGAAACTAAAGTGGAATTTGAATCTATTTCTCTAAGAAAAGTATCTGCCAATCAATAGCCCACTACTGCACCACTTTGCAGACTCTGTAATTATGCGTTAAGGGTTATATCGAAATGAGTGATAAGACCTCCAAAGAACCGGTCCATCCAAGGGAAAAAATTCGGAGAATAATATTTGATCATAATACTCCAGCGTCCAAAGGATTTGATATTGTATTATTAATTTTGATTCTTCTCGCTGTTTTCGCAACGATGCTTGAAAGCGTAGAAAGCATTCGTAATGAGTACGGTGATGTGCTCAGAGCGGCCGAATGGGGCTTCACTATCCTCTTCATGTTTGAATACGCTGCCCGGATTTATTCGGTCAAATCACCTTTCAAGTACATTTTAAGTTTTTATGGGATCATCGACTTGCTGGCCTGGATTCCGTTATGGATTGCCCTCTTACTTAATGAAAACAGTGCACATTATCTGGCAATAGTAAGAATCCTAAGAATGCTACGAGTATTTAGAATACTCAAATTAATTAATCTGATTGGTGATTCGAACCGGCTCATCAAAGCAATGCGTGATAGTAGTGGAAAAATATTTGTTTTCCTATTTTTTATCCTGATGCTTGTCACTGTAGCTGGTTCGATTATGTATATCGTGGAGGGTTATCAGAACGAAAAATTCAGCAGTATTCCCACTAGCATTTATTGGGCAATCATAACTGTTACTACTGTAGGTTTTGGTGACGTCTTTCCTGTGACAGCTACAGGAAAAATCATCACCAGTATCATGGTACTCATTGGTTATGCAATCATTGCCGTTCCTACCGGTATAGTAATAGGTGCCATGCGAGATTTTAAGAGTACAGCAGCGAGCGGGCGATCCTGTTCAGAATGTAACCGGGACGGACACCATGAGAGTGCGATTTATTGTTATCACTGTGGTAGCCAGATTCACAAATAAAAATAAAAGAACCAGATCAGAGATTCTTTAAATAGGCATAAAGATCCGCGAGTTGATCAGCACCTAGGCCCAATAGCAATCCTTCGGGCATGAGTGAATTGGACCAATCTTTCTGTTCAACGATATCCTGTTCATCCAATCTTACTGTCCTTCCCGGACCAGTCCTGACTATTACTCCATCCGCAGAATTGAAAGCGACCCTTCCAATGTGCTTAGTACCGTCCTTCATCTTAAAAACTGTCGCTCTGTAAGCGGGAGGAACATCAGCATTCGGTTTTACAATCGCCATGAAAAGGTCAATCGGAGATAATCTCTTCGAAATGCCGGCCAGATCGGGGCCCAGAGCATTTGCAGAAAGGTGACAAGAAACGCATGCTCTCTGTGCAAAAATTTTCTTACCCTCTTTATCATCGCCCATTTCCCAATCAACATCAGATAAGAGTTGGTTCCAATTGACAAGCGGACCTGGTTTATCTGTTCTTAACGAACGGGAAATCACAGGAAAATTATTATCAAGCCAATCAAAAGCATCATTCTTATCTTTCAATTTTCTTCCTACGATACGACTGATCAAAGGTAAACTGAGCCGCACATCAGAGACCCCAAAGAGTGCTATTAATTCTTCAGGATCTGGTCTAGGACCAAGCAATGCCAGTGCCTTAATAGACGATGACACTACATTCGGATCGCTGTAGTTTATTCCAGCCAAAAATAAAGGACGGTCCACTTCGGCTGGCTCCTTGGACAATTGAATAATGGTAGCAGCTCTAAGAGAAGGATCATCAGCCAAGAGCCTGAAAAGTGTCGCTGAACGTGTCAAATCCAGAACAGAAATAAGGGTAATCAAATCTGCCCTCCACCCAATGTCCGGCTCCTTCAATGCCGCTGCGAAAAAGATCTGAGCAGCTCTTTCCCGGAAAGGCTCCGGAAAGGCTTCCGCAATTCCAACATGATTAGGCTTAGCCAGAAGTGGGCTAAGGCATAAAGATTCAAAGATCGGCCCCCGCTCAGAGAGCCCTGCAATCACTTCATTTAGCCTATCAATATAAGTTTGCTTGGATCTTACCTGTTTTCCCTGGACCTTTGAATCAAGTCTCAGAATTGACTCGGATATTTGCTGCAGAGAATCCTTGTCCAAACTCGATTTTAATTGAGCCAGACAGGCAAGAAAATGAAAATCTTCCTCGGGAATTGAGTCCTTAGTAATAAATTGTAATATCCGTGAAGAGGAAATGGGATGAGAATCTCGCAACATTGCAACAAGTCGAGCCGCTTCCCTTCGCTCATCTAAGTCCAGTGAATGTAATAGGGCCCGGGACGAATTAAGGGCCATAACAAGCAAATCATTATGTTCTTCATTAAAAATTTCATCTGTAGAAAGTTCATATCCGGTAAAAGATTCTTTTGATGGACTTTTCATGTTCCAATCACCTAAGGATTTCATCAGTGATCGGAGTAATTTCATTCTATCTTCTTTTGGTGCCTGCAGTAACCTTCGATCAAGGTGCCTTGCCAAGGCCATCGCTTCTTCAGAGTTAAATCCGAAACTCAAATCTCCGGCATTCTCTNGAACACCTCTCATAATGACNTGTCCCATTCCAAGAGGCGCTGACTCAGCGCTTTGATCTTTATATCTTATATGATATACGGAACCGGTAGTGCCTCGNCCACCAACCGNAATAAAAATGGAGCCATCTGATCGGACCTCAATATCACTTGGAGCGAATCCATTAGTTCCTAAAGATTCGAGAAAAGTTTCGGTGAAAGGAAAAGCAAGTCCCTCAATGAGGCCAGTTGTCTTGGTTACATAGACCTTTCCGAAAGTCCAATCACAATAAAAAACAGCATCATGGTAATATTCCGGGAACGCTGTGTGTCTGTAAACAGCCACTCCTGTCGGCGATCCTCTGCCAATATTAACGACTGGCTTCACACTATCATGATAATAGTCAGGCCTTTTCCATCCACGCCTCCATCCCGGCAAACGCCAACCATGATGGGCTCCGTCCTCTAATCTATAGAGTCTTGTTGGGGAATACCATGGAAGAAAAAATTCCCTCTCGCAATCACTGTCATAAGTGAATATTTGTCCCTCACTATTAAAATCAAAATCATAGGGATTCCGTAATCCATGACACAATAGAATCGGCTCGGAAAGATCTGAAGGATAACGNATCAAGGCACCACCCTCCAATTGCGGGTATGCTTTCATGGTCTTATGACCATTGAATTTAGAATCATTGCCTCCAATTAAATATATTCTTCCCTGACTATCTTTTCGNATGGCATGGATNCCATGTTCTCCACCTCCAAACTTACCTATTCTAAAAGGTTCAGGATCAAAATCGCCGTCTCCATTCTTATCAGTGTAACGGTTAAAAGATCCACCCTCAGCCGTTAGCAGAGTACTATGATTCAGAAAAAGCATNCCCATTGCACCTGAATTNGATTTAACNAGCATCTTTTCCGAATCTGCTACACCGTCCCCATCTTTATCTATTAATCNCTTAATATAACCTCTAGAGGAAATGACTACCGACCCTGAAGGGTCCAAAGTCATGGAATAAACGTCCGGTGCAATTACTGAATCAGCATAACGAGTAATTTCGAATCCTGAGGCAATTCTAAAACCAAGTTCATTGTCAGGAACTAGTTCAGCAGATACCTGACTAATAGAAGCAATCGCAATGAGTAAACGAACTCGCATCATTAGTTATACTAATGCCTGTAAAATAAAAAACGAGTCTGATCTATGATAATAGATTCTGCCTACTCTTCAGGAAAGCCAGGGTTTGGCAGGAACAGAGCCTCGGGAACGGGAACGTTTATAGCCTCCGCCATTAGCTGCCTGCCAGGCACTGATGCGGCGGATAAGTTCTCCAGTTGAGGAATCTCCTGATACAGTGTCTGCCAGAATACTTGCCAAATCACTATCATATCGAATTATATCTTCAGCCAGCTCTCTCAGACTATCCTCTTCAGCAGATTCCTGAGCATATATCCAATCACTTGGATCATCAGTAGCATCCGGTTTGTCTCCATTTGATTCTTGAGACATATCGAATTTATTTTTATCAATATTTTCCGGATTGTTCGATCTTGGGTTTGGCATTTTCTTAATATATTTATTCGATCTATTGGTCCTCGGATTTCGAATCCAAAAACGTAGATCCCTTTTCTATGTATTCCCTGATCGAATCTATAANCAGAAGGTTCGCAGTTTCGGCAGCATTTTTTCCAAACATCCCAGTTTCGGTCATTCGGTCCAAATGTTCGCGAACCCTTTCCGTTACAGAAACGGTCAGTTGCACAGAGGAAATCGCATTTTTTTGCCTAGCCATCCAGATAAAAATCGAATAATAATGGCATTCTTTTCTCATTTGTAAAACATTTTTTTGATAATTATAGCAATTTTGCTTTATCTAGATCTGGAACGCTCGATGACTTAAGTTTATAAAACTTTCAGCGCTGAGCCGAAACCGAAGCCCTTCCTAATAATCCAATAAGAAAAAAAATAACGATTTATTCTTATTAGTAATGGCCTAATAAAAATGCATTTCAACGCAATGAAATGCTATCTGAAAAGATCGTGAANCAACTAAAAATCAAACTTGCCNGGATCCTCAAGATTATCAAAACGGCCTGCTCTGTCATCAGTCTCACGAACTATCTTCGCTTCTGGCAAAGCTTTGCGAAGAGTGGAAACTCCATTGGAAGTGACTGCAGTATTCCAAAGATATAGTGCTTTNAAATCCCGGTACTTTGCTATGATCGGCACACTCGCGTCTGTNACTTTGGTCCCATATAAATTCAGCCATTCCAAAGATTGTAAATCAGCTAAAGCTTCAATTCCCTTATCACCGATCTGAGTCCGNTTAAGATTCAAATGAGTCAATCTNCCCAGTTTNCCAACGTGCTTGAGNCCCGCATCAGTNACCTTGGTCCGACTAAGATCGGCTTCAACTACATTTGGCGCTAAATGCAGAATCTGTTCTATTTCCTTATCTGTTATCTTGTGATAGGTCGAAATCCATTCAACTGATAAGTATTCTGGAAGNGTCACAGAAACTGGATTAATTGTTGCTCCTAAACCTTCGAGGTGAGCTATTGCATCTGCATTCGGTTCCCTAGCCGGCGTNNTCTTTACTTTTCGCGCATCGAGGTCAGCGGGAATCTTTCCTAATGATCCCCCAGAACCAGAACTGAATTTTGCTCCATCGTCAATCCACTTCTTTATTAAGGCCAATTCCTTAGCTGATAAAGGACTACCATCATCTGGNGGCGGCATTATATCATCAGCATTCCTAGGTAATGATACNCGGATGTAAAGTTCNCTACTTAATGCGTCTCCAGGCTCCAAGACACCGCCTGATCTGATTCCTGTAGGAGTGTCCAGAGCAAGNCCGGCTTTGGGCTTCTTATCTGATTCCTTCTTCTTGGCAGTGTGACAGGAATTGCACTTCGATGCCATGATAGGAGCAATTTGTTTTTTATAATCAACGTCTTGCCCAAGGCNCACNAAAGGCAGAAACATGATTCCCATCACAGTAATGGAAAAATTGCGTAAAGGAATATTCAGCACCATACCAATGCAAATAATAAGAAAAGGAGTTAACAGGGACTCCTCAATTTATATTATCTAATTACTATGCAAAGACCTCTTTGACTGGCTTAGCCTCATCGCCAATGGTAAATGGACGGCCCGAAGGAGAATTTACAACTCTTTCTGTAGGTAGACCCAAAGCGTGACCAATCGTTGCATTAAACATTCCAGGAGTAACGACACCTTCTTTGACTGTATGTGCTTTGCGATCAGTTTCTCCGTAAACAAAGCCACCTTTGACACCGCCGCCTGCCATTAAACAGGTGAAGGCCCTCGGGAAATGATCTCTGCCTGTATTTTCATTAATTTCAGGAGTTCTTCCAAATTCCGTTCCAAGCGCAACTAATGTAGAATCCAAGAGGCCTCTTCTTTCGAGGTCAGANATNAGACCTGCGAGAGCAGTGTCTAAGATCTGGCACCTAGACTCTACAGATACAAAGTTGTCATTATGTGTGTCCCATCCACCCATGCTCACTTCTATGAACCTGACTTGGTGCTCAACTAGACGACGCGCTAATAGGCAACCTTGACCAAATCCGTTCTGACCATATAGGTCACGAATCTTAATGTCTTCATGATTAAGGTCAAAGGCCTTAAGGTCCTCACTGGTCATCAGTTTGATGGCCTCATCATAAAGACCATTGTAGGTCTTGATTTGTTTCTGTTTAAATTTCCCGTGAAAAGTCGCGTTCATCTTATCGGCAAGATCAAGACGTCGGTTGAAATCCGGCTCACTGACTGAATGTGCTCTCTTGGAATCCTTGAGCCCATCATTCGCGTTGCCTAGTGGAACGCCACCGTACTTTGCACCCATGAATCCTCCCGTGGCATTCTCCGCAGAACCTCCGACAGAAACAAATCCAGGGATCGTAGTGTTTCTTCTACCTGATAATTTCATTACCCATGCTCCTAATGCAGGATGGACTATAGTGCCGCGCATNGGATAGCTTCTATGAAGGAGGTACTGGCCCTGTTCGTGTGCGCCCTGATTNGTCTGCATACCACGNAACAGTGTAATGTATCTCATCATAGCCGCGGTCTTGGGAAGGAATCCTGAAATTTGTATGCCATCTGCACTGGTATTTATTACAGGAGTCGGGCCCTGAACCTCTTGATTCTGAGGCTTGGGGTCAAAAGTATCCAAATGACTCATTCCTCCAGACATGTTAAGGAAAATAACACTCTTGGCAGCACCTCGGCGCATCGGTGGAGCCGCTGCGAAAGTATCGTTAGTTGCAACGGTGGCACCNAGCATTGGCAGAACGCTCACTCCCAAGCAATTCTTGGCAGCACCTATCATGAATTGCCTACGCGTTAGTTCGTCACTCTTATTGAATATGGTTTTATCTGACATTTTATTGTAGCAGTTTACTTGTTTATGTACTGAAATNTTTTTTTAATTACTGAAGAAACATGAACTCCGCCGTAGAAATCAAGGCCGAAACCATGTTCTCCGGAGCAGCGGCTCCATTCGATTTAAATTCCTCAAGGAATATTTCTTTCTCTAAATTCGTGGGTAATCTTGATAGTATACTAATAAAAGCACGGTCAATTTTNTCCTCATTAGTCTTGCCCTTCTTCATGACACGGAAAACCTTTGCATTACCATTGGCAGTGATGTGTCGCTCAACGTGTCCGTTCAGGATTGAAAGTACTTGAGTAACATCTGAATCAGTACTTGAGTTTTCAATGACNTCACGGTTCGACTGTCCGAACTGACGAAGGAAATGNCCATTNGGCATAGGTGATTTAAGTTCAGAAGCACGCATTTCATTTCCGTATTTCTTACTAGAGTTATAAGCCATCATCATCATCTGCATCCTCTCTCCGCCTCCCTTGCTGACACCCTTATCTGCCTTTATCTGATCGTGTAGCTTCTTTGTATAATCCCACACCTCTGTACCCGTATCCANGGCCATCACTTCATTATAAAGGTCCTTCATGGATTTCTTACCGACTAGTACGGGTCTGCCCCTGTAAATGATAGCGTCTCCGCCATAACCGTTNCCTTTNCGCTCATCNAGATTATCAACTTTGAGCGTTAATAGNGAATCCCAAATCTGCTCAGCACTTAAACGCTTTAACTGNCGGCCGTTGAAATGATAAGCGGCCCTGTCAGGATGTTGGATGGTATTGGGGCTNAGCTGAAAAGCATAACTCTTATAGAGAATNTTCTGAAATGCTTTAAGATCATAATCCAGATCNATTAANAGTTCTTCCAGGTATGACATTAGAGAAGGGTTAGANGGCTCGGANGCTGAGCTGAAGTTATCAAGCGGTTCNAATAGACCCGTTCCCATNACCCTCTTCCACATCCTNTTGGCTATGACCTTTGTGAATCGTGGATTCTCNGAATTTACAAGCCAATCAGCAAATTTTTGTCGGGCCTTCCCTGGATCAGTGCTCTTGGATCNGGTACTGACTTTGACCGTTTTACCNAAATGACTCAATGACTTTGCTCCNACCCTCTCACCAGGCGCACCGTCACGATACTTATAGTCCTTTGGCAACTTGATGGTCCCTGTTCCAGAATCACTAATTGAAAAATCATAAACCGCATATCTGACTAAGCGCGACACGTCCCTAAGCTCCCTACTGACACCATCCATATCTTCCTTATCTTCGAGATAGTTAGATAAATGGCTCTTGGCAGTCTTGATGCCATTGGTGAAGGCAGCCATCTGATAAAAATCCATCTGCTTCCATGAATCGAATGGATGATTGTGACACTGTGCACACTCGATCCGCGTACCTAGAAATATTCTGGTCGTGTTGGCCATATTGTCCTTAAGCATGCCAGTGTCNCTCACGTAGTAACCAACGGCCCCGTTCTGCCATCCCCCTCCAGTAGCNGCAACTAGTTGGTGCACCATCGTTTTGTATGACTTGTTTTCGGCGATGGAATCCTTAATCCATTTTATGTAAGGTGCACCGGAAGTGTTCTCAAATGTGTCAGTGGCCCTTAACAAGTCTGCCCACCAATTGAACATATGCATGTTATAACCATAAGAACTTAACAATTGGTCAATCAGTTTATTGCGCTTCTCTGGATCCTGATCATTAAGAAATTCCACAGACTCCTCGTAAGAAGGAATACGACCAATTGCATTAAGATATGCTCTGCGCAGGAANTCAGAGTCCGTAGCCTTCCCGAGTGGCCTTATCTGCTTTCTGCGGAAATCAGCACCTACGAGTCGGTCAATCTTCTTTGATGACTCAATTTGAAATTCAACTGATTGGCTCTTAGAAACAGATCCTGAACGTGGAGCAAGTTGCGATCTTGCATCANCAATTAAAAAGACAGTAAAAACCGCCAGGGCAGTGCTAATCCTTATACGATTCATTATCAGGTAATATAGCTTATATTGCCGGTCATCTGCAACCAGAGAATGAGCACCCAAAAAAGGTTAATTATTGAGTTTTCTTAAATAAATATTACTAAAAAATCACTCAAAAAATGCCTAAAACAACCAATCTTCCGAACTAACCATTAACCCCTTATGAACGGTAACTTCCAACCACCATCACCCGCAACGCGTATGTCACGCAACCCAAACCCGGCNCTGGCCAAGAATAATAAAAATAAAGCTACCAGAAACAGCTTACCAAAAAGGACAATTTTAAAACCCATCATGGCATCGCTCTGATAATACGTCAGTGGGGAAAAAACAGCCCAACTCTCAAGGCCCTTAATGGCCTTCGATAAAGTGGTAATAATATATCCTGCCAATACCACTATTCCTGATACCATCGCGGCTGACGAACGGGATGGCATGCACATGCTTAGTGCCAGGCTGAAACATGCAAAGAACCAAGTCACAGCAAAAACAGAAAGATATGGTAGCAATAATTGGAGAGGGGGGAAGTTCATTGATCCTGCCTTAATAACACCTATCCAAAGACCTAACCAGCCAAGCCCAATGATACACCAAAGGCTGATCGTAAAAGCAATGACTCTTCCCCAAAAGAGTTGACCACGACTGACAGGATGTGCCAGCACGAAGTCGAGAATGCCTCTCTCCTCATCAGCTGCTAATAGTCCACTGCCTGAAACTGATCCGTAAATTCCGAGAATGACCGGAAGGAATGCAAAATAACGTAATGATATGAATCCCTGAGGAGTAAAAATCTGTTCAGCCTCATCGCCACCTATGAAGCTCTTTACCAATGGCTTTAAGTTCTCAAGGACTGGTCTTAGCTGTTTTTCATTTTCTGCAACCAAATCATAGAAAGGAATTGTAATGATGCCCAAAAGCATCAGGGGAATCCCCCAGCCTATGATCGCCCATACTGATCGACGCAAAGAATAACTAGTGATAATATAAAACTTATCCATTTACTTTTTGCCTATACTTTCCATCTCAGAAACTTCTCCATAATAGGAAAGAAAAACCTCCTCAAGATCAGGCCTCTCTGTCTCTATGGATTTTACTTTATATCCTGCCAATTCCTTAATGAGTTCATCCATTCCTCCATCAATAATTAATTTTAATTCTTGCCCGTCTGAACTTACTTCATCCAGAGTAATACCAGATAACGCTTCTATTTCGTGAGTTCTTAATACTGTATTCTCAGCAAAAACAACTTTCATTCTCCATGCCCTTCCGGATAGAAGAGAACTTGTTTCTCCGGATTCAACGACCTGACCTTCTCTTATTATTGCAACGCGGTCAGCAACGGTCTGGACCTCGGCCAAGACATGAGAAGAAAAGAAAACTGTAGAACCTGAACGGCGTGATTCTTTGACCATTTCAAGAACGGTCTGCTGAATTAATGGGTCCAGTCCGCTAGTCGGTTCATCTAACAGAAGGAGATCTGGGCAATGCATAAATGCGGCTATGATACCCACCTTTTGTTTATTTCCTTTCGATAGATTCTTTATTTTTGATCTGACATTGAGGTCCAAACGCTCGGCCAGATCACGGGCCCTAATATAACAATTCTTTCCGCCTCCACGAAGTTCTCTTAAGTATTTTAAAATCGAATGAACTGAAATATTTTCATCGAGCCTCAGCTCACCTGGCAAATATCCGCAAAGTTCACGCACTCTGACCGGATCAGACTGCGGGTCTTTTCCAAGAACACAAACCGTTCCTGTATCACGACGAATAAGATCAAGCATACAACGGATCGCAGTTGTTTTACCGGCACCGTTCGGTCCGAGAAATCCAAAAACTTCACCCCTATTTACAGTCAAATCTATTCCTCGAAGAGCCAAGAAAGACCCATAGGACTTTGACAGATTATTTACAGATATTGCGGGATCAGACTCCTTGCCGTTCATCAATCAAAAAAAATAGTTTTTGGATTCACCCAAAGACGAACCGAATTATTAAATGACACTTCATCAATTTTCGGAGCCGTCACCTCAATGACACTAGGGTCTTGGAAATGCTCCGGTTTAGTTTCTGGATGAGGCCAGTAAATGAGCCCGTTAACAGACTTACTTAAACCAACTGAGAGACTCACTTCAAAAAAAGAAAAGTCCTCGGCCGGACAATCGGAATGCCATTTAACGTTTTTAAATGTGTACGTCGGATTGACAGGATTTGGTTTTAATGGATGTACCGAAATATTAATTGTGGCCCGATAATAACCATCCAGATTCAAACCATTCTTTTCAAATATTGGCCACTGAAGGGCAAGAGTACCTTCAGGAAAACGGGGATCTCCGGCGCGGCCAGAAGCGACCCCATGCCCCTCAACTATTTGCCCAGAAATAATATCCATTGCTTAATGACCCGGACAAATGACTATGATTTGGAATTATATCCAGATTCTTTTTGTGAGGACATGATTGGGTGAGATTTAGATATGGCTGAAAAAAGATTAGAAACCACTCCATCAAAATGTACTAAGGATGAAATGAAATCAATGCGCTAAATCTTATTTGTATTTCATATATTCTTCCCGAAAATTAATATTATGTCTCAGCATAAAGTCATACTGAATTGGGAGCGCCAAGGCGCAGATTTTAATTATAAGGAATTTCCAAGAACACACTATTGGGACTTTGGGAACGGTGAAGTGGTAAAAGCATCGGCTGCTCCGGATTTTCTTGGAGACCCTTTGCTAGTTGATCCGGAACAGGCCTTTGTGGCATCATTATCAAGTTGTCATGCCCTTACCTTCCTCGCATTGTGTTCTTTACAGAAAATCACAGTGAACTCTTATTCGGATCAGGCTATCGGATACTTGGAAAAGGCAGAAGACGGTAAGCCATGGCTATCCAGAGTAGAACTCAACCCCTCAATAGATTTTGCAGAAAGCGAAAACTTTGATCCTGCAAATATAAAAAATATACACCAAAAAGCCCACCTTGAATGCTTCTTGGCCCGGTCAGTAAAAACACAAATAATAATTAATTAGATATTTGTCATACCCACATACATTAAATAAGAGCTCTTGTTCACTGTCCCTGATGAGTGCTAATCTAAAAACATGAAAACAACATTTTATTTCCTAATTACGGTTTTTCACATGAGTTTCTTTTTGCAATCGCTAAAAGCTCAGAACCTGGTCTATGAAGGCACTTCCGGCATCGGCAAAGGAAAACATATTGTTTTCATTGCAAGTGATCATGAATATCGCGGTGAAGAAACGTGCCCAGCTATTGCCCGTATTCTGGCTCACCGGTACGGGTTCAAATGCACTGTTCTTTTTGGTCTAGATGAGAATGGACACATCAAACCAGGTTCATCAAAGATCCCTGGCATGGAGGCTCTGGACAAAGCAGATATGATGTTCTTATTTCTAAGATTTTTGGCTCCCGATGATAAATCTATGGAACATTTCATAGGCTACCTGAATCGCGGAGGCCCAGTCCTTGGGTTACGCACAACGACCCATGGCTTCAATGGCCTCAAAGGCAAATACAGTAAGTACAATTATAATTCAAGGGACAAGAGCTATGACTGGGGATTTGGTCGTCAGGTATTAGGCGAGACATGGAGGCCAAGGGAAGGTGCCGGTCATTATGGAAAAAACCATAAATACAGCACACGGATGTTCGTTGTGCCGGAACAGAAAAATCATCCTGTCATGCGCGGAGTCACGGACATGCATGCAATGGCTGGTGCATACAGCGCGGTACCCATTGAAGGGTCACTGATACTGGGCAAGAACCAGGTTCTCGACTCAATGAAACCGGACGGCAAACCCATCCCAAATAAACCTCCTAACCCATCGATTTGGGTGCGAACCTACAAATCTGCTTCCGGTAAGGAAGGACGGGTTTTTACTTCGACTCAGGGCGGATCTGAAGACATCATTAGTGAAGGTGTGAGACGGTGCATTATCAATGGAGTGTTTTGGTGTATGGGCTTAGAGGAAAATATAAAGCCCGACATGAATGTCGATTTTGTAGGTCCATATCAACCCACAACATTTAGTTTTGGAGGCGGGCGGAAGAAAGTAAAGCCAACTGATCTTGCGGGCTTTGAAAGCCCTATAATGCCAAAGAAGAAGTAGAAGATCTTTACCGCTAAGTAAAGAGACTAATGGCTCGAACCAGATATATTTTATGATTCAATCCTTTATGCAAAATAAAAGGTAAAAGCATTCTATGCTCTAACATGGTATAGAAAAAGTACTGATTGCTCTTAAATGCTGAAAATAATCAGAATTATCTTAGTCTTTACCCTTAGCACATGGGTTATCTTTACTGATGCCCTGAGCATCAGTGCCCAAGGTAAAGATATAAATTCTTTGAGTAAAAGTGATAAGAAGCGCGCCTCTTCACTTTTCAAAGACTTCGAGAAATATAAAGGCAACGATAGGCGTCGCACCGAAATTATCCGCCAAATGATGGTCCTTGGCCGTCCGGTGGCGCAGAAAATGTTTGATATACTTGACCGTGACATTCGTAAAAAATGGCCACTCTATCAAACAGGTTTTACGTCTAGCGCCAAAAAAGTAGGCGCCAGAAAAAATACTGTGGGTGTTAGAAAGGAAATCGCTTCACTTCAATTAAAAATACAAAATTTAAGGAAACTGGGCAAAGGTTTAACTAAGGATCAAATAATCCATATCGGTGACCCGGCCCTAAAACGTTTACACAAACTCAAAGTAATAGATGTTAGGGAAATCTTTAATTCCAACTCAAAGCTACAGAGGCAAAGAGAAAACATCATTGCGATTGCGGAACAAAGGGCACTATGCATCGAGCGTCTGATTTTGCGAGAGGATGAAGCTGAAACCTTCGGACTCAAAGAAATATCAGAATACGAAAAATTAAATGCATCATTGGCTTTTGGGGCGCCGCTGGCGCATCTGCAAATTCTCAATCTCAACTCGAAAATCAACAAAACTGTATTACCTGAAGAAGCCGCAGCGGTACGGGACATGAATCAATACAGGATCCTAATCGGATTAAGCCCATGCTTACTCGATCCGCGGCTCTGCCTCGCCTCAAGAGAACATTCAAAAGATATGGAACAAAAGAAATTTTTCGCACATGATTCACCAATTCCAGGCAAAAAAAGCCCTTGGGATAGAGCTAAATTGGCAGGAACAACCGCTAACGCTGAAAATATATTTAAAGGTAATCAAGAGGGCCATGCTGCAAACCGTGCCTGGTGGTATAGTCCTGGCCACCACATCAACATGCTAAACCCTGATGCGAAACGCGCAGGAATGGGAATACATGGAAAGCACTGGACTCAGATGTTTGGATCCTGAGAACTGGATATCAAGAGACTTGAAATTTCGTACTCGCCATAAGTGATCTGATTATATAAAATGTTCATGATGAAACTATTACAGTTATCTTTCTTTTGCTCACTCTTTTTGAGTGTGAATTCTTCTGTGGTCCAAGGGCAGACGGACGATTTTGATGATGGAAATGACGATGGCTGGGCCAGAGTTAATACTTTGGGAGGTCAAGGGGTTCCAGCGACTTGGGGCTTTCCTAACAATAATTCATACAGCATTGCCATGGCAGGTCACGGCATTGAGCAACTTGGTCAACCAAGAGCGGGTAGCTTCAGAGAAGAGGTAACTTATTCGGACTTCTATATCGCTGTAGATATTATTTTCGATCCAACGATCGATCAGAACATGGGAATCCTTGCACGTGTCCGCGAAGTGGGCCTAGGAACTCTAGACGGATACGGAGCAGTGTACAATCCGAGAGACGCTGATCCTGGAGGTAAGATTTATATCGCCAACATCAATGACGAAGCCGGGGTCACTATCGGTGAGGCCGTTCCGGAAGAAGCGCTCGGGGAAAATCTGAGGATTGTTTTTAGGGGAAAGGGTCCGGAACTGACTATGGAACTTTACTCGCAGGAAGACCTTCTGAACCCAGTAGCAGTTGCCGAAGCTTTTGATGAAAGCCACGAGTCCGGAATTGCTGGTATTTTCAGTTTTTCAGATGCGGTAACTGTACCTATCGACGCGACATTCGACAATTATGTTGCGGCGGAGGAAGAACCTTATCGTTTTGAAATGATTGGAGCCACGATAGAAGGTGACGAAATGACCATCGAATTTTATAGTAAACCCGGAATCATTTATTCGATCGAAAGCAGTACTGATCTTATCCTTTGGGAAGAAATTGATGATAGTATCGAGGGTGCGCTGGGGGACCGGACCAGTTTCACTGTCGACTATGAGGAGGGAGTCTCAAAATTCTTCAGATTCAACGCACTCGGTGAAGATTAACTTGATTCATCCTGTTCAGCATCTTTCAGGGCGGGATCAATAAAATCAAAAGAGTCCACCACTTCGTCAAAGGTTTTACCTTTGCCAGTAAAGACATAAATTCTTCCAAAGTTCCTCACAATGATTCGTCTCATAGTGCTCTCTTCATTGTTAGGATCGTTCTTTATTTCAAAAGTAATAGCACGCTCAGTATCAATGCTGAGAGTCCTTTCTGTCCCATGTACTAGGGGCTTTCTTACTTCCTCTATCCAGCTCGGTGCATATGTCGCCAGCTCCAGAATGGGATAATCATTACCAGGATACTCGAGCCGTAAAACGAGATCAGGATTCCCAGCAACGGCTCTGTCCTCGACCCTAAGATTAAGGAGCCTAGGATAACGTAAACTAAAGCGTAGAGATTCATTATAGTATTGCTGCAAACCAGGAATAGATGCTCTCGGGTCCTTAGGCTCAAGGGTCTCACAGCCTAAAGAAAACACTGAGCACGCAACCACAAAAAAAAATGAGATGATCTGTCTAAAACTCATCCTCTTCATCAAGCTTCTTTGCCGCAGCAATCTCTTTATCATTTAGATGCCGAATCTTTATGTTTTTATACTCCGCGGTGGTTCGAAAAGTGGACAATCCCAAGGGCACTGATTCTTCGATTTCACCAAATCTCATACCAATTTTCCGACCCTTAATACCAACGTTCACGATCTGCTTTTCTCCGACAAATCCCTGAAATCGGTTATCAGAAACCAATAGTCGTAACTTGTACCACTTGCCCTGATCGAAGTCCCTGACAGTCATTGTTGAATTCTCCATCGCATCCATGAAATCGATGCTTGAAATGCCGCATACAGATCCTCCCCATCCTCCAAGAACAAAAGAAGCATGAGTTTTCTTGTAAGGAAATGTGAGGCAACAAAAGAAATCTTCACCGTCCACTCTTCTCGCCTCTAACGTTAATTCATAATTTACTTTTGGTAATTTCCTCTTATCAAAATTATCGATTCTGATGCCACTTAAAATCTCTCCACGGGTGACTCGTAAAGCACCCGTTTCGGAATTGACCTTCACCTCACCGATGCCGGCATAATTACACAGCTTCCAACCCTTTAATGTTTTGCCATCAAAAAGAGAAATAGATTTTTCTTCAGATTCTTTTTTTGATTTTTTAGCCGGTTTCTCCTCTTCCGCATATAAATTAAAAAAAGAAAAAATGATTAACAGCACTGCCAATGGAAAGGTTTTGATTTTCATTTCAATTAGTAATTTAAGCACAACTGAAGTGACGTGGAAGAACAAACAAGAAATCTAAGTTAAAGCATTTTCAATTATCTGAACGGTCTGTAAAATATCTTCTTCACTATGTGCCATCGAAATGAAACCAGTTTCGTAGGGAGAAGGTGCAAGAAAAACTCCATTTTTCAGACAATAATGAAAGAAACCCTTGAAAGATCCTGACTCAGCAGCAGCAGTTGCAGAATCAAGATCTCTGACTGGTGAATTGGTAAAAAATAGACAAAACATTGAACCAATTCGATGAAAAATATATTCCTTTCCTGCGTTTGAAAGGGCCTCACGTACACCCTTTTCAAAAAGGGCCCCGGTCTCTTCGAGCCTTTGCCAGCCCTGTAGTTTGTCCAATTCTTTGAGTTGAGCCAATCCAGCGGCCATGGCCAGAGGATTGCCTGAAAGTGTTCCGGCCTGATAGACTGGGCCATCAGGTGCAAGCTGATCCATAATTTCAGCCTTCCCTCCAAAGGCACCTACTGGGAGCCCTCCTCCGATCACCTTGCCCAGAGCAGTAAGATCGGGCATGATTCCATAAAGTTCCTGAGCACCGCCCTTCGCAACACGAAATCCGGTCATTACTTCATCAAATATCAATAAAGATCCATACTCATTTGTCAATTCACGTAAGAGTTCAAGGAAACCCTCCTCAGGAAAAAACAGACCCGCATTAGCTGGTATAGGTTCAAGAATCACTGCAGCAATGTCGCTACCATGAGCTGAAAAAATCTCCTTTACCTTTTCCTGATCGTTAAACGGCAAGGTAATTGTCTCAGATGCAAATGCCTTAGGAATACCAGCACTGTCAGGCTCACCATGAGTCAAAGCACCACTACCAGCAGCCACAAGCAATGAATCAACATGGCCGTGATAACAGCCCTCAAACTTTATAATCTTATCTCGCCCGGTAAAACCCCTAGCCAAACGAATTGAGGACATTGTTGCCTCAGTTCCACTATTCACCATGCGCACCTTTTCGACGGATGGAACCCAATCCACAATGATCTTTGCCATTTCGATCTCAAAAGGATTTGGGGTGCCAAAACTGACTCCTCTCTTGGCCGCCTCATGAACAGCCTCTATGACAGGCACTGGCGCATGGCCCAAGATTGCCGGGCCCCATGTACCCACATAGTCGATTAATTCATTATCATCAACGTCCCATAACCTGGACCCTTTGGCAGCAAGTACAAAGAACGGATCGCCATCTACGTTTCTAAAGGCCCTGACAGGAGAATTAACTCCGCCAGGAATTAAACGAATCGCATTTTCAAATAGCTTAGATGATAAAAATTTTTCCGGCATTTATAAGTAAAATAATGATTATATAAGTGATTCCTTACACTTTATCTCGTCTTCTTTAACCTGCATTGCGTTTTATAGGATAAAACGCTACAATTCATAAACCATGAGGCATTATCGATCACGAGCAAGCACGCAACTGATCATATTATTGCTAGGCACATACTTATGGCCAACAATTTCTGAATCAATTCCTTCCAGAAATAAAAGTAACCTGAAGCGAGAACCAGGAGCCATTTACCTGGAAGATTTCAGCGAAGAAAAAGTTGAGCTTCTTGCAATTAAACAGGAACCGATTTACGTCAGTTCTCAGCGAAAGAGAGCCATTGGCCAACTGCGAAGGGGTAAAAAAGTCACCCTCATTGCAATAACAGATAAGCAATATTTAATCAGAGGAATGGCTCTGCACGGACAAGTCAAAGGATGGATATTACCAAGTGCGCTGCAAGGGCTAGACAAAAATTTTTCTGATAAGCTACGTACACTCTACGAAAGAAAAAAAATAGTCGATGAATTGATCAAGAATAAGCAAATCGCTCTTGGAATGAATACTGACGAAGTCGTTGCTTCTATGGGAAAACCTTCTCGAAAAAACTCTAAACTTGATCGTGGCGGACGATTAGACACTTACGAATACTCTACGTATGAGCGCGTTGCTCAGTATCGGTTCAGACGCGATTCTCAGGGGAACCTCTTCCGTCAGAAATATTACGTTAAAATGGAAACTGGTAAGCTCTCTGTAAAATTTAAAAACGATATTGTCGAAAGTATCGAGGAAACTGAAGGGAATCCTCTCGGAGGAGCAGACTTAAAGATCGTGCCGATCCCTATAGAACTATTCTAAGATATACCTGACATACTCTTTCATTACTCATGTATAAAAGTCACGAACGGGTGAGCTGTTTGACGGTCCTAGTAGCTCTAGTGATTAATCTGTTCCTGTGCAACCTGTTGCCAGCAAACCCGACAATCACTGAATTCCTTTCCATCAATGACTCCGTGCTCGCCGACATAGACGGCGAGTTTAATGATTGGATAGAATTGCACAACCCGACCAGTGCAACGATTGGTCTTGGAGGTTACTATCTCACGGATAATGATAGCAACCTCACTAAATGGCGACTGCCTTCAATGAACCTGAGTCCTGGCGGTTACCTCGTCGTGTTCGCATCCGGCAAAGACCGTCAAGTGGCCAGTGCCGAGTTGCACACGAATTTCAAACTCTCCGGCGAAGGAGGAGAGTATCTCGCTTTGGTCGCGCCTGACGGTGTTACGATCATCAATGAGTTCGCTCCGAACTTTCCAAAGCAGTTCACCGACGTGTCATACGGAACCGGAATCAGCAGTGGAAAGATCAGCACCGAGACACCAATCACTACAGGTCATGAGGCCAGTTACATCGTGCCAAAAAGCGGCGAAGTGATTGGCGGTGATTGGCGTTTACCAAAATATAATGATGATGATTGGAATGTCGGTAAAACTGCCTTCGGTTTCGGTTATGCGGGACAACCGATTGGTGAAGGAGGTGATATGACAGATCCAATGCGGAGATCTCACGGAACACTATATTTGCGCCTACCTTTCCACGTCGATGACATCGCTGAGGTTTTCGAAATGAATCTACGTATGAAATACGACGACGGATTCGCCGCCTACCTGAACGGCAAATTAGTCGCACAGCAGAATGCGCCAACGACAATTAAGTTTGATTCGCTAGCGACCGGATCCGAAGAATTTAATGACGACGATCCATTCAAGTCATTTAGGATCGCTTTCTCAGGGCACCTCGTCACAGGTAAAAACATCCTCGCGATCTGTGGTATGAACCAAAGCCACAAAGGTTCTGACTTCCTGATCCTACCTGAGCTTGAGGTTCGATTACAGGAACTATCAGAGGATCTCAT
>PAPL01000065.1 GCA_002708885.1 Verrucomicrobiales bacterium | reverse complement strand
AAATAAAGGCCCTCATCAGGGAAGGCCAGGCCGAAGTCCTCTCAAGGCCCAGTGTACTGGCACTCGACAATCGGATGGCCTACATCAATGTTTCCGAAGATCTGCCCATTGCGAATACTTCGTACTCANCNTCAGGAAATTATNCAANCACNAGCTTCACAATAAAAAAAGCGGGAATAACACTCTCTCTGCGCCCCAGAATCGACANTNAAGGAAAAGAAGTAAGCATGCAGGTCAATGCGGAAGTCACCGCTAAGGTCCCTGATGCCGATGTTAATGTGAGGAGTAGTAACGGAACCATAATGGCCAGTTCCCCGACCATTTCAAACCGATCCGTGAGGACCTATGTGAGGGTAGCCAATAACACACCCTTCATTATCGGCGGCCTCATTGCTAAGGACAAACAAATGACCAAGGACAGGGTCCCAGCTCTAGGCTCATTACCAATCATAAAGCGTTTATTCCAAAGCAAAAAAACAAACACAGTCAAAAGAGAAGTGATCATTGTTCTGACCCCGTTCGTTCTCCCAGAAGAGAACTCAATAGGTAAGAGCACTCCAATGGACGAAGACGCATTTGACAGTTTTGACAATCAGCTTTTCCGGGACGCTTACAGGATCAGGGGAGAGGATACGTTTGACCTCAATTACCTCTACGAAAATAAGCAACTCCAACGAATGAAGGACCTGACCGATCAGCTGGCCCAAAGGAATCTCAATCTAGTCAGTCAATACCCATACAAAAACTTTTACGGTGACGCCATTCCAGGCGAAGAGATTCTCTGTTACAGNCAAATATACGAAGTGCTTAAGNGGAGAGGCGTGCAGAAAAAAATAAGCGCAAAAAAAATCATTTTCTTTGAACCTGATTCCAATATCGGTTCAGGAAACCGGGTCTTATTCCTAGAAGAATACATTAAGAAAAACGTACCTGAAATTCTCAGCAAGCAATCTCAGCCCAAGGCCATTGCCCTCTCCTTCAAAATGAATCGCCTCTCTGAAAAAGCTGACTCCATCTTCAGTGAGCCAGTACCAACAATAAGCATCATTAACTGTCCAACTAAGGACAGCTGGAGCAAGGCCCTCTGGGAAATGAATCAGCCCACAAAGAGCGGCCAGCAAAGGTTCACTGTTCTGTTACGAAACAGTGATGACATTGAAAGACTCAAGCATGCAATTCTAACAAAAAAAGCCATTAACCTTAACACTGAGGACTTTGCTCTGAGGTTAAGTAATTTTTCAAGAGGAAGACTATTACTGATACCCAGAGTGACCGAAAAGGACATCGAACTGGTCGACATAGATGTGGCCCGAGCCTTCTTCTACTCCGAAATGTATTACCAGGCACAACAAGTCGCCATGGAAAAAGACATCAACGCTTTTCAAAAGATAACAAAGGAAAAAAGACACTTGGATCTATTGAAGACTCCCCTCTCAAAGAACAACTGAACTATAGAAAAAGAAAAATGAACAAACGGAACAAAATAATACTGACTATTGCATCACTGGCATGCTTCCTTGCTTTGGGCGTCATCTTCAACAACGTCTCTGACCCCAATGCTCCGAAAGGGCCGGACACTGCTCAAGAAGAAACAATTGAAAGCAAAAATGAAACACAAAAGAACCCTTTCGGGGTTTTGACAGAACAGGCAAAGACTAAAACTCAAAAAGGCAAAGTCCTCGAGCATCTTGCACTGGCCCATCTNCATNCAGAAAGNAAAGGNCCGTTACAGGACATCCTTACTCAGTGCCAAATAAACATCCGAGAAACCGATNCCATTTCAGAAAAAAGAGAGCTAATCGCAAGTCTGGCAACCTCACTCAAAGCTTTCTCTGGAAGTGCTGAAATTGGTGACCTCAGCGACCCTATTATTCTGGCACTCTCTCCCCCAGAACGAAACAAAAGCACGGAAGAAAGCAAGACGATTCAACCTGACCCGATGCCTCTCATCAGCTTAGTCAATTCCGCAAAGTCTCCAGAATCAAAACTCTCGGTAAGCCAGAACCTGGTTCTGGCCAATCTACATGCCAACGACAGTAAAAATGCGAAGAGATTTATGGACTCATGCCTAGAAGCCTTGGCTGCAATAACCGGCATAGAGGACAAAGAAAAACTCATCAAATCTTTGAGTCTATCAATGAAAGCATTTGCTGAATTAAGTGAGGTTAACAACTTTATAGTTCAACTCGAATCGATCAAAGCAGGCCTTAAGCCAAAGCAGGACCCGGCCCTGGCCCTCATAGAAAAAATACAAGATCCACAAGACCAGGTCAAAGTTCTCTGCGATTTCTCGGTCACTCTGATGGGAGCAGGAGACAAAGAACAATCAAAAGCCACCATTGAAAAAGCTCAAAAAATCATTAGCTCAATGAAGGACAAGGGACCCCAAGCAGCTTCACTCACTCATCTGTCCGTGGCTCAATTCAATTGCGATCTCATAGAGGAAAGTAAAGCAACTCTCAGCACCGCGATTGGATCAATCAAAGAAATAGAACCTATAAAAGAAAAGGCCGCCGCACTGAACCAAATAATCGCAGCCATTGAGGATTCAGGGAACGAAAATGACAAAAAACTGATCCTCACTCAATCATTGAGCATCGCTAAGGAAATACAAAAAAGAGGCACCGTTATGATGCAGCAGACATTAGCACTCGCTTCACAGTTCAAAGACGGAAAAGAAAGGGCCCTGGCCATCCAGCAAATAGCCGAAGCCATTGAATCTTCCGGAGCCGAACTCGAACTGGCAAATTTAAAGTTCAGGCTCGGAACATTGTATCATAATGGAATTGATCTTGAAAAGAACGCAACGCAGGCAACGGAATGGTATCAAAAAGCCGCTCAACTCGGACACTCAAATGCACAAGTTAACTTGGCTCTACTTCTACTCAAAGGTGAAGGCGCAAAGTCCAATCCACAAGAAGCCATAGGTTGGTTAGTGAAAGCCGCCAATCAGGGAAGCCCCGAAGGACAGGCCTCTTTGGGAATGCTTTATGCGCTTGGCCAAGGCGTTTCGACTGACCTAGTAGTGGCCCAGAAATGGATGACTCTCGCTGCCGAACAAGGAAACTCAGAAGCTCTAATAGCAATTAAAAGATTAGAGCCAAAACTCAGCGAAGAACAAAAGAACCTTGCCACTGAACTCGTAAAGCAGTGGAAAGGAAAGAGCGGAGCAGAAGTCAAGAAGTCAGCGTCCAAAGAGCCTAAAAAAGCTTCTGACGCTAAGGCATAGAAAAATTATCTAGAAACTTGGAGAACAGGCCAAAATTATCACCAGAAAAACACCGCCCCCAAGTGCCCAGCACAGCCCGGCTCCGATGATCACTTCGAGTCCAAAGTACTCGATGATGATTCTAGGGAATTTAAGAAAGCTTCTGATCATGATATGAGAATCGCATCAGAATATATCAGGATTCATTTTCGATTCAATGATCTGATTCTTTTTTCCATAAATTTCGAATTCTTAAAGTCTGGCCTAACATGAAGCTTGTCAGAGTAAATGTAATCAGGAGAAATTGTTATTCCTCCGACCCCTAAACCGTTTTTCTTTCTCAACGATGACATGTCTTCGAAGAGATTGGCGAAGTTATCATGCGCCACTTTTGCCCTGATCTGTTCTGGCAAAGCTGCCAAAAGCTTATCGTAGGGCTTGAGCGCCTGATTCATCTTGCTGACTGACCCAACCACATCGGATCCTATCATAAATCTGTCAGGGTATCTTGAAATCAATTTCACCCAGTCCTCCAAATTGGGGAGCACATAATCATCAAGGACGACCCAGGACAGATCAATGTACAGCTGATCCGAGTACTCCTTGAGGACCTCTTCAATCCAGAAATGCAGATCATTAACAACGAGTCTCCGGCTAATGCCCGAGTGACACCATATGAATTTTGTGGAAACTTCACAGCCTTCATTACCGGCACGGCAGTATTCCATGAGTTCTATAAATTCATTCAGATACGTAGGCAGTTTGACTTCCTTCGAATTACGAGAAATTGGAGCAATGTTGTGATGTATACTCACTGGTAAATAATGCTCTCCTGCAAAACGACAGACACGGGCCAGTGCCGGGTGATTTGCCCTTGGCCTTTCTCCGGTCGTCAGATTTGTTAAATCATCATGCCTGGACATGACTTCTCCGATGCATTCCCAAACCCCTGGAAACTCTTTGATCCTTTTTATAAGCAAGTCAACTGCTCCCAAGTCCGTGGCATCAAAACCACAAAGAGAAGGATGAATCGATTTGAGCCTAGACAACTTTACCGGGTCATCTGCATATTTTATTTTATAATCAAGGATAGCGGATCCGACTGAAACATCAGTGTCCCTAGCAGGCTTCACTCTGGAAGGACTGTCCAAATAGTAACGGGGCCTCTGAAACGGCTCATTCTGCGACCATTTCTTTATGAAAGGCATGCCACACACTAAGGCATTATGGACATTTGCCTCATCCATACTCTGGAGCAAAGCTTCTACTCTCCGTCCCCTCTCTCCGAAAGGAAGAGAAACATAGCGGCCATTTTCTTCCTGTTTCCCGAAAACTCCACCTGGAAATTTCTTATCAGAATTTAAAAATTCACCGTTCTGTAGAAAGTCCAGAAGATGAACATGACAATCAGCGTATCTGTTCACTATCCGATCAGAAGAAGATTTGACCGCTGCATGAAGCACAATGCCGATCAAGCCCGCAAGAATGATTATTGAAAAAGCAAGGGCCTTAAATGGTTGCATAGTATCTTTGTTAGACTAAAGGAAAACATATTACAAGAACTTGACCATATCAGCCCAACACATTGCCTTCATCATTGTGATAACTTGTTTTTATCGATATTAAGTGCTAGTGCTTTGCGAACCCCATACAATCATTCATGCCCGCATTAAAAAGAACCGCCATATTGCTCATCTCATGTCCTGACCGGCCTGGGTTAGTTTCTTCAGTATCCACATTCATCGGCAACCATAAAGGAAACATTGTTTATTTGGATCAGCACGTGGATGAGGAAAATGGAGCATTTTTCATGCGAATTGAATGGGAAATGGATGGATTCGAACTCTCTGAGGAGCAGTTGAATTCAAAATTCAATCTGGAAATTGCCAGCGAATCCGAAATGACATGGCAACTTCACTACAATGACCAGCCACCTAGAGCTGCGATATTCGTTACGAAGGAAGGTCATTGCTTATATGATCTATTATCGAGACATGAATCAGGAGAACTCAATATTCAAATTCCATTAATTATAAGCAACCATGATTCGCTCAAACAGGTAGCGGACAGATTTGGGATTCCATTCCACCAATTCTCCATCAATAAAGAAAATAAAGCAGATCAAGAATCAGCGGAGATTTCGGTTCTCAAAGAGCATAACGTTGACACCGTCATCCTTGCCCGGTACATGCAAATATTAAGTGATAACTTTGTTAATCATTTTCCCAATCAAATAATCAACATCCATCATTCCTTCCTCCCGGCATTCGCGGGTGCAAGACCATATCACCAAGCCTATCAGCGCGGCGTTAAACTGATCGGAGCAACGAGTCACTATGTCACTGCTGATTTAGATGAAGGTCCAATCATCGCTCAGGATGTGATTCGGGTCACTCACAGAGAATCTTTATCTGACTTTATCAGACACGGGAGAGACCTAGAAAAAATAGTATTATCACGAGGTGTTTGGGCTCACTCCCAGCGAAAAGTACTCGTACTTAAGAATAAAACTGTTGTATTTAGCTAATCAGAAACAAACAAAATAAAATGATCCTGACTGACCACGCTATCCGCCAAGAAATCCAAGAAGGCACCATTGTCATTGAGCCTTACATAGAAACGCATCTAGGAACTAACAGTTACGACGTCAGACTCGGAAAGACTCTTGCCACTTACATTGACGATGTCTTAGATGCAAAAAAACATAATAAAATTTCAATGTTCGAAATACCTTCAGATGGATTTGTTCTGGAACCGGGGACCGTTTACCTCGGCGTCACTGAAGAATACACTGAGACTCACAGGCACGTTCCTTTTCTTGAAGGAAAGAGCAGTGTCGGAAGACTGGGAATTGACATCCATGCAACGGCAGGAAAAGGAGATGTCGGCTTTTGTAATCACTGGACACTTGAGATTTCCGTCTCAAAGCCTGTCAGAGTTTATCACCTAATGCCCATTGGTCAGCTCATCTATTTCGAACTTCAGGGTCAAGTCGATACCCTCTATTCACAAAAAAGCTCCGCAAAATACAATAGCAAATCCGCATTACCAATGGAATCAATGATGTGGAAGAATGAATTCTAATTATTCTCTTATTTTTTTGGAAAAATCGGGATGGTCTGCATATTTTCTGACTCTCATTCCAGACCGGAACTTTTCCAGGGCCGCTTCATAATCCAATTCCGTGTCCATCCAACCCATTTCATGCAGGACCTTCCCGGCCTGCGCAGGAAAAAGGACACCCTTTCCATAACTGATATCCCCTTCAAAATTTTTCTTTATATGCTCAAAAAGCTCAGTAGTGCAATTTGCGCGAAGCGAATGATAAAACTCAGGCTCATCAGTTAAATTCCCCGCTTTTTTTGCAAGACTCACAAAGAGGCTCTTCATGAATCCTTTACTTGCTTTGATTGGAAAAATGTAAAGCTGAGTCCCGTCCTGACAACCTCTCAAGGTAAGCGCATCACGCTCACCGTTCACCTGATAAATGAGTTCAAATTGCTTATAGAGGCCAGAAAAAAGGCTAAAGACCTCGCCCTCCTCTTTCCTCACCTCAGCAGATATAACAACTCTCCTTTCCGGACCGAAACCGAAGCTGAGCATAGAATGCGCAAAGAGCTTTGAATCGCCTAGAGGCTCCACTATCAGATCAAGAGAGTCCAGTTGATCGAGATAATAACTGCGCGTTACCCATGCCGCATCATAATCATCAACACTTCTCCATTTAAATTCTCTTACATTGTTAATCTTAACGACCTCCTCATTTGGAAATCTAACGACCGGAGGTTTCTTACAGCTCTCAATCCAATTCCTATATCGTTTGGGTTTTTCAATCAAGAGTGNCACGAAGACAATAACAAATAAGAGAAGACTGATCCCTACAATTAACTTCCGCCTCCTCAGTGACCGTAGCGCAGTTATAGGCACAGCAATCATTAGCGGAACAACAACNAGACCCGGTACACCTATAAGATACCTGTATCCTCCACAGGCCCAGAACCAGACAATGACCCATATCGTCAAAAGGACACGGTTAAGGATCCGCGCCCTAGCAGAAGAACTTAATTGTTCTGATTCCATAACTAAAAACCCAATAAAAATAACCGATTAATAGTAAATTCCCACAAATTTTGATAATCCATCTAATAAATATAGTTTGCCATTGAGTCCTTATAAGACGAATGAACTCTCCAACCTCTCATTTAACATGACCAACTAGGTCATAGATTTAGAAACAAATTTATGTTCACACCATTCAAAATCCTCGCTCATTTATTAGCGGCACTTTTCTCATTCTCGATTGTCATTGCCGCCGAAGACAAACCAAAACCGGCCACAACGGTTCAAGATCTGGCCACAGTCAATGGAAAGAAAATCACATCAGCTGATGTTGAAAGAGCACTGCGCATGCGTTACGGCCCGAGCCTAGATCAAATGCCTGCCGAACAGCGCGCCAATGCCATCAAACAAGTGACTCCAAGAATGGCAGAAGANCTAATCTCAAGAAGCCTCCTCTTAGAGGCAGCCAGAGCCGCAAAGGCAACAGCAAGCGCCGATGAATTAAAGAAAACCATTGAACAGATTAAAGGCTCTCTTCCGCCCGGAGTTAAGTTCGAAGAATATATAAAGAAAATGGGGCACAATGAAAAAAGCTTCGAAGCCGAAGTCACAGAAGAATTGCTAATTAACTTTCACGTTCAGGAAATACTGAGCGCAGTAAAAGCGCCGACCGATGCAGAGCTTCAAAAATACTACCAAGAAAATAAGGAATCCTTTAATTCCAAAGAAAGCATCACTGCGAGCCATATCCTTCTCAAGACTGATCCCGGTTCCGATGAAAAAGTGAAGTCAGAAAAATTGAAGGCCATACAGAAACTTCGAGAACAGTTAATAACTGCAAAAGGAGACGGCTTTGATAAATTGGCTAAAGAACATTCAGACTGCCCAAGCAGCGCACGCGGCGGTGACCTCGGATCTTTTGGTCGCGGTCAAATGGTCCCTGCCTTTGAAAAGGCTGCATTCACTCAAAAAGTGGGTGATGTCGGTGACGTGGTCGAAACACAATTCGGTTACCACCTCATCAAAGTAACAAAAAAGACCAAAGCCGGACAGCGCAAATTTGAAGAAGTGAAGGAGGACATTAGTCGGCAACTTGATGCTCCAAAGCGTCAAAAAACAATGCAGGACTATATTTCCGGCCTCGAATCAAAGGCTAAAATTACCCGTAGCCCAGCAATAAAGGCCAAGGAACTGCCTTCTCCTGAGAAGCCTAAAAAATAGATACCAGAAGCTCATCATAGCACATTAGGCAGGGAGCAATCTTGTCGTGTCATTTTTTTGCACGCGCCATTTTGTTGGGGCCATTCCTGTTTGTGCGCGAAACCATCTCGCAAAATAGTTCTGATCATTGATTCCGACTGCCAGAGAAGCATCACCGACACTATGTCCCTTCATTAACAAACTCTGTGCTTTCTTNAGCCTNAACTGAGACCGGATCTGAGAAAAAGTAAGTCCCCTTTCCTTCTTTAGTAAGCGGTTAAGATAATCACGCTGAAATCCTAAAATACTGGAAACTTTTGATAGGCTCAGAGAAGAATCCTCAATCTGGTCATTAATGATCTTTTCGACTCGGAAACTGACGGANCCTCTGGATTCTCTCTTATGGACCTTAGCCTCGAGCCACTCAATTGACCGTAAGACCGGATCAAGAATATCAAGGATAACTGCACCCACTAAAACAATCCTGTCTTCACTGCCAGTCCGACGCATTTCAAACAATTGAGAGACTCTTGATCGAATAAGATTAAGATCTGTCGCGGGAAGCTCTCCTAAAGTTTTCACTCTTTGGCTCTTTTTTTTAGATAACAAATTAACGTCAATGACNAGNCAAAGCGGTTGCCGCGACCTTCCCTTTTCAAATCGGTGCCGTTCATCTGGCCTCACATAAATGACCGTACCCGCCCTCGCAGAGTATCGTTTACCGTTCACTGTTTGTTCACCAGATCCCCTCAAATAGATCAATAATTGGCCATGCGGATGATTATGGAATGAGGCTTTAGTTTCCGGCAAATGCTCATTGAGGCGGAGCCTGAGTATCTCCATCTTGGGTAGTGAAATACCTATTTTTTCTATAATAATTGGCCTGTATTTGCGCATAAAGCCTCTCGATCATTAATAATTAGTACAAATAATATAGTCGAATTTGTGCTAAATGAAATAGATTTGTTCTAACAATGCTAATGAACATGCGGTAAAAGTAAAAAATGAGTTCAGATTCGGCAGATGCACCCGTCGTACTAGTCACTGGAGCAGGAAGAGGCCTGGGCCAGGGAATTGCCATAGAAATGGCAAGGTCAGGACTAAGTGTCGCTATTCATTATGGGTCCAGTAAAAGCGGCGCAATTGAGACTGCTGAACTTTGCAATAAAGAATCCAAAAATGAAAATCAATACTTTGAAACAGTTCAGGCCGATTTGNCGAATTCAAATAGCAGAAATTNAATCATTGAACAGATCAAAGAAAAGTTTGGTCACATCGATGCTCTAATTAACAACGCGGGAATCACCGAACCGAACAGGCGAGATTGTCTTGAAGCAAAAGAAGAGGATTACGATACCGTGATGACAGTGAATCTAAAGTCACCTTATTTTCTGACACAGGTCACCGCTAAAATGATGATCAACCAGCCCAATTCTCCACGTTTATCACATTATCAAATCATAAATATATCATCCATATCATCCGATACTGTATCAGTGAACCGAGGAGCTTACTGCATATCAAAGGCCGGCCTATCCATGGCCACACAAGTATGGGCAACGCGGCTCGCTGAACATAACATCCTAGTTAATGACTTGAGGCCAGGAATCATGAGTTCAGACATGACAGCGGGAGCAAAAGACAAATACGATAAAATACTTGAACAGGGGGATCTTGTTCCCCTATCACGNTGGGGCAATGGGGAAGATCTTGGCAAGGCAGCATCGGCTCTCCTGCTCGGACACTTCCCTTTCACGACCGGCCACGTCATCCCGATCGACGGTGGATTCCATCTGAAAAGGCTATAAACCTATTTCCTATTCCAATTCATGATACAAATAGACAATAATATCAGCTTCAAAGATCTCATCCCTCAAATTGATACTTTGTGGGAGCTGTCAGGGCAGAAAATTCTTAAAATTGAAGAGGAGTATGACCACTCAAAAGGGTCACCGGTATTCACTTCGGCCGGCAAGTACACTACAAGAGGATGGACCGAGTGGACCCAAGGATTCGAGTACGGGTCTTCTGCTCTTCAGTTCGAGACCTCAAGCGATGGGCAGTTCCTTGAACTTGCTAAGACTAATACCNTAGAAAAAATGGCTCCTCATGTCACNCATTTCGGCGTACATGATCACGGCTTTAACAACGTTTCAACGTACGGCAACCTTTTGCGCCAACTAATCTCCAACAAATTTGAAAGTAATGAGTGGGAATGTAATTTCTATCGTTTAGCCCTCAAATTATCAGGAGCATCTCAGGCCCGGCGCTGGACAGAAACAAAGGACGGAGGCGGCTTCATTTATTCATTCAATGGCCCACATTCCCTCTTCGTTGATACTATCCGATCATGCAGGGCCCTTGCCGTCAGTTATCTCCTCGGNCACAAATACATGGACGAAGGCGATCAGGAAATATCACTCCTCGAAAGGCTCATTAAACATGGNGTCTCGACTGCACGTTATTCGGTCTACTACGGTCAAGGNAGAGACCAATATGATACCGAGCCCGGGAGAACTACTCACGAAGCTATTTTTAATACTAATGACGGACAGTTCCGNTGCCCTAATTCGCAACAGGGCTTTTCAGGTTTCACTACATGGACTAGGGGCCTGGCTTGGGCAATTACAGGATTTGCAGAAGAATTGGAATTCCTTGAACTTCTCAGCGATGAAGAAATCGAACCTTTCGGAGGCCGTGAAAAAATAAATTCCATATTCCTGAAAGCGGCTCACGCCACAAGCTCTTTCTACATCAACAATACTCCGGCTGATGGAATNCCTTACTGGGACACTGGGGCTCCTGGCCTCAGCAAATTNCCCACAGATTACCTTGAAAGAAAGTCTGACCCGTACAATGAGCATGAACCAGTGGACAGTTCCGCAGCCGCCATCGCGGCTCAGGGACTNATCAGACTCGGCCAGTTTCTAGGAGAAGAGGGANCTCNATACACAAAGGCAGGCATAACAATCGCAAAGTCACTTTTCAGCGAACCTTACCTGAGCATGGACCCGGATCATCATGGTCTCATTCTCCATTCAATATACCATAGACCAAATGACTGGGACTATGTCCCTGACGGCAGTAAAATCCCTAACGGTGAATCTTCAATGTGGGGAGACTATCATGCTAGGGAACTTGCGTTTTACATAGGCAAGCTATCTCAGAACGAGAATTATCACTTCTTTGATTGTGCCCCAAGAGATTAACCCAGCAAACCCGATGCCCAAGAAACTATCAGAGATTGCTATCCACACGATCACTAATAAGCCTTGGAGCACAGAACAGTGCATTAAAGAATATGCCTCCGCCGGAATCGGAGGAATCACATTCTGGCGATACAGCTTTGAAGGCAGAGACCCTAAGGACGTGGGAAGACAAGCAAGAGAATCCGGGCTCAAAGTCACTTCCGTCGCAAGGGGAGGATTCTTCACAGGCCAAACACAAGAACAAAGACAAAATTCCATAGATGAAAACAAAAGAGCCATCGATGAAAGTCACGAGGTCGGATCCCCCTCACTCGTACTTGTATGTGGATCGACTTCAGGACAAGGGCTCAGAGAATCAAGACAACAGATANAAGAAGGAATAGAACAGTGCCTCGATCATGCTGAAGAAGCAGGAGTAGTCCTAGCAATAGAGCCTCTTCACCCTCTATATGCAGCGGACCGCTCCGCCATCAACACCATGGAACAAGCTAATGAAATATGTGAAAATCTCAATAGTCACCCAAATATTGGGATTGCCGTGGACGTATATCACACCTGGTGGGATGATCATCTCAAGCATCAAATCGAAAGGTGCGCAAGTAACGGAAACCTTACCTCTTTTCACATTTGTGACTGGCTCAGCCCAATGCAGGACACTCTCAATGACCGGGGCCTGATGGGAGAAGGGACCATAAACATCAGTGAAATCAGTGAATGGATTAACTCAACAGGATTCGAGGGTTTTCATGAAGTCGAAATATTTTCAAATCGATGGTGGAATTCTGATCAATCCGAATACCTNAAAAAAATAGTAAACTACTTTGAAAAAAATTAACTGAAAATGGAAACTAGACGCATCGGCATCATCCTTAATGGAGTCACTGGAAGAATGGGAACGAACCAGCATCTGGACCGTTCAATTTGCGCAATCATTCGTGAAGGAGGACTAAAAGTAAGTGAGGATCTTACCCTCATGCCTGACCCTATACTGACCGGAAGGAATAATGATAAGCTTGCAGCNCTTGCAAAAAAATACGGCGAAAACACCACCGGAAATCCATTCCCCTACACGACTGACCTTCAAGGAGCACTGAATGGTAAATTTGGTGAATATGATGTGTTCTTTGACTCGTCAGGAACGCTACAAAGAGGACAATTCATCGAGATGGCAACGGATGCTGGTAAATCAATTTACTGCGAGAAACCCACAGCAACTTCCCTAAAAGAAGCTCTTCGCATCTCAAAACTAGTAGAAGACGCAAAACTGAAAAATGGCATGGTTCAGGACAAATTATGGCTCCCAGGATTAAGAAAAGTGAAACAACTCAAAGAAGACGGATTCTTNGGAAGGATACTCAATGTGAGAGGAGACTTTGGCTACTGGGTCTTTACCGGCATGGATCCAGAAAGGCCAGCTCAAAGACCAAGTTGGAACTATCGGAAAGAAGATGGAGGCGGNATCATGATAGACATGTTCTGTCATTGGCAGTACGTNATCTCCAATCTATTTGGNACAGTTAGAAGGCTAGTTGCCCATGGATCAACTGACATTGATGAACGACGAGATGAAAACCAACAGATCTATCCCGGTACCGCAGATGATTCAGCTTATGCTATTTTCGAATTAGNAGATGGAACAATTTGCCAATTTAATAGCTCCTGGTGNGTGAGGGTCAGACGAGATGATTTACTTACCATTGAAATAAACGGAACAAAAGGATCCGCCGTTGCTGGACTACGCGAGGTCCGCATACAATCAGATGAGAATACTCCTAAACCGGTCTGGAATCCAGACGTGGAGCAACCGATCGATTTTTACGAAAACTGGTCTCTAGTTCCCGACTCCATTGATTACGACAATGCATTTAAAATCCAGTGGGAAGAATTCCTCCGCCACGTGGCCATTGACGCGCCATGGAACTATACTTTACGCGAAGGCGCTAGAGGAGTTCAACTCGCGGAACTTGGNATGAAGAGCTGGGAAGAAAGACGTTGGGTCGATATAGAAGCNATCTNATATAACATGAAGCCAAAGCTCGTCGTATTTGATCTCGACTTCACACTCTGGGACGCTGCGGGAACCTGGTGCGATCACTTGTCCCCTCCTTTTAATATTAGGTCGGGCAGAATATTTGACTCGAGGGGATCCGAACTGAAACTGTATCCAGGCACTATTGATATTCTTGAAGAACTCAAGTATGAGCACTTCGANTTAGGAATTGCCTCACGGACCAACGAGCCTGATTGGGCAAGAGAATTACTCGACCTTTTAAATGTTCGTGACTATTTCAGGTACGAGGAAATTTATCCAGGCTCAAAGGTCACTCATTTTAAGAGGCTCAGAAACAAATCGGGGCTTAATTATGAAGATATGATATTTTTTGACGACGAACAAAGAAACATCACAGAAGTCGGTGATCTCGGAGTAAATTGCATCTTAGTGAAAAACGGCATCAGTCCAAGCCTAGTACTCTCTTGCCTTGCCAAATAATTAATGATGCATCGGNGCAGATCCTCAAAAAGTGCTAGAATTANTAATTCTTCGNTAAAAAGTATGAAATTGTGAAAAATATAGTGATCTCATTGACGCTAAATAATTAAATGCCATCAACGGAGACAATCCCTGACATCAAGGACATCATTCCTCCTCCAGAAATTCCCGACCCTGACCNGTCCGGTATTCTTCTTTTCGTTGTAGGTTNAGCCATTCTTATTGTTCTCCTGATCCTGATCTTCCTACGCATAAAATCACATAAGAATAAGNNCGACTCTACACCAATCGATCCAAGAAAAGCTTCGCTTGATCACCTACACGCCCTCAAACAACGTTACATTGATCTTTCAGCACATGAAGTGGCTCAGGAAACAGTGACGGGACTCCGACTAGTAATCGCTCACAATTTCGGCCAACAGAGCCTCAATTTAACTCCGGAGGAGTTTTTCAGNAATTATAAGGAAAAGATAATGCAAATGTTTAGCATTGAGGATAAAGAAAGATTCTTATCTATATTGAGTGATTGTGATCGGCTAAGATTTGCTCCTGAAAAAGAGGACCCCTCAGAAAGGCTTCCTCTCATAGAAAAGAGTATTAATTTTGTGAGGAACATTCCTGATGCAAATAAAACCTCCGTGACTGATAATGACCATTCCTCTACTACCTGAGTTTCAGTTCGCTGAGCCTTATCTGCTAGGACTATTANCACTACCGGTTATTCTCATTGTTCTGAGAGGAAAACGTAAACGCCCCGCATCAATCGATTTTCCTTCAGTNGTACATTTCGGAAATGCCCTTAAAAAACAAAACAGGGGCTTTCTCTCNCCCAGTTCACTCNTTCTTCCGCTGACCATGGCTTGCGGAATTGTGGCCCTTGCCAGACCGCAGAAGATCACTCACTCTGAAGTCATTGAAGGTGAAGGAGTAGAAATTTCAGTAGCCATTGATGTTTCTGGATCGATGCGAGAAAGAGACTTCGTTGTCGACAGGAGGCGCGTGGACAGACTCTCAGCCGCAAAGGCAGTCGTAAAAGAATTCATCCGAGGAAGGACCTATGACCGTATCGGNGTCATCGTCTTCTCCGGCAGACCTCACACGATGGGCCCATTAACAATGAATCATGAATGGCTACAGGAAATGATTGATAGAGAAATCCACTTCAGGCGGTTTGATAATATAATCGAAGGCGGAACAGCGATAGGTACCGCCATAGCTGCTTCGGCCAAGAGACTCTCTGAAAGAGAAGCCAAAAGTAAAGTGGTCGTTCTATTAACNGACGGAGTCCAAAGCGTTCCCGGCCTGACTCCGGAAGATGCCGCCAAATTATCCGCTACGCTTGGAATCAAAGTGTATCCAATAGCTATCGGCAGGCCTGGCCTACCCGGTTCAGAAGAGGAAACCTTTGACCTTCCCACACTAAGGAAAGTCGCATCCATCACGGGAGCCAAGGCATTCCTCGGAAAAAACACTGAGACCCTAAAACAAATCTTTGACGAAATTAACGAACTCGAAAAGAGCGACATCGAACATCGTCAAATAGTACGCAAAAAAGAATACTATCAATGGCCCACACTGGCTGCGGCTTCAATACTATTGATAGGCATTGTTTGGAGAAGAACCGCCCCGGATTAATACAATTATAATGACATTTGCTGATCCAGTTTGGTTTTGGGGATTAACGCTATTGTTGCCGTTAATCTTATTTCAATTTTGTCCTATAGGGCCGAATCATGACCGAACATCCGCATTCGTTGCTGAAAAGCTAAGAAATCAACTCGTGCATGGAACCTCATGTAAAAGGCGCGCTGTCCGTTCAGTTGTACTCTACCTTTCATACGCATTAATCATTACAGCTCTCGCTCGTCCGCAATGGGGATCTGAAGAAGAGCCCAGCTACAGTAAGGGCCGAACAGTGATGTTAGCCATTGATGCGTCGCGTAGCATGCTGGCACANGACCTTACACCAAATAGACTGGACCGAGCCAAGCTCGCTGCCTATGACCTCATTGAGGCACTGCCTGAAGACCTCATTGGTTTGATGGCATTTTCAGGTAGCGCATCAGTCATGGTTCCAATCACTCCTGACAGAGAAGCTCTCCGTGAATCGATTGACCAGCTTGATACTTATGCAGTGGCCAGAGGCGGTACTAANCTCGCAGAAGCTATCAACCNGGCCAATTCTACACTAAAGGAAAGTGAAGCAGAGAGNCATGCACTTATCCTCTTTACAGATGGAGAGAACCTTGAAGGAAATGCAATAGAAGAAGCCGCAAAAGCCAATGAAGATGGCACACTCATTATTGCTATCGGGGTAGGATCAGAACAAGGATCCGTCATCCCAGAACAAANAATTNGTGGTAATAAACAAACNTTCATCCGTGATGAAAACGGTGAGCTGGTTCGATCCAAACTTGATTCTAAGGCTCTCGAAGACATCGCTGAATCGGGCGGAGGAATCTTCCTAAGATTAGATACAAAATCACTGAATTCCACAATCATTCAGGAAGCACTGGAGACGCTTGACACAAAAGAAACTGAATTTAGAGATCAGAAAACTCCAATCGAACGTTTTGCATGGCCTCTCAGCATTGGAATCAGCCTGATTCTTGGGCTATTATTGTCAGATCTCCTNATCTCCCTCTTAATGAAAACTAGTAAAGTAGCCATATCAGTATTTTTTNTTGTGGCGATTACTGGGCAAGACAGCCAACTCATTGCAGGGCCAATATCAGAATCAAAAGAATTTTATGATGCGGGACAATTCGATAAAGCAATCAAAAGTTATCAGTCCGCCATAGATGANAGCAAATCAGCNAATCGAACCGCTCAACTCAACCTTGGCCTGGGAGCATCTGCTTTTTCCGCAAACAATCATGAACTTGCTTTAAATGCTTTTAGTTCTGCTCTNCTCAGTGAAAATAAACCAGTTCAGGAAGCTGCTCATTANAACCTCGGTAACACTCTTTTTAGAAAAGGTGAAAAACTCTTAGTTCCTAAAANTGGCTCCGGCCCGTCTGAGTCACCTCCTTCAAAGGAAAATATAGAAAGTGCNATAAAGGATTGGGAAGGAGCAATTGAGCATTACCAATCCGCCCTGAACATCAATCCTAAGAACACAAANGCTCAACACAATATTGATGTAGTAAAAAAAAGATTGGAGGAGCTAAATCAGGACCAACAGGAAAANNAGGACCAACAGGAAAANNAGGACCAACAGGAAAATCAGGACCAACAGGAAAATCAGGACCAACAG
>PAPL01000064.1 GCA_002708885.1 Verrucomicrobiales bacterium | reverse complement strand
CCGGCCCGTATACTCGTAGCTCTGCACATCACTGACCCCGTACCTGGATTCGAAAGCCTTTCGGTCACGAACGAGGAGCAGATATTCCCCTGAGGCAAGGATCGTGTTTTCAGGGAAAGTGAAATTAATTCCTTTTTTGAAATGAACATTAGATAGATCAATGGGTGAAGAATCCGTGTTCAGGAACTCAATGAATTCGTAATCGTCCCGGTCAGCAGAGACTGCCAGCTCATTTTCAGAGGAAGGGTCCTCAGGGTGATAATGAAATTCCGTTATTATGAAATTAGAAGAATTAGCTGTAACCGATCCTATTGAGAAGAAGGCCTCATTAAGCGCACTCCATTCTTCCTTAATTGGATCATAAGCACGGGCCCTTATCATTGAAGAATCGTTGAGGATTATAGGTGCAGTAATTCTATTGCCTTTGCTCACGTCAACTTCTCCGCGAAGAATTAGATCAAAACTGATGTCCGAACTGTTAGGAGAAGAGTTGTGAATTTCTACGGCAAGATGATTGGTCCCATCAACAAAGCTAGAGCTCGGGACTTGATACTCGTGATAAATACGTTCATTGGGAGTGCCAGAAGTGGCGTAAGTATCATGACCGGCATCTGACGGCAGATTGTTTGTGCGGATGAGTTCTGATCCGTTAGCGTAAACTGCAGCGCCATCATCATATTTCAGTTTGATTATGAAAAATGAGTAGGAAGATGGATCTGATAATTCAACGTTCGTACGAAAATAAGTAGTGGCATTGCGTTGCGTGCCGGACCGGTCATCAGAATCGACGTAACTAATTAGCGTCGCTTCATCACCCTCATTGTATCCAAGTTCTGAAGGACCGGAGGACCATTCAGAATCATCAAAACCTGGAGCAATCCATAATTTTCCTTGATCGGACCCGTCATCCAAGTACTTCCAAACGTGCCCATTCTTAATGTAATCTTTTGGAATAGGAACTTTGTCATCAAATGTTGCACTAATTGCCTGAGGATTAATTGCACCCCCTGAAAGTCTTGGGTCAGAGCCGTCCGTTGTATAGTAAATTTTCAAGGTATTAGTGCTCATTGTAATTCCGGAACCTACTGGAATTGAACCTCCATGTTGATTGAATACTGGAGAAATCAGGCTTGGATACATGCCAGCTGCTCTGAACTTTTTAATCATATTTTCTGTGAGCCTAGGAAAGTGATTGTTAATCAGATTCTTCTGATAATCGAGCCAGCTCTGATATTCACGGAACCGGGTGCCCCAACGGGCTGACTCAGAAATAAATCCAAGGCGAGCCTCATCTACCCGCTTCTGCAATCGCGCAATGTTACGTTCCGGCGTCAGTGCACCGTCATTAAAAAAATGCAGATGGATCCTATCTGCAACTAACATTGCATAGTCAGGATTTTTTCTAATAAGGCTCGGACTCATCAAGTTGTGAGGACCGGGATGGTTCACGGCCTTTCCTGGATTTCGAAGAAATCCGTCCGCGTCTTTCATCTGAAATCGAAAGGGTTGGCCCTGAGCCTTTGATCCTAATAATCTAACTTCACTCTCTGAATCCCCGCTAACCCATAGCAACATGAAATCAATCAGATTCGCAAAATCGATATGATTTTCGTTGAGTTCCCATGCATTTGAACTCCGAGCCAACTGCTTCACTTCATTCCAAAGCACCCCAGTACCATCGTAAACCTTTTCATCATTACGGAATCCGTCATTGAGATTGACCGCATCATAGTCTGCCTTGGGCCCGCCAAAATAACTCGAGGCCATGTCCGCATTCCAGCGCTCGCGCAAATGATATTGACCCCAGTAGATGCCATTAAGATAGACATGAACGAACCTGCCGTGCGGAGCAAGATTTCCCATTTCAAGCATTGTATCATCAGTGAATCGGTTCGACATATATGCGCCTCGTTGCTGCATGTCGTGGGAACCGCTTCGTAAATCCATGACATCAAAACGATCTGTAGGTGGATAATGTTTGTAGTCAAAACCATCAAACATTGGATAATTCAGTTTGGTATCACCGTACTGAGAGCGGAAACCAATCCGAAAACTCTTCTTGGGAAAGTTCGTATAGTAACCACCAAAGTGCTTCAATCCGCCGTTCTCCTGAAAGCCAGGTGTACCATCGGGAAAAATCATCTCCACCGAGGCTGGAGATTCTCTCCGCATGTTAGCTGACCCTTCATTCATGAAAGGACTTGGATTGTCGGTTACTATAGAAACGGNAGGGACCGACTTGAGGGAATCAATCATTTGCGGCCCAAACGTTGGTGACTGTGTGACCGATGCTCGCATCCGGGGTTGATTCACCACGTCCTCCGGAAAAAGATAAGTCTGTGTATCAATGTTGGTTGTTGAATATCCTGACCTATGCGCCATGGCCCGTATGACTGTCGTTTTGTTAATAGTAATTGGAGACTTATACACTTCGCCTCGAGTCTCACTGGGAACTGTCCCATCCAGAGTATATCTGATTTCAGCGCCTTCGGTGCTCGTGCTTATTTCAAGTTCAAACGCTTCTTCATAAAAACCTCTGTTCACATTGAACTTTGTATCACCGACGAGTCCGTCTATGCGTTGACTGTTGAGAGTCCCAGGAGTTGGCTCCAAAAAGTAACCGTTCTGTGGAAAATTTAGATCGGTTTTTTTTCCAGTCAGTTCGGGAGAAACAAGAAAGTCGGAACTGTTCCTTGATCCGTTCAACCCTTGTATTGCCAGTATGTTATTGCCTTTTTGCAGAGGTCCTGAAACTGGATAATCAAAGAATGTAATCNCATCATTTTCGTTAGATCTATTTGATGTGGATGTGGAGTTCCATGCCGGATTATCAGGGGCACTGAGTGATTGGATTTTCTTGCCGTTGAGATAAGCGATGAATCCGTCTTCCCATTTCATTCTCAGAGTGAGGTCACTTATTCCGCTAGCGTCAGTTAAATTGAAGGGAATTCTAATATAGATAGAAGCATTTATACCCCTCATCGCAGATTTAACATCGCCCCCTTCTCCAATGTGTGGGATGTATTTCGTCGAATTATCGTATCCGATGCCAGTTTTACCAGAGNACCAGGATGAATCATCAAAGTTTGTTCCTGTCCACCCACCAATTGGAGCGGACGGGACATTCCACTTTGAGGCATCACCTTCGGCTATGAACTTTATATCCCTAGGCTCACCATACCCACTCCCATAAGAAACATCTTCGTATTGACGAGGATAGTTTTTAAACTCGCTTGCTATAGTAACCCCGTCCGGCTTAATGAGTNCCAGGTAACCATTTTCTGATGAGCTTAGTTTGAAATTGGTATGCAGGTCATTATTTGAATCTGTCAGATCCTTACCCGAAGCAAATACCAAAATAAAACCCTCATCATTGAAGCTTTTTTTTGGAAATGTCCACTTAGTTAAATTGAGTGGATCATCGGTAAGATAATAACCTTCAAGGCTTCCGTTTTCCCTATTAACATTTGATATTTCAATCCAGTCAGACGTGTCACCATCTGCATCCTCAACGGACTCTTTATTATCAGCCATAAATTCAGTGATGTACAGCTCCGCGCTCAATAATGAACCTGACAGAAAAAGTACTGCGAGGACTTGGACAAGGATTGCTATGGCGGAGAGTGACTTCATATAATTGAAATACGAATTTATACTTTAGGTATTCATATCTCCTTATATAATAATTAATTAACGAAGAGCCGAAAAAACACCTTCTTTGATTCATTGTCGATGGCCCTCAAATAACGGACCGTCACTTCTGCTGTCCCATTTCCGTTATCAGTACTTGAAACGATTTCAAAGGATTTTGATTCAGAGATCCAAGTCTTCAAGTCAAAGGAGAACTGAACTTCCATTGCAGATTCGGCTGATAAGTTACGAGGAAAACTAAGTGTGAGATAACTAGCTCCCCCTATCTTTTGTACATTCGTATCGGCAAAAGGCGCATCAGCCGCGAGGCCCGGATCAGACCCAAAGTGATACTCTAGATAATTACTTANGGTATCGCCATCATCATCGGCCTGAGGATCACCACTAACTGAATTGAGCGTTGCCCATTCAGAATAAGTAACCGTTTTAACTTCTGCCTCACCAGGCGACCCTCCTCGGACCCGGCTCTGCTCCCAACTAGATGGATCATTTTGCACTTTTCCTGTAAAAACAAGACTCTTACCTTCACCATCCGCCGCTTCGGGCCACGGCAACTGATCATTATAGATAAAATCAATGATCAGCTNTGAGTCTGAATTAATCANCTGTAAGTGCTCGCCATCATTACTGAGCCTGCCCGTATACTCGNAGGNCTGCACAACACTGGCCCCGTACCTTGATTCGAAAGNCTNNNNGTCACGCACAAGCAACAGGTACTGCCCCGGGGCGAGTATTGTATGATCCGGGAATGTAAAGTTAATGCCTGATTCGAACCGCAAACCCGTAAGATCAATAGATTTGCTTCCAGTATTCAAAAACTCAATGAACTCATAATCATCACGGTCAGAACTCACCCCGATCTCTTCTATTCTTATCGGATCATANGGATGATAATTCATCTCTGAAATGGTCAAGTTCCCGGACCCTGCCGGCTCACTATCAATAGAAAAGAACGCTTCATTCAAAGCGCTCCACTCATTACCCCCACTGTCATAGGATCNTGCTCGAAGTAATGTCGGTACTGTTAGAAAGAGAGGGTCAGTGACATTGTCTCCTCCTCCAAGAGTCGTCTCACCTCGCAAGAACATGTCAAAACGAATGTCCGAACTTGAACCNCTTCCCTGATGTATTTCAGCAGCNATCACGTTCATTCCAGGAGACAGGGACGTCTTCGGCAATGTAAATTCCTTCCACCCGGACTCATCACTCACAGTACTACTGGCAAAAGTTGAAAATGATGCGTTCGAGGAAAGGTTCTGCCTAATGACCTCCTGACCATTAATATAGAAAGCTATTCCGTCATCATATTTCAATCTGAGAAGAAAATTGAAAAACATTGTCGGATCAGGCACCTCGACATTTGTCCTAAAATAAGTGGTCGGGTACTTGGAGGAAGAGTCAGGGCCAAAGCTGAGCCTTGTGCCAGAACCTTCACCATCACTTCCATATCCGAGCTCAGACGGCCCACTGGACCATGTCGAATCATCAAAGTTCTTCGATCTCCACGCAGTGCCCTGATTGCTTCCATTGTCAAGATAACGCCACCGGTGACCACTTGAAATATAAGTGACGGGAGCAGGGCCACCTCCNCCAAAACTCGCAATTTTCGCTTCCGGATTCACTGCTCCTCCAGACAATCTGGGATCAGTTCCATCCATCGTATAATAGATCGTATCCGAGTCAGTTGCCATGGTTAAAGCGGTGTCGGCCGACACTGATCCTCCGTGCTGGCTAAATACCGGTGCAATAATTTCTGGATACATTCCCGCTGATCTAAACCTCCCTATCATCGTATTGGTGAGTCCTGGAAAATGATTATTAACAAGGTTCTCCTGATAGTCCAACCAGCTCTGGTATTCTCGGAAACGGTTCCCCCAACGGGCAGATTCAGCAATGAAGCCAAGACGAGCCTCATTNACCCTCTTTTGCAAACGAGCAATGTTACGGGAAGGCGTAAGCACTCCATCATTAAAGAAGTGCTTGTGGATCCTATCCGCAACGAGCATTGCATAATCAGGGTTCCTATTAATAAGACTCGAACTCATCAGATTTAGCGGACCTGAGGTGCTAACAGAATGGCCAGGATTACGGAGAAATCCATCCGCGTCTTTCATCTGGAACCGGAACGGTTGGCCCTGAGCCTTGGACCCTAATAATCTGACTTCACTTTCCGAATTNCCACTGACCCACAACAACATAAAATCAATCAGATTGGCAAAATCNATATGATTTTCGTTGAAGCTCCATGCATTAGATCCAGAAGCTAATTGCTTGGCCTCATTCCAAAGGACNCCGGTACCATCATAAACCTTCTCATCATTACGAAAACCATCATTAAGATTGACCGCATCATAATCTGACTTGGGACCGCCAAAGTAACTCGAAGCCATGTCCGCATTCCAGCGCTCACGCAAATGGTANTGCCCCCAGTAAGTTCCATTCAGGTACACATGAACGAACCTTCCGTGCGGCGCCAGATTTCCCATTTCAAGCATTGAATCATCAGTGAACCGGTTTGACATATAAGCTCCACGTGATTGCATGTCGTGGGAACCGCTCCGCAAATCCATAATGTCAAAGCGGTCCGTTGGCGGGTAATGCTTGTAGTTAAAACCATCAAACATCGGATAATTTAATTTTGTAGCACCGTACTTNGAGCGGAAACCTATCCGGAAGCTCTTCTTGCGGAAGTTCGTATAATAACCGCCGAAGTGCTTCAATCCGCCGTCTTCCTGAAATCCAGTCCTACCATCAGGAAAAATCATTTCCACAGAGGCCGGAGACTCACTGCGTATATTGCCGGAACTCTCATTCGTGAAAGGACTCGGGTCATCAGTCACTATGGAGATTGTGGGAACCGATTTGAGAGAATCGATCATCTGTGGCCCTAATGTTCCTGACCGCGTCACTGAAGTTCGCATGCGTGGCTGATCCACAACATCTTCCGGAAAAAGATAAGTCTGAGTATCAATGTTAGTCGGACGAGATCCCGGCAAATAAGCAATGGCTCGTACAACAGTAGTTTTCGCCACCCTGAAAGGGCCTGAATATACGGACCCTCGACTCGGAGAAGGATCTGTTCCATCTAGGGTGTACCGAATTTTTGCTCCTTCAGTTGAACTTGTAATTTCAAGATCAAATGGCTCCTCAAAGAAACCCCGATCAACGCTAAATCGAGTATCTCCAACGAAACCGTCAAAAGTGTCACCGTTATAGCCTCTTGGCGATGGAATCGCTAAATATCCGGGACCTCCCAGAGATGGGTCTGTAATTTTTTTCCCATGAAGCTCCGCTGCAATGAGCATGTCGGAGCTCGTGATTCCCCCATTGAGACCATGAATGGCCAAAACGTTTTCACCTTCATTTAATAGATACGCGAATGAAGTGACATTGAAATCCTGATACACTACAGCCTCACTGTCCGAATGGTCAGTCGTTGCCTCCGAGTCCCAAGTCAATCCCCCAGGCGCATTAGCATCAGCAATTAAAGTGTCATTCAAATAGGCGACAAACCCATCATCGTACTTCATTTTAAGAATCAATTCAGTAACGGAAGCCGGATCATTAACGTCAAAAGTCGCACGAATATACACAGTGTTATTGACACCGTTGAGTTCATTTCCAAGGTTCCCATTATTGCCAAATTCATTGGAATAGGTTGTATTCTCATCGTAACCGATTCCCATACGAGCCGTTTCCCAATCCTCATCTGAAAAGTCAGTTTCCAGCCATCTATCTCCCAACAAATCATTGGAAGGGACAAGAACTTTAACTTCCTGCTGTGATCCGATGAAGACTGCGGAAGTTATGCCTCCGCCCTGCATTAATCCATAAGAAATGTCTTCGAACTGATCTGGGAGAGGNGCGTCCTCAGGGCCGAATTCAGAAACAATCGTATTACCATCTGGCTCAACTAGAGCAAGATACTCACCATCCGCTGAAAGCTTNAAATTGGCATGAAGTTCGGAGCCAGGATCACGCCTGTCCTTCTCTGAAGCAAATATCAGAAGGAAACCGCTACCAGAAATTTCAATTGACGGAAATCTCCACTTCGTCAACGCACCAGAATCATCAGTTAGAAAATATCCATCAAGACTCACCGGATCTGATCCGGAATTAAATATTTCAATCCAATCAGATGCATCAGCGTCCTCGTCCTCGATTGACTCCTTATTATTGGCCAGAAATTCTGTAATGTGTAGAGAAGCCTCAAGNGATGAACATGAAATAAAAATTACTGTTAGGACTCTAATAAAGAAAATTGTTAAGAGGTGCCGNCGCATATGATCTGAATCCAAAGTTAATCTTCTTGAAGGATATAGAAAGAAAGTATCCGAACCTAATATTGCGGCTTATCAGNTAATTATACAAGCTCAGTTATTTATAGGCATGATTTAATGTTCATGTCGCTCAAATTAGGTATAAGTTGAGCAGGAATTTAATCAAAATAAGAACGCCTAATGAAAAATTTTATCCTTTTAATATTCGCAATCAGCACTGCAAATATCTTTGCCAATGAAGTCACATGGAACCCAAAACTAAATCCAGCCAAAGGTAAAGGCCTAATCGACAGCGAAAGAAAACTCGAAGTGTACCAGCACGGAACGAAAGAAGATTGGGGGTATAAAGCGCCTCAGCAAGACACCTTCATCGTCATTCACCCTAAGGAAAAACGTGAAAATGCTCCCCTATATGTCGTCCTGCATTCTGCAGGTCACGACGTTTTCTCCTGTGTAAAATGCACNAACCAAATTGGCAATCATGANATCTATCATTCGCCCGATAATTTCTATGCTCTTTATGTCGATTGTCGTGCAAATAGAGGTGATTGGTGGTGGGGCGGAATGCATGCCAGGGATGCCAATCTCACCAAAAAGAACTCAGGCTTAAACCCAATGCCAGTTGANCATCGAATCATAGACACCGTTAAATGGGTCGTCGATAAATATAAAATTGACCCGCAAAGAGTTTACTTGTCCGGAAACTCTATGGGAGGAAGTGGCACTTTGGGAATTGGTCTGCGTCATGGGGATGTCTTCGCCGCCATCAAAGCCAATGTCCCGGCGGGCATTGAACATGCTTCCGAAAGGATGGGCTTCTCTCATAAATCTTGGNNCAAGTATTATGACCCTCCAATAACTATTAATTACTCAGCACAAAATGATGGTTGGTCATCTGGACATGAAAGATTCGTCAAAGCTATGAATGATAGGAAGTANCCACTATATTTCTACTGGGGATCTTTTGGCCATGCTAATAATCATGGCCGGATCATGAAGGTAAATGACCTAATCAATTCCTTTGATTGGTTGAACATCAGAAAAAATGAAGCTTATGCAGTNTTCTCTAATGGTTCATGCAATGATAAGCTACCATGGCCANATNACAGGTCCGACAAAAGCTCAGGACAAGTCAATGCATTCTTCAGATGGAAGATAATTAGCGACGAACCAAAGCAAATTACATTATCGCTTTATCTGACGGACCCTAATGCATTGAAAACTACATTTACAATTCCTAAAGAAGCGACTGCTGACGTCTCCATAAGGAGAATTCAAAACATGAAAGTAGCACCAGACGATACCCTCAATTGGCAATATGGTAAGTTAAAGGGCAAGCTCAAAGCTGGCCCTTGGGGATTAATCACCATACCAAAGCTGGAAATTTCCGTCGAACCTCAAAAACTAACTATTAGAAAGTAGNATNAAGCCCTTNGAANTNAAAATCAGGAATGACTGTAATATCAGTCCCCTAACTTTTCTTGGCTTTGTTGCCTGGCAATTGAGGGAGGAGTCCCCCTTCGAGTGCCTTAGCTAAGTACTTTTCTGGTGACTTNTTCCATTTNCGCAAAGCTGATTTATTATANAGATATACTTTCTTCCCATCGACNTCAACAGTTGGAGACTCAGGAGTCACNACACGCTCGTTGTATATTGGGCACATTCTCTGTTCGAGNAATTCAACTTTATCAAGACCAAGCTTTTCCTCCATTCCNTCAAATTGAGGCAACAGCTTAGGCATAGCTTTTATGATATATTTGGGATTCTTATTCCATATCTTGACGCAAGTNGCACAACAGAAAAAAACTTTTTTACCTTCAAATTCGACTACTTCTTCCTGATCAATTTCATCCTCGATCATAATCGGGCAGAGCTTATTCTCTGCTTGAGCAATAGTGATAAAAATGAAAGAAAAAGAAGTGAATAGAAATGTTTTCATAAGAGAATTTTAGGTTTTGTTATTTATATCTACGGTGTTGTTTAAACTGGCACTAGTGGCAAAATGTTATTTTTTAACGCTCTTTTAACTAANGGATTGGATAAACATGGGCATATCTACCAGATAAGTAAAGTTATAAACTCCTAGCGTATTGACTCGGACTAACGCCGACTACACCCCTAAAGGCTCTTGCGAAATGACTTAGGCTTTGATACCCCACTTCGAGAGAAGCTTCACTAACATTCAGCCTACCTGAGGAAAGCAACCCGCAAGCTTTATTTATCCTCAGCTTCCTCAAATAAAGGCTCAGTGTCATTCCTGTTTCNGCAGCAAATAAACGTGANAGATAATGCGGGCTACANGCACATGATTTTGCGACAGAATTGAGATCAAGTGGACTCTGAAGATTATCACTAAGATACTCCTTAGCTTTATCGACCCTTTCCAAGACAGCTCTTTTCTGCCGAGAGCAGAAAAACTCCTTATTGTCACGGCTGTCTGCATAACTCCATCCAGACAACAGCTCCATTGCCTTCGCCTTAAACCAAAGNTTCCCAGCTGCCCCGCTAATGGACGGGTTCGCTACTGATTCCGCAATGTCACGTTCCTCTGTACGAAGAAATTCCCTGAGAATAAAAGGAGCCTCACCTTCTACACGATCATTCTCAAATATTAGTGATGATAGGCCTGCTCTAATATTTTCCTTATCATTTTCAAAAATTGACCTAAGGAAAGAAGTCGTGAATCTAAAATTAACAAAGCGCTGACGCCCCTTCTTGTGNAAGCAATTAATTTTGCCATAAGGAGCAACCTGTATCGCAACTACCATGTTAGGAAAATAATCCTGTTTCACACCNGCAGTGCTAATCGTCCCAGATCCCTCAAGACACACTCGAAGTAACAGACCCTCTTCATCCGAACAGCACTCATAGTTGATGTCCTTACTGATATCAGCTTCAATGGTAGAAAAAGTAAAATCATTCAGNCCAGAATCTTCATTAAGAAGTTCGACTCGCCATCCCCGCTTCGCACTNGACCATGGACTGGAATCTTCNAGTTTGATTAAATTCTTTAGTTGCTCTTTGGGATAAATCATTTTACGCGGCTATTTTTTAGATGGCTATCACTGGTCAAACTTTCCTGCGGGTTTTTACTATTTATAATATGAAATAACTGTTAATGATAGTCATTATCAATAACAGTTAAACCAAAAACCCACAAAAACACAAACAAATTTTAAATCCCTCTTACCCCTTCAAAATAAGAGCCTTGAACCAATTANCTATAAAAACCTACTTCAAAAATGAGCTTATAATTGATTCCGCCTTCTCTTTCCTGAGTGTTTCATCGGCTGTTTCTTTAATGACCCCAAATAGTGNACGGTACAGTGGNGAGCCATCGACCTCTTTATGAAGNGAAAATGTTGGTCCNGAACTTTCCAATTTTTCATCGAATATAGAACTGACAAAGCCCCAGTAACTCGAATTTTGAGTCCAATAATCTTTGGCTTTTTTAAAATCGACAAGATCAGTTCTCTCATAATTATTAAGTCCAACCTCTCTGCATAGAATCTCACCAGTCGCAGACACTTTCTTAAAATTATCCTGTTCATGCACCCAACCCGTTGGGGTAATAGTGTGTCTATTAATTGCCATCATTATCTCATAGTCGGACCGCTTTGTATATTCACGGCGCGGCAAAGGTCGACGAGTCTTGCTCCCCTGCCATGAAGACATGCCACCTTCGTGAAACCATTGTCCATAACTTTCGTATCTAGGGCTATCATCTACCTGATAAACTTTCTGAGTCCATGTCCCGCTAACTTCATCGCCACTTAATTCGCGACGGCCCCACGTATTATCACCAATAAATTCGTGAAGGATCTTATCCTCGAATCTCCACTCCTGCTTCCAGTGCTTCACTACTCTTTCAAGATCCTCAAGCCATAGTACGTGCTGTAGAATTATGTTCTTTGGAGAATCTTTAACTACAAAAACAATTTCGGTCGCCTCGGCAAGATAAGGTTTTTTCAATTCATAGTCTTTACTAATAGCAACGGTTTCCATGAATTTGAACGTAACTTCGTACTCACCCGCCATTGCCAGAATAGCCTTTCGGTCTTTTTCTAATTTATCCTTAATCTCAACAGGCGCTCCTTGNNCCGAATNTAGAAACGGTAATAAGCACATTAATAATGNGACGATNCTAACTTTTCNGTTCATCTTTTTCTTTAATATTATTTACTTCTTATGTTTATTGGAAATGCNCGGTTAGGCAAGTNCGCCTCAGCCGCTAATGGTGACCAGAAACGCATNTCACGAAGTTCCTCCTCATTCANCAAACGTCCTGAACCATCAAGCATTGCCGCCACAGCTTTTCCGTTCCAGCGTAAATCAATAAAACCATGATCCTCCGGATTCGAATCCTGAGTCCATGGCTTGGATTTCCAATTCTTTCTGAGCACGATAGGTGGTTGAACTTCAAAGTACCCTCGCCCATCCCAAGACTCATCAGGATGAGACCGTGCTGATAGGAAAGTAATCAGATTACTCGCATTACTGATGTGTGATGTGTGCCTAATGCAAAACTGACCAATCTTTTCCTCTATTCTGGCACTGGGTCGTAAAAGGCTTCCACTCCCAAAGTGGCCACCAATGAAGGTCGTATTCATTCCCAGGTTTGGAAAAACACTGACAAGATAATCACTATTCTTGTCCTTCATCACAGATTCATTCCCATTATATAGGAGTGAATCCTCAACGTCCTTAATATATGGATACAACCTCCAAGGATATCTAGAATTCATTGGGGAAAAAAGAACTTCTCCGTCCTGATTAGTTATGGCCGGGTCTGTCTTGTATCCAGGGAGGATCTGACCATCATTTTCCACAGAGTAAAGATTAAATGCGACCATGATATTCCTTGCTGCTGTCAGCTCCTTGGCCATCATGGCTCGCCTTTTAAACAAACTAAAAGAACTTATCGAAACTGCAGCCAGCACTGAAATAATAGTTACTGACAATAATAGCTCCAGTAATGTGAATCCCTCTTTCTTGACGATCCGGATGCGGCAGAAGTTCATTGGATTCGCAATTTTTCTTATTCAGATTTCCTCTCAACTCGATAAAACTTTCGTCTTTGATCCATTGAAAAGGAAAAAGAACCTCGCTGATCACTAGACGCTTTTTCTGACCGCACATTGACCCAATCAATTCCATCCTTACTGGATTGCACTACATATTCCGTACCGGTTACCTGATCCCAACTAAGAATGACTTTGCCCCCCTCGATTTGCATTGACCTAATAGCGAAAAAATCATCATACTTGGAGTAATCTCCATTGACACTGTATTCAACCTTTATTCTCGGTGCATAACCACCAAAAAACTCCTCCTCAGGACTGTCTTTAGTAAAGAAATTCACAAATCCACCTTGATGATTTGCAGTGTGGAGTGAGCTCAAAACAAAGTGCAACGAACCCGAATCTAATCCTTCACGAAGGTACTGATTCACTCGATCATTACTTAGATCTAAATCAAAAATAACTTCTGTCTCCTCATTAATATAGGCCCCTTCATCCGGACCGGAAATATGGGCAACGGACCATGGATCCGACTCTATTTCCAATCCCACATTCCCGCTCATATCAATTTCCTCTCCATTCTCATCCCAACTCAATGGATAAACAGTCCTCAATCCCCCACTAAATGCCGGAGTGTTTCTGCTTAAAAAGTCATTACCCTTATAATTCTCGCGAAAGCCTGCACCGTGAAGTTCTATGGGACGTCCTGGATCAGGATCTTCTGATAAATAAGTGCTATATAAATCATATGTTGAGTCATATTGAAAAGAGGGTTCTCCTGATGTTATTAGGGTAATAACAATTGACTCTATTTGATAATTATCCGCTCCGATATTTGTTGGTATCAACTCTGAAGTATCAAATCCCAACACGAACTGACCCATCCGGTCCCAGTTCTCGGAATTAGCAAAAACCGATGCCATTCCCCTACTACCTGGAGTCGCATTATTTGGATAAGTCCAACGGTCCAGATAGGGCTCTGATATTTCAATTACCTCACCAATTGCAATCAATCGGAGAGAGAAAATAAAACAAATTAAAATAATGCTTTGAATGCGCCTCACCTCGCTACTCGCTTCAGAAGCGTATTGGTTATCAGCTCCGGCGACGACGCCTTAGCAAAAATAAAGCAGAACCAGCAATTAGCAAAATAGAACCTGAAGGTTCCGGTATTACTGTGATACCTGCTGAGTCTAAATCAAAAGTGAATACTGCAGGATTATTCTCAAATCCATCAGGACCACTGGCTCCGATTTGGACGTGGCCTATATTACTAAACACGCCTTCAAAAGTACTGCCTTCATAGGTAACAAATGAACGGTTAGTAGGATCAATTGGAATCTGAAGTTCTGTCCATGTATCAGCAAATACAGGTGCAAATGAAACCGCTGTTCCACCCGGGAAATTAACAGATGACGCAAACCTTGAAAAGAAAGTCAATGGAACGGGAGCATTATGGCGAACAGAAACAGAAAA
>PAPL01000063.1 GCA_002708885.1 Verrucomicrobiales bacterium | reverse complement strand
GGCCCATCTCAGCCCCAAAGATTATGTAACCCATCGAAAAGTCGCATCTTAAGCGGGCCCAATTAGGCGATCTCGTCAATGCTACAAAATCATCCAGATGATCCCTCGCCCTCATTCAGCTTCCAGCCCGGCAAAGAAATATCAAACTTGCGCTCCGGCGCATAAATCTGTTCGCCGAGAGGATAGCCACGGTCCTGGGTTACGATATATACGGCCCCTTCGTGCACATAGACAATTTCATCTCGAGCGTCGCCCACCACATCCTCATTGAACCCATATGCCCACTCGAACGGCAGCCCTTCACATGCTGCCGGGCGCACCACCTTTCTACCTTTCGCGTCATAGAAACCAAACGCTTCCTTAGAAGAATACAGGAACATTAGTTCCTCGCCGTCGCCAGACCAGTTGACGGGCGGCCCCCCCTGGCTGATCGTGTCCGGCTCAAACCGCGTCAGTGGATCTCCCTGACCGCTCACCAGATTCATGATCCCGTAGTTTTCCCAGCGATTCCCCATCCACATTTCCAAACCTGGCAGATCCGGCCGGAAATTACCCGCATAGATCCCCTGCACATGACCAAACCGGTGGTGCCTCAACAAAGCCCCGGTACGCGCATCCACTAAGAAAAATCCCGGATCGCTGCCGGCAATCCCAATCTCGGGACCATTACTTTCATCTCCGTCCAATTCCCCAAACGCGGCGTGATCGACATGCCCGGCCCCCCCTGAATCTTCGATGTATTCCGCACCTTCCATTAGCCACATAAGGTTTCCGTCCCCATCGTAAAGCTGATACCCCGGCAGGATCTCATCGCGGCCATCCCCATCCACGTCACAGAACCAGAGATACATCCCATACCACGAGTCGTGCGCATCTTGGCGCCACCGCAGATTCAATTGCTCATCGTAAGCCCAGATAGAGTACCCGGTCCCCGCACCGTCGCCATCCCTCAGGATCAGATCCTGTGCCTTCTCTGTCTTGCGAATTCGGCACGGCCACAAGGCCCCTAGCTTGTGCAAATACGGCGCCACACTCTCTCCGCGAAACCCGCGATACGGACCTGTCTTTGGCAGTTCGGTCTCGGCTGTTACCTCCCCTGTCCGTCCACTGATCATCCGCAGCAGATCCCCTTCTACCCCGATGAAGTCCTCCACACCATCCCCATCCAGATCGTGTACCACCCTGTGTTTTGTATGTAAAGCCGATGCCGCAGCATACACCTTATCCCACTGCTTTTCCCCCTCCATATCCAGGCACACCACCCGAGGGCCCGATTCCATCCCCTGCTGCAACACGATCTCCTTTTTGCCTGCCCCACGGAAATCTCCCAGCCGTACCTGGCAGGGCCAGTATTCGCTTATGTCGATCCGCTTCCACAACACCGGCTGCGGGTATTTTTCCGATGCTTCCGCCACCTCCCGGTCATACGCACTCTGACGGCTTACATACGCCGCCCGAGCAGGCTCCGACGCTGTAACCCGTATTCCATACATCCGGCTGCGCGTGTTCGTCCGGATACCAACCTTACCCATCGGAAACTGCTCGTCATAGGCCACAAATACTTGCTCTCCATCCACATAGCACGCCAACCGCTGTCCTTCGCACACAACCCTTAGGTGGTAATACTGGCTTCGATCCACCCCATTCCGGTAATCGGCGAGCATGGTCCATGCCTCATCCTCACGCCGATACAGCACAAAGCGCTCATATCCCTCAATGCCGAAGATATAATACCGCCGCAGATCCTGATATCGGACCATCACTCCTGAGAGGCCCACAATGGCGTGTGGATCGTCATTGTTCGGCTGCGTAAACGCATTCAGTTGCCGCACAGCGGCCTCCACTGTGTAATCCCCCCACAGCGGCTCCCCTGTTGTAAGGCATCGGCCGGTTTTATTGTGATGCTCCAACACCTGCACCTCCCCATCGCGAACCACCCGATAGGAACTCGGCCGTTTCCCCTGCTTGGGCCCCCATTCCAGGGCATTGTTCCAGCCCTTAAAAACCTGCTCCTCCACGCGCTTATCCGGCTCATTATAGTCGAGAATTTTGCCTACCGGGCATTCTGACAGATCGATCTCTGCCAGCACCACACCTGACGTCTTGTCTTGGGCCACTTCGTCCCCCTTTGTCACGGACTGCGTAAAAGTAGTACAGCGGCGAAAGGAATGCGTTATTACTCAATCGACTCCTTCGCCAACTATTCAGTATACATAAAGCCCCCGTCGCATCCAAGCGGCGGCTGCGTCCCTTTCTTAACGACTAAGGAATAGTCTGATAAAACAGAGACAGCCCAGCACCGTAGAGATTATCCGCATATTGCGACAAGCCGAAGAAGACCAAACGGTCGCAGACATCTGCCGTAAGCACAACATCTCCGACGCGAGGTTTTACCGGTGGCGCAAGAAATTCGATGAGATCGACGCGAGGTGTTTAGACGGTCTTTCGGAGTCTTCAAAAGAAAAAATCATTGATATCGGAAAGGTATCACCACACCTTCTTAGGTACAATTTTGCACTAGCTTGTATCACCTTAGAATGGAATGAAAGCCATAGGGCGACATAAACCCATTGGCTCAACTAAGATCGGGAATCGTCGTAATGAAATGTTGAGTGGATCAAGAATCTTCTGATCCGGACTTGGCAAACTTTCATCTTCACCTTCCGTTGTATGTGCACCACGGCGTGCACACACTTGAGGCAATTATGCAGCTCTTATTCCTTGGAACAGGCGCCGGTGATTTTCAAAGCCTGAATGACCCCACCAACGACGCTCCCAATATCACAGCGGCGCGCCGTGCCGGTGGACGCAATTTACGATACGCTTCGTCGGCTCTGATTGGGGCAGATTTACTTATTGACTGCCACGACACCACCAAGCTACACCACTTTGGTAAGCAAACCGCTTCGATTCGCAACTTACTCATTACCCATGGTCATTGGGATCATTTTCAACCGCAGGAGATCCTTGATTTAGCTGCAACTCGCGATGAACCGCTTCAAGTGCACGGCACCTCAGTCGTGGGTGAGAGTTTAGCATTTGCAGCCGAGCACGAGTGGAATAGTAATCTGCACCGCTTCGACAAACGGGCTGACAATGGAACCATTTGCTTCAAGACCATTACATGCGGCGATGTTTTTGAATTGGACTCAACAAGAGTCACTGCCGTCCGAGCCAGTCATATGCTTGATAAGCCAAGACTGCTCATAGAGCAGCCCGCGCTTAATTTCGTTATCGAGCGCGATGGTTGTACCCTTTTTTACGGTCTTGATTCATCGTACTTATTACCAGAAACCCTCGAGATGCTTACCCACTTTGTCTTCGATGTTGTGGTCCTGGACGCCACCTTTGGCGACATATCAATCGATCCGGCCGGCTCTGGTCACATGACCTTCCAAATGGTCCTCGACACCTTCTCAGAGCTACGGTCGCTCGGTGCCGTCACCGATAGCACCGAATTGATAGCGTCTCACATTAGTCTAGCCGCAGTGCCACCCCATGACGAGATTGTGGACGACCTCAAACGGCGCGGTATTACCTTAGCATTTGATGGAATGACCTGGACGCATTGACGCAATAGCATCACGCAAAGCATTTGAGCATTGTCTTATTATCTCCACCTACATTATCCGCTTTTGTTCGTTGTTCCTCTTGAGCGAGAGCTTCCACTGCCATTTTCGCGACGAATATCTCCATCGGTAAGGGTTGCCGAATCTACGCGAGACCCGTGTCGTCATTGAGCATTGGTAATACCACTACCACACGGAAAGACCCCACAGCCGACTAGGCTATTTTTTGTAGGGCTTCGTCACAACGCAAAAGTCTCACCCTTAGTGGACTACAACTGGGATTCCGGCCAAGCTAATCCATCAAGGGTGCGAGCAATCCGTACAGTTGGCCGGCGCTCTCTCTGAGGCCGCCTGGCCGGTTGCGCTGGAGCCAGAGGGTTTCGTAGCGCGCGATGATAGCCTGGAGATCGTGGCGCAAAGAGGAGCGAGTGGGGCCCTGGCCCAGCGCGGACAGCAGGCGATTCGTGCCGTGGCTGGCCATGGCGATGGCGGTGGAAAGCTCGTCTTTGATCAGCGAGGCATCAGCCGATTGGGGGCGCAGGCTAGAGAGCTGGCTCTGGAGATCGTCGAAGCGACGGGCGCACTTTTTCAATGCCTGGGCAGAATTGCCTGCAAGGACATTGTCGGGGTTTTCCATATCCCAAAATAGTGCGGTGTAGAACACCGTGCGATTTTGCGGCTGGTTGGGCAGCAGCTGGTATACGCTGCCGAGGTCGTACAATAATTGAGCAGTAGCACCGGTGGAATCGCGGAAGACTAGGCGATTGAGAGCGGCGATGATGTCGGCATCGCGGTTGCTCTTAAAGGACCAAGAGTAGGCCGCACCGGCGGCGATACCCAGGTAGCTTATGGGCTGTAATTGGTGGTGGCCGAAATCGCCCCAGTCAGTGATGAAATAGCCGTCGGCTCCATGTTTGAGACCATTGCGGGCAGCGTTGGCCAGATTGCCCAGGCAATTGGGCGCGCGGCCGGTGATCGACTGCCAGCTCGAGGTCCCGGGACAGACGTAGAAGGGAATACCGGAGCGGGCGAATAGCGGTGCCTGGCGGTTGAAGGGGTGGTCCGATTCGTAGCCCCAGTTGAGCGCGGTGATATCGCGGGGCAATTGGGCGATGAGATCGGGCTGGTGAAGAATGATATCACCCCAGAACATCATGCGGCGCTGATGTTTTTTTACCAGGCGATGGATCTTTAGCAAAAAGTCGAGATAAACGCGCGTTTGGCCCTTTTGCGCACAGAGTTTTTTGCTCCAGCCGGTGCCCAATTCGTTGGCTTCGTCACAAGCGACATTGAAGAGGGTGCTGGAGAAGTTGGGCAGGAATTCGGAGTAGAGCGACTGGAGCAGGTTTAGGGTGTTGCGATTGGGGCGCGGTACGCTGCCGCCTGGCACTTCGGCCAGATGGTAGTACTCGGGGTGTTGTAGCCAGCGCTGGAAGTGGCTGAACGAACTAAGATGGGGCACCAGCTCGATGTGGCGCTGGCGGCAATAGGCATCGAGTTCAATAATCTCAGCCGCCGTCATCGGCGAGGCGTTGCGCCACACCACCTCGTGCGCCGAGAAAGCGAAGGTGTGTTCGGTGCGTAGCTGCAGCTGGTTGATCTTCAGGCGCGCCATCAAGTCGATGTAGCTCTTCAATGACTCCATCGTCGGTACTTTACAGCGGCTGATGTCGAGCATGACGCTGCGCTGCGGATAGTCGGGATGATCGGCGATGCGAAAGCGCGGCATGCAGACGCCGTAGTGGTCGAGCAATTGGCGCAATGTTGCGAGGCCGTAGAACGCCCCGGCTTCGTCGCCGGCGTTGAGCATCACACCGTCTTCGTCGGCAGTGAGTTCGTAACCTTGCGCCGGGATGCCGCGCGTTGCCAGAGTCATTTTGAGGAAGAGTCGCCCGTGCTGCGGCGGCCCGGCGCTGACAGTTAGCGCAGCGACAAAGGCGGGGCTGGCGCGGTGTGCAAAGTCTATGACCTGACTTTTTAGCACGGGAGAAAAAGCAGGGTCGATATGGATCCATTGCGCCGAGCTGAAATCAAAATGTCTCTGGTAGAAGCGACAGCTACGCGGCACGGGAAATAGAATATCTTGCATGATATTGCTGCTTTGTTAGTGAGCTTGAGTGTCCAGTCGCTGGTATAGGTGTCGATAAGGGGTATTGGGCTGGCCGCCGATTGCCTGTTACTGCTTGCTCCACCACCTGGCAAAGGTGTCTGTGGCAAGGCCGCACGATGTTGATATTTACGCCGTCAATATCTCGACTTGCTGACAATTAAAACCGTAGTAAGGGTACTCGCCGTCCACGCGTTGGAAGTCGGAAAAAGCGAGCCAGAAAGACCTGCCGTCTCTGGCAATCCACCGCGGTGAAATCTGCGGCTGATAGGCCCGCGCCTGTAGGTCTCCGCCCGGCGTCCACTCGGTTTCTTCATACACCTGTCGCCACGGCCCCCAGGGGGTCTCCGCCAGCCAGAAGCCCAAATAGCTCGGCGCGTCCATTGCGGGACCATCGGCGCTACAGCCCATGCCCCAATTCGCCATCATATAGACGCCAAGCGGGGCGTTGTAGACCACACTTGGGTGCCAGCAGGTCCAGGGCCAGTAACACCCTGAAAACGCGTGCACAACCCCTCTATCTTCGATGTGTTTGCTCCACCTTGCAGACCCATCGCGGTTGTGTGCAACAAAGAATTCATACGCGGAACGATCGAGGATTCGATCCTTGGCAACGCGAAACATCGCCAATTGGTTTGCCGCGCCTTCCCCATTGCCAAACGGCGCATAGCCGTAGACATATCCATCGCTATTGTGTTCGTAGTTCTTCCCCATTTGCAATAGGGTAATGAGGGAAAATGCCTCGTCGGGCTCGTCGAAGAACATCATATTGCCGCGATTGCGATCCGCCCAGTTTTCCCAGCACAGCGCGGACCCGTCCTGGTTGTTCCAGCTGTGCCCCTGGTCGGGCGAAAATACGAGCTTGCTACCCACATAACGGGGTGCGGGCTGATCCGATGGGGGGTTTGGCGCGCCGAGGAAGTGATAGATACCGTCGTCTATGGCGAGCACACCGGCCCCATAGAACCTGTTCTGCGGCGGGCTCTCCTCCCCGATCAGGTCGGGATAGCCGTGCAGATGTGCAAAAGTGAGAGCGGGTGGATCTCCGTGCAGGCCGTACAACCTGGTGTGAAAGGTAGGTCCAGTGCGACCTTCCGCGTCTGGCCAGCCTTTGCCGTCACCCAGGACGACGTATTGCTTGCCGTCGCGTGCCCATGTCATATGCCAATTGTCGCCGTTGCCCGCTGATCTTTGCAGCGTCTCCTCGAGTCTGCGCATCCCGACAATGGTCTGCATTGACGTTGTCTTCTAGCTAAGGTACAGGTCTTAATGAACGGATCTGGACCGCCAGTCACCCATTACTTTGCAACCTGCAGCCTCTGCTCCCAGCCGCGCAGTTTCTCAACCATCGCGCAGATACGGGGCCGCGCGCTGCCGCGGAACGCCTCGTGCAGCCGGCCAAAGCCCGCGTCATCCGACCGCAACATTGCAAAATCTGCCTCGGTAGTGGGCTCGGCCGCGAATTTCACGTATTTCAAGGTGATGAAGCTGCGTCCTGACTGCTTGCCGTATATCCCGTGAAACAGATAATCGCTGAACAAAACCAGGTCGCCAGGCTCGACTTCGAGCGCGTGGCAGGGCAGTTCCGGGCCGGGTACGCCAAACGCGTCGAGGCTGGTATCGTTCGGAGCTAGTGAATTCAGCTCCTGGTGGAGCGCCATTAATGGCTCGCGAAAAGGTTTGTAGTGGGAGCCGGGTATGACCCGCAAGGCGCCGGTTTCCTTGCGCATCGGCTGGAGGGATATCATGACCTTGACGCGGGCATATGCAACGCCCGTCTGATCGGCCCGGTCGGCGTGCCACTGCAGAAGGTTTTCCTCTGTGAAACTGCCCTTGTGGCCCTCCGACCCACCCCAGACAAAGTCTGAACCCAGCAGGTCCACAATGGGCAGATAGATGCGATCTTCCTCGGGTAGTTGGGCCAACAGCGGCCGTTCCTCGACAAAGGGCACCACGATCTGATACGGGTTGTCTGGCTGCCTTGCATGATCGTCACGCCAGATCTCATCGGCCTCACGAGTGATATCCGCCATTTCTGCGGTGGTGAAAATCCGCCGTAAAAGGAGGAAGCCAAAGGTTTTGTAATGGGCTATTTGTCCTGGTGTCAACACCATTGCTGTCTCCTGTGAATTCTGCACGGTACGGCGCAAGCGGCGCTTAAGACCTCCCGCAATAGACGTTCTTCACTGCCTCGATCTTGCCCAGATCCGCAATGACGCTATCGATGGTAAACGCTATCACGCCGCTGCTCTTGCCGGCGAGGCCGTATTCCAGGACGGTCGCCAGCTCTGCGGGCTCGACGCGCGGCGCGTCGAAGGCCTGGACGATCGGCCAGAGACGGGGGTATTTATCCGGCTCGGTGTATACATCGTGGCGGGTGGAGAAATACTCGGCATAATCCCTCACATATTCGAGCGGCATGCCCGAGCGGCCGTGATAGGGCATGGGCGAGAATACGTCGACATACGGGGCCAGCGCGTCGAAGTCGAGCCCGAGGCAGCGCCGCCTGGCGCCCCAGAAGTCCTCGTCCTGCCACGCCGCCTGGTAGTTGCCAACGAGGGCAGCGGGGCGGATCTCTTTGACGATCGCATGGAATTCTCGCGCCCAATCGACCACCACGGACACGCGCCAATCCTCCCATGCTTGCGCCGCCTGCAATAGAATCCACTCCGCTTTTTCAGCAGTGGTATCGCCGCGGACCTCGATATCCGTCGAGAATTGGAAGCTATCGAGACAGCTTTCGTTGAAGCAGGTTTTGCACAACATCGGGTAGGGGTCTTCAAACTGCGCGTGCCAGTGCAGATAGTCCATCCATACCCCATCGACCTCGTGCTCGCTGAGAAAGGTACGCAATTCGTCCATACGAAAGGCGCGGAAACCAGGGTCTGTGGGGCACGCGCCCATAAACCAGGTCGCCCGGGCGGCGGGCTGGCCGCTCTCGTCGATGGGATGCGCTTCGGGGTGGTTGGCCACATAGTCGCCGTAGTCGCCGTTGAGGGTGGCAAATTCGGCAAATATTTGGCCGCCTTCGGCGCGGGTGCGGTCGATGGTCTGCTGGTCGATATCGCCGCTGCTGACGAAGACAGCGTTGATGCCGAGATCGCCGAGGCGGAAGCCTCGTTGCCAGAAGCCGTTGGGGTGCCCGAAAACGCCGCAGATCATGGTCAGCTCGTCGTCGTATTGTGGTTGGAGCCCGTGCCGTGCCAGGGAAAAGCGTAGCTGGGCCGATTGACAAAGCGCTTTAATCCGCACTCCATGCCAATGGCCGTCGATGGCGGTAGCGTTACCTCGATATACCTGGAGTCGGCGGCTACCGTCTTTTCTATACTGTCAGCGACGTATTCGACTTCGGTAAATTGATGCTCTGCATAAGCGCCCGCCTGCACAATGACTCGACGACAGTGGCTATGGCTGAGATTCACCAACTGCACGCCCACCGTCTCTGGGCCCAGCTTATCGACGCAGGCGGCGATGTCTTGTGGCAAACCGGGACGTTTCAGGTCAGCATCGTAATAGCGCACCGTAGCGCGCAACAAACCGCCGTTGTACACGGTGCCAGGCGCACCGAGCATCATCTGTGTCAGACCTTCGGTCAGTACGGGATTGGGAATGCCGGTGTTTTGCTCGAGCATCTGGGCGCGGGTGCGGGGCTCTTGCTTGACGTGCTCCAGGGCCGTCAACGCCAAATCGAGTTCGGACCGCATGATCGTATCTGGCCAGTTGGGAAACTTGCCATCGTGGTAGTGGAAGAACGCAAAGTCGCCCCCGTTCTTGGCGTTGATCTTGTCCGTCGTACCCCAATCGCGCTCCACATCGCCGCGGCGAACGGTGTCTATGAGTTGATAATCGACGGCTGCCATTGATGCGTGGTACAGGTGGGGAAGCCACTTGCTCGGCATTTCCTTGTAGTCAATCCAGTCCTCATTGTCGCGCCGCCACGAGTAGACTACCTGGCCGCTATCTTTCTTCTGCGTTCTGCCGACGATGTGCTCCATCTGGGTCCGCAAGATCTCCAGGTACCCCGCATCGCCAGACAGCAGATGGGCGCACTGCGCCGCAACCGTTATAGAGGTCAAACCGATGTTCATACCTTTATAGCAGTCCCAGCCNTACCAGCCGCCCCACCACACGCCGTCGCGNTATTCGCCGATCTTGCCGCTCGGNCCNATATTGTCCGGCATNATNCCGCCNTTGCNNCGCATCCTGTCGATCCANCCCTCTGTGTAGCGCAGTACCCACTGTTTNTAGGTNTCGTCNCCGGTGTANAGNTAGGCNTTGGTGACNAGGCCGGTAGCNGCCAGATTGGCCGGNGTNTCGCCNCGCATTACNACNTTGTTGAAGANATCCACNACTTCCCTGGCCCGCTGNGGATTCTTATACCAGTCGATNTCCAGCTCTTTGATNGCCGGGTANAGTCCAATNCGGCTCGGCATAGGTTTGGGAGACCANTNGGGTTGGGTCGGGCTNCCGCCGTGNAGAAANCCCTTAANCTGTTCGACATTGACNNCAAAGATCGGTCCTCTGGCNTCGGTGTAAACNGAGCGAAACTGATTGAGNTTGGCATCGTAATTNGGNGCCTCCGGGTCCGCACCGATCATCATNGCGGCAAATCGCTGNGCCCGCNNGACNTTCTCGGCGATCGTCGGGTCGCCGAGGCCGAGATTGTAGAAAAGCTGGTTGCCCTCGCCCATGTGGTGCCAGTCCGTAATGATGCGCTGACCGGGNATCCACGANGGNGACNNTCCCGGCGGNACGGTNAAACTGTAATATTCGTTGTGGATTTGCGGAAAGAGCCAGGGAAAGAGTGGGTTGTGGGTGCGATCGTCGTTGGATCTGGTAATGGCGTTATAGGCCCGCAGTGCCAGCGCCAGGATCTCTTCGCTGGCACCCATAGAGTAAAAAAGCCCCCAATTGTAAAACCGTTCGTATAGATCGTCTACATCGTCGGCAAAGTAGGGGATGCCGCCTCGGTCGCAATATTTTTCGGCGGTCAGTCGCGCCGCCTCCTCCATGACGGAAAACAGGCGACGCTGCGTCTGTGCCCACGGCGGCGGTGATGTGACCTGGGATGCGGTGATATGGGGAATGTTCGCTATGTGCACGGTATGACCTTTCGGGATTGCGCTGCTGGCCAGCAGCGCTGTTGATCTGCCCTATTGTCGAGCGATCAGTGTCGAATGTGGAGTAGCGATTTATATAGGATATGGTCAAAAAATAAAAAGTGCGCAAATCTATGGCGAGAAAATNTTCAGTCAANTTCGCTGCTCTAGTCGNTTATCCAATACNCCTCAATNCTCACCGGCGCGCGTTCTAGGNCCGATGTTNTAGTGNAAAGGAAACATCGGTGATTGATAAAGATACACTTNGNNTTCTCAATAANAGTCTTCTGNAAGAGGTAGAGGGCTAAAGGAAGGAGGACGGCACGGGTCTTGCAATAGTCCTGGAAAAGGAGGAGGGCTATGTGGCGCGTGTGGGCCTTGTTGTTGGTGAGTGCGGTTCTGGGAGCAGAGGAGTTTTTGCAGGGGGATGATGTGGAGGACCTGGAACGGCGTTTGGATGATCTACGAGTGCTGGGGGAGGTCCAGGTTAGATGGCGGGTACGGGGAGCAGCAAGGGAGTGGGAGCGTCTGCACTGGTATCAGCGAGTGGAGTGGGAACCGCGGATGGGACAGGATTTTTTTGCCGTGGTGGAGCGGGATCCGGGCGAGAGGAGGTTATACGATTTCAATGCGTTCTACTATGGGGCGCAAATGGGTAAAGGGAGAGTGGTCGTCGGCGATTTTCGGCCCGGATTTGGTACCGGGATGGTCTTTGGGCGCCGCAGCAGGGGTGGGGTGCCGTCTATGGTCCCAGCGGAGGATAGTCGGCGGTTGGGATACCGCTCGAGCGGGGAGAACGAATCATTGCGCGGGGTGGTGGGGCGTTATGGGCGCGGATCCTGGGAAGGGGTGTTGCTCGGGGGGAGGGCACGTCGGGATGGGTGACTGGATGAGTATGGGCGGGTCAGTGCGCTGCCTGCGAGCGGATATCATGTGACGGAGACGGAAATTGCGGGGCGAGACCTGCTGGGGATCGATGTGGGCGGGGCTCGTCTGCATTGGCGGGGCGAGCGATGGCAGTGGGGGGGACAGTGTTGGGCCTGGAATTTTCGCATCCACTCGATTTGCGGCGCGATGGGCGGACACCCTGGGGCTTTGTGGGGCGAGGGCAACTGCTCGGAGCGGTGGATTTGCGGTTTAATACCGACCGGGGGTATGGAGTGCTTGAAATGGCGGGGGACGATAGGGGGCATTGGGGTATCGTGGGAGCGGCTCGGATTCGAGTAGGGGGTATGCGAATCCGGGCGCTCGGACGCTACTATGCTCCTGGATTCCACAGTTTTTTCGGCGGGGCGCCCGGAGCGTCGGGGATGAAAAACGAACTCGGTGGGCTCGCGGTGCTGAGTGGAGTCAGATGGCATCTTTTTATCGATGCCTATCGTCGACCAAAACGCTCTTACTTTGTGCCGGTGGCGGCGACTTATATAACGTGGGGTGGTGCATTACAGCGGAAATTGGGTAAAGATCTTAGGGCGAGAGGGCAGTGGCAGGGGCGGGGTAGGGCGCGTTGGCACTCTGCTGCTGCGCCAGGAGCGCAGCAGCAGAGTGCGTTTTGATTTGGATTGGGCTCCTTGGCGCTGGCGCGGGGAAGTGCAGCGTTTTGGGACTGCTGGGCGAGTGGAGTGGGGCTTTATGGCGAGCATGCGTCTTAAGGGGAATTGGGCGACCTTGCACTTGAGCCGCTTTCACACTGCCTCGTACGCGACCAGGATCTATGAGTACGAGGTCGATCTGCCGGGGACGGTGAGTATCCGTCCGCTCTACGGTGCGGGTTGGCGCGGCTACGCACTATTTACACTGCGCTGCAAGGGGTTGGCATTGAACGTGCGCTACAGGGTACAGCGAGATCGGAGCTTCAGATACTACGGTGGAGTACAGGTGGATTGGGTCCGAGGATGAAATTGACAAGTGATAGGCGCATGAATACTTTGGAGATACCCATCCTGTAGAAGGCTTTCTCATGTCCATGGACAATCAAATCCAGTTGGATCTTGAAGACCGCCTCCGTCGTCTCAACGAGATCGGCGTAGCGCTTTCGTCTGTGCGAGACCTCAACGTATTGCTTGAGCGGATTTTAAAGGAAGCCCGTCGTTTTACGCACGCCGAGGCGGGTACTCTCTACTTGGTTTCAGGCCCCCATCTCACATTCGAGATCGCTCAGAACGATAAGCTGCAGATCTTTATCGGCGGTACTCACGAAAAAGTCGATATCCCCCCAGTGCCGCTCAACAAGGACAGCGTTTCGGGCTATGTTGCAGTCACGGGCGAAACGTTGAATATCGAAGACGTCTACGCCGAGGAGGGTCGGCAATTCGAAGGCCCTAGCAACTACGATCAGATGACCGGTTACCGCACCCGTTCAATGCTGGTGGTACCGATGCGGGACCACGAGGATCAGATCCTGGGTGTATTGCAACTGATCAACGCTTACGCGTCCGAGTCCAACGAGTCGATACCTTTTTCTTCTGAAGACGAGTCTTTGCTCGAGTCACTGGCGTCGCAGGCGGCTGTTGCGATCAGCAATATGCGGTTGGTCCAGGAGACCGAGGCGCTTTTCGAATCCTTCGTTCAGGTGATGGCCACTGCGATTGACGAGCGTTCACCCTATACCGGGGGGCATATCCGCCGCGTTGCCGAGTTGACGATGGCTATGGCGCATGCAGTCAATGCCTCCAAGACCGGCTACTTCTCCGAAATCGAGTTTGACGAAGAGGAACTCGAGGAATTGAGGCTGGCTGCCTGGATGCACGATATCGGCAAGATTACTACGCCTGAATGGGTGGTCGACAAGCCGACTAAACTGACGACCCTATTCGATAGGATTGAGTTGTTGCGGATGCGTTTTGCATTGATCCGCAAGGAGTTCGAGTTGCAAATCGCCTGCGGCGAATTGGAGCCGGAGGAAGGGCAAAGGCGAATCAAGGAAGTGGACGGCGAATTCGAATTTATCGCCCAGGCCAATCTGCCCGGCGAATTTATGGCTGATGCCGACCTGGAATATCTAGAGAAAATTGCGGCCAAGACCTTTGTATTGAACGGCGAGGAGCAAAACTATCTGACCGTAAATGAACTGGAAAACCTGTCGATTCGAAAAGGCAGCCTCACCGATGCCGAACGTCAGAAGATCAACGACCACGCGTCGATGAGTATAAAGATGCTCGAACAGATACCCTTTACCCGCAAGCTGAAGCAAGTCCCCGCCATCGCCGGCGCCCATCACGAAAAGCTGGATGGCACGGGCTATCCACAGGGTCTGCAAGGGGACGAGATTTCGCTGCAGGCGCGAATCCTGGCGCTGGTCGACATTTTCGAATCGCTCACTGCCGACGATCGTCCCTATCGTACTGAATCGCTCACGCGAGAGTTAGTCCTGCAGATTCTGCAGGATATGGTTGATGCCAACCATATCGATCGGGAAGTACACGAGGTCTTCAAGTCGGCGAATCTTTTCGATAAGCTTGAAGATCTCAAGGCCCAGATGGCCCGGGAGTCGGCAAAGGACTGATGCGGGTTCCTGTTCGGAAACTGAGGGGAGCCTTTGTTTTCTTCAGGCGTCTCTAACCCTATGATTCACAACTTTATAGCACCTATGCTGCTGGTTGCAGTTATGGTCGTGGAGGCCGCGTCCATCCCCTTGCCGCGGGAGAAGACTCGGACTGGGCGAGTTCATATGCTGACGATATTTGCCCATTTTGCCGACGAGAGCGATTTGGGCGAGGAAGTCCCCGCTTTTGCGGAAGCAATATTTGATGTCGATCGGCCGGGCAGCCTGACTCATTTTTATCACGAAATGTCGCGCGGTCAATTTGTGCTAACAGGGGAGGTTTTGCCCCGTTGGTACACCGCGCGCAGTCCAGCCAGTGCCTATGTGGATCCAAACGGTGATTATGGCGACTTTGTCCGCGAGATTCTGGTGGCCGTCGACGACGACGTGGATCTGGGGCGCTATGACAATGACGGCCCCGATGGCGAGCCCAATTCTGGCGATGACGATGGCTATGTAGATTTTGTCTCTATTGTTACTCGCTCGGCTCCGCACGGCTTTATAATCGATGCGGCTACCGGTGTGGCCCAACTCGGTCTGGATGGAGGATTTGTCTCTAAAGATTCCGCCGAGCGCGGTGGACGGATCCAGATCCGCACCGATGGTGGTGCGGTGCAGCGCGGGCGTGTTTACACCGAGGCCGTAGGCAGCATGGCACACGAATTCGGGCACTATNTGCTCTTGCCCGATCTCTATGATCTCGACTATGATGCGGATTCGGAGTTGGGANCGATCGACGATTCGGGTGGTATCGGCTATTGGGGCTTGATGGGGCACGGCAACCGGGGTTGGAACGAAGAGGGGGGGCCNAATCCGTTCTGTGNTTGGAGTTTGGGGCACTTGGGTTGGTTGGGNGTTGATAACGAACACCTNGAGATATTGGATNCGGACCTAGANGGCGTGGTTTTTGAGGATGTCAATGCTGGGGGCAAGGTCTATGCCTTGCCNGATCCCGATGGGGTGAGTTTCCATCTCGTAGAGTTTCGCAGTCGACAAAACAGTTACTACGAGCGCAATTTGCCCGCTGAGGGGCTTCTGATCTGGCGGATAAACACGTTGCGCAACGACAACAATTCCGAGATTTCCAAGCTGGTGGATCTGGTCTGTGCCGACGGGCTCTTTNCGGATGCCGGTTTNCCACTGGGTACCGTGAAGGCTCCTTTTTTCGGCCGCGACAACCTCGATTTCTGGGCCCACAACAGCGATTATAGGACCGGTTTTGCCGGCAATCTCGGCGATGCCACTGACGTCTTCGATGGCGAGCGTTTCACTGAGTATTGGGCTGCATCCAATCCGGCGTCCGCTCCCGGGATCAGCGTGACCAATATTCACCGTCGAGGTGACCATATGGTCGCCGATCTCAAACTCGGAGATCGGCGACGGGCCGGCCCAATTGACGCTNTTCAGGTCTGGCGNGACCAGGTCGANTTGGTTGGTGATGTGGTGGTCTTGCCGGGGGGGAGTCTTGANATCCGTGCCGGTACTGAAGTNTGGGTAGGTGCTGACGCGCTGGAGNNGGGGCGCGATCCAGCGCGCGTNGAANTGACGATCCATGGCGATTTGCAGATNAATTCCTCGNGGCGGGAACAGACGGTATTCCGTTCGATTGCCGCNGATCCACANCCNGGGGATTGGNACGGTATCGATCTGGGGATGGTGGCNTCGGTNTTTATGCGGCGGACGCGCCTTGAGCANGCCCGCTATGGTTTGGTCGCTGCCGATCTCAATCGCNCATTGGTGNTGGAGGAGGTAGAAGTCTACCANGCTGNNGTGGATGGGATCCGATTGGANGATGTGGGTGAAGAGATCAACTTCGATAGAGTANAGGTCGAGGAATCGGGTGGTATNGGTATTTTNATCATAGGGCCGGGTTTGACGAGGATCAACCAGGCTGAGTTGAGTGCCAATGGNGGNACTGGTCTCTGGCGACGGGGGGGATTTCTCGAACTCTCCGATAGCCGCTTCAGTGCCAACGGCGATGCGATCGATACGGGTGCGAATCTGGTTTTGGATCGAGGGGTCAGCGGTCAGGTGAGCGGAAATTTTTTTAGCGGCGGTATTGGAATTCACTGTGTTGAAACGCGCGAAGTCGTTATTCGCGACAATGTTCTGAACGATCACCGTATCGGTTTGATTTCGACTAGCGCTCGTCCTGAGATCCACAACAACTATTTTAACCGCAATGAGTTGGCCCTACAGATCGAGGGGTTCGCAGTACCGACCCAGTTGGTCCTGAATGTGGTTCAGGGTGGGGAGCGATTGCTCGAGAATAAGGCCGTAAATCTCTTGACTGCTACTAATAATTGGTGGGGGCGGGCCGACGAGCGCTGGATTGAATCCCGGATAAGTGGCGATGTAAATTGGCGTCCCTTTCTCAATTTTGATCCGCGCGTACCTCTGAACTTCGCCCTCGGACAAAACTATCCCAACCCCTTTAATGGTACTACGCTGATCGATTACCAGATCGGGATCAATGATCCGATTGTCGCAGGGCGAACTCTGGTCAGGGTAGAAGTGCGCAATATTGCCGGGGGGTTGGTCCGGCGTCTGGTTGATGAATTGGCGGCCCCAGGGCTGTATACGACTTCGTGGAATGGGCGAAATCAGCAGGGTGAGCAGGTGGCCAGCGGGGTCTATTACTATCAACTCCAGGTCGGACCGATCGTCGAGCGCAACAAGCTAATTTTTCTTAAATAACGAGCGATCGGGATGGCGCTACCCGTGAGCGGGAACTATTTTCCTAAAGCATTTCCAAAGAGAGATACGGGTCGAAATAAGTCTTGGGCATCGGCGAGAAGACGGTCCAAGATATAGGGGTGGTCGATGTTTCGGTCCGGGTATACTATCCCGGTTTTTCTTTTATAACCTTTTTATTTTACTCAAGATATGGATATTGAGGCCGATTATCTTATCATAGGGAGTGGTATTGCTGGCCTTTTTTTTGCTCTCAAAGCGGCCAGGCGCGGTTCCGTGGCAGTGGTCACGAAGCGCGAGAGGCGAGAATCGAATACCCAGTATGCACAGGGCGGGATTGCGGCTGCAATGGACGTAGCCGACTCGTTTGAAAGCCATGTGCGGGACACGCTCTCAGCCGGAGATGGGCTTTGTGACAGGGCTGTCGTAGAGGCGGTCGTTGCAGAAGGTCCTGAGGTTGTCCGCGAGTTAGTGGCTATCGATACCCGGTTCAATGAGGAAGCGCCTGGAATCTTGGCGTTGGGGCGTGAAGGAGGACACGAATACCCGCGAGTGGTGCATGCGGATGATATGACCGGTCGCGAGGTAGCTCGGGCGCTGATCCGGGCGGTTGAAGCGTTGCCGCAGGTCGCTTTATACGACCATCATCTGGCGATCGATCTGATCGCCGATGATCAGAATCGCTGCCGGGGCGCCTGGGTTTTGGATGCCCATAATGGACAGCGGATCAAAGCGCTGGCGCCGGTGACTTTGCTGGCGACCGGAGGCTGCGGTCAGGTGTTTTTGCATACGACCAATCCGCAGGTGGCTTCAGGCGATGGCGTCGCCATGGCCTGGCGGGCCGGAGCTAGAGTCGGCAATATGGAATTCACGCAATTTCATCCGACGATGCTCTATGATCCCGGTGGCCCTTCGTTTTTGATTAGTGAGGCCCTGCGTGGCTTTGGCGCCGAATTGGTCAACGATCGCGGCGCGGCCTTTACAGATTCGCTGAAGACGCGCGACGTGGTTTCGCGAGCGATTGTCGCCGAAATGCAGGAAAGAGGCGCGGATTGCGTCTATCTGGATGCTACCGGCAAGGATGCGGAGCAGACTCGGCGTCGCTTCCCCAATATTTACCAGCATTGTTTGGGGATCGGCATAGATATGACCAAGGAGCCGATACCGGTAGTGCCCGCTGCGCACTATATGTGCGGTGGGGTATGCACGGATGCACACGGTCAGACGGATATTGTAGGTCTGTATGCGGCAGGGGAAGTCGCGATGAGCGGATTTCAGGGTGCTAACAGACTGGCGAGCAATTCGCTTTTGGAAGGTCTGGTTTTTGCTCGACGTGCTGCTGAGCACGCGCGATTGGATGCGTCTGGAGCCGTGCCCAGGGTGGACTTAGAGGAAGGTGATGCGCGAATTGGGACCGGCGAATTGGAGCAACGACGGCAGGCATTACGACGCCTGATGTGGGATGAAGTGGGCATTGTTCGCAGCGATCGAAGTTTGGAACGGGCCTGTGTAGAGACCGGTCGGATCGCAGGGGAGATTAGAGCATTATACAAGGGGCAGGCGCTGGATGCGGAACTGATACAGCTGCGCAATCTGGCGACCGTAGCCGAACTCATCGCGCGCTCGGCGCGTCAGCGGCAAGAGAGTCGCGGGGTTCATTACAACAGCGACTATCCCGAGCGCGATGATATCGACTGGCAGCGACCTTCGCTGCTTGTTGAGCACCAGGCGGGACACTGACGAGGTAGTATTATGAGACGAGTCGAGCTGGCTTTGATTTGCCTGCTCTTGTGGGCGGTTTCTGGCCATGCGGGAGAAGCATTGATCACCAAGGTGCGTGGTTCGAACTTGACGATCGATACCGGAGCTGAATCGGGTCTGGTTGAGGGCTTGGCCGTGACCATCGTACGGCCGCCAGGGGAGGCGGTGATCCATCCGATAACCGGAGAGGACCTAGGCGCTCCCGAAGTCGAAATCGGCACGGGCGAGATTTCCAAGATTGCCAATCGCGCTGCGAACGTGCGGATTGCTCCGGAACTTCTGCTGCCGGTGCGACCCGGAGATATCGTTCGTTTCATTACGCCCGAAGAAGAGATGATCATGGGCCAGGAACGGTCTGTGATGCGAGCCGAAAAAAATGCGGATGACCATCAGAGCTTCAGCCAGGGCATTTCGCAGTTGACAAAGAGTATCCAGAAAGTGCAGGGTCGGATCGGAGGGCTCGAGCGGATGATGAAGCGCGTCGAGCGCGTCGAGGAAGGTTTCAAGGTCCAGCTGCGCGGAATCAACACCGATATCAACATTATGAAGGATGATATAAAGGACTTGAAAGAGTCGGTAACCTTGATGGGGACAGTGCCCATCGAGGGCTTGAGCGAGGATGGGGAGCCCGTTGAAGGCGGTCTGAGTCTCGAGCGTGAAGAAGATGTGGCGCAACTCAAGGAAATCGTGCGCACTGTACTCAGTGAAGAAGAACGATCGCCGAGTCTACCACCTCTCGATCCGAGCGACCTGGATCTTCCCGATGATGGCGACCTCGAAGTGGGGGAAGAGGGCGAGGATGGGACCTTGGACGAGGAGGAAGAGCCTTTTTACTATTCGTTGTGGTTCATGATTGGATTGGCGGTATTAGGACTTTTGGGCCTGGGCTTGGCCTTCTACCTTTGGAAAATGGGTGGTAGTGAGGACGAGGAGGACGAGGAAATCGAAGAGGACGACGATCTGGTGATGGACAATGATCTCGATCTGGACGACGATTTGGAATTGGACGAAATGGAAGACGATATAATCGTCGAAGAGACTTCATGAGCGCCTTAGCGCTGCGACCAAGGTGAGCGACTATGTTTAGGCAAAAAACCGGGATCGGCCTTATTGTCCTGGCGCTGCTGGGGACGGCCGGGGCTGAGATGGCGGACAAGGGATTGGTCATTCGCAATACAGATGGGCTGATTTTTATCGATCTGGGTCGAGAGGATGGCGTGATTCAGGGCGATTTATTCGACATCATCGACCAGGAAGTTGTACTCCACCCTCTAAGTGGTGATACCCTTTCGGTAACACCCCAGAGCGTCGGCGCTCTGAAAGTGCTTCAAATCTATCCCAAGATGTCGCTGGTTCAGCTTTTGCACATCCAGGGCAACAGGGATCCGATGTTGATGCGCGTGGCCCAGATTCAAGATCCTGGTCGCCTGGTGGAAATCGATCAATTTCTGGCCAAGAACTATGCTTTGAATTCCGGTCCGTCGCTGCGGCTGAGCCTTTTACCCGGTCTCTATCAGTACCATACGGGCAAGAGAGCGAAAGGCCTGTCGCTGATGGGCTTGGAGATCGCTGCACTATCGTTAGGTGTGAGCTATAGGATAAGCAGCGACGACTGGTTTGCTAAATACGAGAGTCTGGGGCCTGATCTTACGCAGAAGGAATACGATTTCTACTTCGAAGGAGCCAGCGATCGTCGCACGAGCAGCAATCGTTTCTTTTGGCTCGCCGGTGCGTTATACGCCTATAATCTGGTCGATGTGATGTGGATGGGAGGTGACGGAGTGTCGAGTGTTGCACAGACCGATAATAAACTCGATATAGGGTTGGGCTTTGCTGCCAGCGGGTATCCGTTACTCAATATAATGCATAGGTTTTAAAGTGATGTGGGCTCAATTGATTATGGTATTTCTGCCCTTGCTAGTGGCTTGTGGCGACTTCAAACGGGCCAATCCCTATGATCCCCAGGGCGGAGGCATAACCGACTTGCGCTCATTGCTAGTGGGGACCTGGAGTCGCGACGATGCGGAGAAGAATCAGATCTATANNTTCAAGGAAGACGGGCGTGCTGAGTTGCGCGACTATACGGCTCCCGATGGGGGCGCGGTGGACCGCAATGGCGTCTANCCTCAGACGCTGGAAATCCGNTTTTCCGGNACCTACGTNCTGGTCGGNGATCTNCTGCGGATCACCTTTACCAATGTGCAGACCAACGACCCGGGNGGCGACACGCCGCTATTGCTCGATAAAGTCGTCAATATCCGGATCCAAAACGACCAGTTGACGATGGAGGANCGGGANGGGGAGAGGGTCTACGGNCGGATCTAAGNTTNGCGNCGGCGTTCTNGACCATTGCGATGCTCAAAGCCGACATTGCTATGCTCAAAGCCGAGCTGGTCTTCANCTGCTCNNNGNGNAATCAAGNCCNCTANNCGAATTTGCCNATGGTTGTTGCCTTCCCGGTCGCGATNTTTATATTTTACCCATCTTNTCCCCTCNGTTCACCTCTCCCGTAGTGGAGTCCTANCTTGGGNATTNTCGTTCTNGATTTCGGAGGGCAGTACGCCCACCTTATCGCCAATCGTATCCGTCGCCTCCACGTCTATGCCGAGATCCGTTCGCCTGAAGTCGCGGTTTCTGACTTAGAAGATGCCGATGGATTGATCTTGTCNGGTGGTCCTTCGAGTGTATACGATCCGGAAGCTCCCNAATACAATTCTGATATCCTNCAGATCGACAAGCCGATCCTGGGTCTGTGCTACGGCCATCAACTNCTNTGTCATCGCCTCGGTGGTCGGGTCGAGCGCGGAGAGACGCACGAGTTTGGTGCGGCTTATCTGGAGGTCAAACGAGCGCGGGGAGTTCTTGCTGGTCTCGACGAACGCGAGTTGGTATGGATGAGCCATCGCGATGCGGTCAAAGCGCTACCGCCCGGNTTCGAAGTCCTGGGCGCGACCGACGACTGCCCGGTTGCGGCAATGGGNGACGAAGCACGCAGGATATACGGATTGCAATTNCACCCGGAGGTGACGCATACCGCCCGGGGTATGGAGATCCTCGATAATTTTGTCGCGCTNTGNGGTGNGGACCGNACCTGGACGATGGAGCAGTATATNGAGCGGACGATGGAGCGCGTGCAGCAACAGACNGTGGGGCGGAANGTGTTCCTTNTGGTCAGCGGCGGGGTTGATTCGTCGGTCGCNTTTCTNTTGCTCAATCGCGCCTTAGGNGANGATCGGGTNTTGGGTTTGCANATCGACAACGGTTTTATGCGCAGNGGTGAGACGGCGCTGGTCGAGCGNTTNATGAAGGANTCCGGTTTTCGCAACCTCAAGGTCGTCGATGCCAGCGAANATTTTCTCAGTGTGACCGAGGGNNTCGCCGANCCGGAGGAGAAGCGTTTGCAGATTGGCGAAGAATTCGTTCGAGTCCGCGATCGTGCGTTNGCCGAGTTGGAACTGGATCCCGAGGAATGGCTACTGGGNCAGGGTACGCTCTANACCGATACCATCGAATCGGGCGGNAGCGAAAANGCGGCNTTGATCAAGACTCATCACAANCGNGTCGGTGTTATCGAGGCGCTTTTAGCAGAGGGTAAGGTNGTCGAGCCGCTGGACCAGCTTTACAAAGATGAAGCGCGCGAACTGGGTGGGAAGCTCGGTCTGCCGCATCACTTGATATGGCGACATCCGTTTCCGGGACCGGGGTTGGCGGTCAGGGCTTTGTGCAGCGAGGGGCAGGCGGAGATGGAGGGTATGGATCAGCTCGGAGCCGAGGCACAAAAACTTGCGGCGAATTTCGGATTGGATCTGGAGATCCTGCCTTTGCGCAGTGTCGGAGTACAGGGAGACTCGCGAACGTATGCGCATCCAGCGCTGGTTGCGGGAAAGAGCGATTGGCAGACGCTGGAAGCATTGTCGACCGAATTGACCAACAGTTTTCCCTCTATAAATAGGGTGGTTTATCTGCTGGGCCCCGACTCCCGACCGAGTCAAAGGCTCAAGGCGGGCTATCTGACCCGCGATCGACTCGATTTGCTGCGCCAGGCCGATGCCATCTCGATGGAAGGACTGGAACGCTACGGGTTGATGCAAGAGGTTACGCAAATGCCGACGGTGCTCCTGCCGTTTTCTTCCGACGGGGTTCAGGAGAGCGTGGTGCTGCGTCCGATCTCGACGGACGATTTTATGACCGCGCGGTTCAGTCAGTTGTCCGAGCAAGTACTGGATGATCTGTGCCAGCGCCTGTTGGCGGTGGAGGGTATAGAAGCCGTCTTTTACGATATCACCCACAAGCCGCCGGGTACGGTCGAATGGGAATGAGATGCGGGCTGATTTGTACTGGGAGTTGGTCTTAGATGATGTCGGGTGCCTGCGGGTCGATACAGGCGCCGGTGGGACGGGTGCTCGAAGGGCGCTGCGGCAGCTCTTCGTATGAGGTGTAGGTTATATCGAGATACGGCGTTTCGACGACGCGATGTCCTTCGTGGCGAGAGTTCATCGCCGCATCGATAATTCCGGTGGTCAACAGGGTGCGCGCGGGAGGATAGGGCGCTTGCTGGGTCTGGAAGAAGTGCTGGATATTGCGGCAGAGATAGCCGAAATGGGCGAAGGGGCCTTCGTTCTGTAAATAAAACTCCACTCCGTGCACCTGGCCGTCGACGCGGGCGGCATAGGCAAAATCCGAAACATAGCCCGAGAGCATTAGTGTTGCGGCCTTGAGTCCGTCGGCGTATTCGATCAGGAATACCGCTGGGTCTTTGGCGTGGTCTTCCATCGGGCCTGCTGGTTTGTTTTGGATCGCGTCGCAGGCGGCGTGGGCGAGTTCGCTCGACCATCGACCTTCGTCGCGTGCCTGCCATACTGCATCGCCTTCCAGGCATTGCACCGAGATGACTCCGGTCTCGCCGCCCTTTCTTCGCTCGATCATACACTGCATGGTTTCCAACGCATGGTAGCCATAGGCCTCGATACCGCCGTAGCCGATCGAGAGCGCTTCTTCGACATTGGTTTCTTTGTCGTATTCGAGGTAGGGGTTGCGCCAGCAGAGCGGCAGGCTGGAGCCGGCCATCAGCGGGATCTCTAATTCCCGGGCGCGGTCCCAGACCCACTGTGCATCCTTGAAATCATAGGCGAAGTGCTTGTCGTTGAATACTGGCACCGAGCGTCCGCTTTCGGCAAAGACCCCGGCGATCTGTTCGAAGAAATAACGACGGGGGTACATGTGCCGGCCGCGCTCATTCCAGGGGTAGTCGCCGTGCTCGCCGACTAAAAGCACTGCGTCGACATTGAGCTTGTTGTCGCCGGCGTGTAAGGCGCGGCGGATGCTGGGATAGACCTCTACGCCGTATTCTTCGGCCAGACCCAGGCCGATATCGTTTTCGAGCGCGTGGTCGAGATAGATCGAGACGATATCGATTTCGGGAGCCAGAAAACCCTCGTCGGTAGACATGCCCTTGAGGTATTTGGTGACAATGACATCGGCGTGAGCCTTGGGGTGATAGATGGTGACGATGGCAGCGATGCGGAGGCGATCGGACATGAGATGGAGCTCCTTTGTAAAAGATAATTTTGTATTGATGGATAATTTATGATCAGTGATCGCGCAGGTCTACTGCCGTGTTTCCAAGCCGATGGTCGCAACAATGTGCTCTCTAAATCACGGCTAAGGCGTTTCGCTCCACCTCGTCCCAATCCGGCTCGGGTGCCGGCTGATCGTTATAGGCGATCCGCAGGTAGCCGTCTTCTATATAGGCTGTGCCCAAACAGTTGATCTGCGCATCTTGCGGCAGGGGGCCGAGACCCGAGGCCGATTCGTAGAGTGGATCGTTGCCCACAGCTAGAATAACGTGGTGATCTCCGCCGTGACACTGGACGCCGAAGCTCTCGCAGAGTTGCGCTTGTTTGATCTGTCCGGTGATACCGATTCCGCGCTGGCGGGCAATGTCGGTGGCCTGCAGTGCCAGGAATGCCGAGGTGTTGAAAGGCTGGCCGCCGATGGCCCCGATCCATTCTAGTGCCAAAACTGGCAGGTCCAGGGTTGCGCAGAGTTTCTTGAGTCCCATCAGATCGTAGTCTTGCAGAGGTTCCTCGATCCAACGCAGATTCAGTTTTTCCAATGCTCGGCCGACTTTGACCGCTTCGGTATAGGTATAGTGCTCGACCGCGTCGTGCATCAGCAGGAAGTCGTCGCCGAGGGCGGCACGCAATTCGGTGAAGAGCTCTATATTTCCTTTGACGCCTCGATAGGAGTGATCTTTGCAGCCTTTGAATCCATCTTCTTTGACCTGCACGCCGCTGGCGACCAATTCGTCGATGGTCGAACCGCCGATATTGCGGTAGGCCGGGACCTTGTCGCGGCAGCCGCCCAGGAGTTTGAAGATCGGCTGTCGCGCGTGTCGGCTCGCCAGATTCCAGAGCATCCGGTCGATCTGATCGACGATGCCGCGCCCGGTGTAGAAGAAGCGCTGGGTATACCACAGCTTCTGCCAGATCAGCTCGCGATCGAAAGCGTCGACGTCGATCAGCATCGGCGCGATGTCGCCCATGAACTGCTTGGCGCCGAATTCCAGATCATCACGGTGGAAGCCGCTGCCGAACTCGGCGTAGGCATCCAGCGGTCCGTCGGTGATCAGGCGCAGCGTCGACCTGTAAGTGGTGTACTCGGTGTCGTCCACGAACTCGATCACCTCGTCGGGCCGCTGCGCCCGCAAGCCACCCGCGTGCGTGA
>PAPL01000062.1 GCA_002708885.1 Verrucomicrobiales bacterium | reverse complement strand
TATAAATACATAATATGACTAAGGGTATTTTCCATATTATCTTTTTCACTTGGTTTATTTAATAGCTTATCCTATCAAATCAACTTCCTTACCTCCTTACCTTTTTCATTCCGGTTTTCGTTCTGACTCATAATCCATAGAGGATTAGATTAACGTAGCATTGGAAAAGATCGGGAAATGCAGTAAGCATAAAGTATGATAAGATTACAGTGCATTGCCGTATTCTTTTTTCTTTTCAGTTCTTGTTGCGCCTGGACTCAGCAAATCATTAACAAGACACTGAGAATCGATGGAACCACTAGAGAATACCTAGTCTACCTACCATCGAATTTTGATGACTCTAAATCGATTCCTGTCCTGTTCTGTTTTCATGGTGGAGACATGTATGCAGAATCCATGATGCGGAACACTGCTGACTTTCGTCCTCTTGCAAATGCAAATCAGTTCATTGCAGTTTATCCCCAAGGCTTAATCACGGATGCAAAAGGTGGTAAATCGACTACTTGGAATAATAAAGGACCATATGATAATGGGACAGACGAAATAGGTTTCGCTGAATCTATGATAGATGCACTCGTAGCAGATTATTCCGCTGATCCTGAAAGAATATACGCTTGCGGATTTTCGCTCGGAGGTAATCTCATGTGGGATTATGCCAGCTTACTCGGTAATCGTTTCGCAGCGATAGCATCTGTCGCCGCCAGCATGTGGAAGTGGACCCATGAGGATTTTACGCCAACTGCCCGAACAGGAATTCTTACAATTCATGGAACTAACGACTTCTATAATCCATACAATGGAAATCAGTATTCAATTTCAATAAATCAGCTCAATAAGTACTGGGTTTCAATTAACGGTTCCCAGTCTTCTCCTACTACTAGTCAATTCAGTAGAGGGGTTACACGTTATCTATGGGCCGAGACTGCAGACTGTCATACGGTAGAGCATTATCGGGTCCAGGAAGGATTCCATGAATGGCCATCGTTCTCGGAAGAAGTCATATGGGAATTCGTCTCTCAATATAATATTGACGGATTAATTGGATGCGGCGAACCAGCAGAACTAATCATTAACGCTTATGACTCTTCTAATAATGAACTAACAATCAGTATAAACAATCTGCCTCCCGGAACATTCGAATTAAGAAAGTCAATCGGCGGTTCTTTCGAGCCTTTAAGTCCCCGAGTTAAAATTAATCAGAATGTTGTTTTCCCTCTAAAAATTAAGAACGTGAACGATGACTCACTAATTCTTCAGGTCTGGGAAAATCCATGAATACAGGTTTTAGGCGATATGCACTAAGATCAATCAATTAAAACTGGCCTCATGGATCTGGAACCTTTTTGCGCTTCAGCGAAGAATCAAGATTTTCTGAAAAGAACCGTAGCTCCGTAAACAGCACAAGCTACTACAACAACGAATGGTCCAGTCGGTTGATCCAACTGAAAACTCACCATAAGACCACCCACATTATAGATCATCGACAGACCCACTGCCACGACCATGATGGTCCACATCCGTCGAACAAGACGGCAAGCAGTCGCGGCAGGGAGAATGATAAGAGCCAACGATAAAACGATCCCGGCTACACGGACTAGGAGAACCATACAAATCCCAGTAAGCACCAGAAGCAACAAATAGTAAGCCTTTGAGGAAACGTCACGTAACTGAACAAATTCCTCGTCAAAACAAACAGCAACAAGCTTGTGATAAAAAAGGCCAACCAGAGCAAGAACGACCAATCCGAGAGCACACGTTGCAATGACATCACCTTTCGAAGTCAGGAGAATATTACCAAAAAGATAACTCTCCAAATTGACCCCTTTACCAGGGGTATGGTGCAAAAACAAAAGTCCCATTGCCATACCACCGGCCCACACCGCAGATATGATCGTATCCTCACGTTCTCGAAATTTCAGACTAATACAGCCAATGACAATTGCGGAAGTAATCGCAGCAATGATTGCTCCCAGCATTGGAGTCAACCAGACCAAATCGTAAGTGCGACTAAAATAGATTGCGGCACCAATTCCTCCTAAAATGCTATGTGCTATAGCAGCGGCAATATAACCAATCCGACGAGTCACAACAAAAGTACCCACGACCCCATAAGTAAGACTAGATACAATACCAGCCAGCAAAGCGAATCGAATCACCGGAACGTCACGAACTGTTTCAAAAAATTCAGTCATGATTACATGCGGAATGGTCCCCCTGATGATGACGCGTCTTTCGGTCATGTTCTATTCTCCGGCGCCCACTGTAGATTTCTCGTATCGTCTCACCGCTCAAAGGAAGCGAGTGCCGGTGAACGTGCTGATTGACACACAAGACTGAATCACTCAATTCGGAGACCAGTTCAAGATCGTGAGTCACTAGTATTAGAGTCATGTCCTTTCGCAATGCATCTAAGGCTTCGATGAATTGTTCCTCAGCAGAAAGATCAATATTTGCAGTCGGTTCATCCAACAATAATAGTTCAGGCTCACAGGCAAGAGCGCGGGCAATCATGACGCGTTGCCTCTCACCACCAGAGAGGGCAGAGAATGGACGATTTTTAAAATCAGCAAGATGCACACTTTCAAGGGCCTGCTCAGCAACTGAACGGCATTGCTTGGAATAGCTACCGACAACTAGTCGGTCAAGCCTGCCCATAAGTACAATCTCAAGCACGGACACTGGATAAGCCGGATCAAAATGCATCGCCTGAGGTACATAACCTATTTTCTTGCGGCTCCGACCTGCCCTTTGACCTAAAACTTTAAGGGTCCCGCTCTCTGGAGTCTCGAGTCCAAGTAATAGTTTTAGAAGAGTTGATTTACCACCTCCGTTAGGACCAATTACTGAAATCGATTCACCCTTAAGCACTTCGAATGATACGTTGTCGATAACTTTGACCTTGCCATAGCAGAATGACAATTCAGTACAGGAAACAACCTTCATTAATAACTACTTTTAATAGCAGTCGCAAATTTTCGCAAATTGGCAATAATGTCTTTTTCCAGAGGATCTAATTTAGCTACATTTCCATCTATTGACTCAGCCAATGCAGCCGCACTAGTCTGGTCAAACTGTGGCTGTACGAAAATTGTTTTCACCTTATCGGATTTAGCCTGTTCCGCGATTTTTGCTAATTGTTTGGGAGTAGGAGACCGGTTCCCTATTTCTATAGCAATTTCCTCAAGACCATAGTCTTGGGCAAAATAGGCAAAAGCACTATGATAAACAAAAAACTTCTCCCCGCTGTATGGCTTTAGTACCGCACCAATTTCTTCATGAACAGCAGTCAATTCCTCTTTGAATTTTTTCAAATTGGCATCGATAACAGACGCCTTCTCCTTAGGTAGAATCTCTTTTAATTTCGAGGCAATGCGGTCCGACTGCGTGATAAGCATAGTCGATGACAGCCATACATGAGGATCATTCAAGTCTTCATGATCATGATCATGATCATCTTCGGTAGTTTCAGTCTTATGACTCGGGTGATCGCACTGACCCTCAAGTAATTCCAAACCTTCAAGAAGATTCAATTCCTTGGGCCCGGTCTTTCCATCACCAAGCTTTACAAAATAGTTACTCTCAAATCCCAGTTCACCTGAGCACAGCAAGTTAGCCTTTGCCATTTCCACGATCTGTTTTGGAGTCGGAGAGTAGGAATGTGGGTCATCTCCTTCACCAACGATAACGTTAATTTCAATAAGATCGCCAGCGAGGCGTTCGAAGACAAAATCATAAGGCGCGATAGGAACAAAAACGACCGGTCTTGTTTTTTGGGCATCTTGGCTATTTTGAAGATTCGTCGAATCCTTATTACCACAACCCAAAACCAAATGAGCAATGAATGCTGAAAAAATAAATCTTAACAGATCAGATTTAACAGCACCGATGACACAACTGATTTTGGTCAATGCCATAGTAAAGATTAATTTGATTATGCCTTTTTCCAACTCAGTATTTTATAATGCTTGGCTTTTTCAAGAGCCTTAACAGCATCGGCCTTGGTCAGTTCATGTGAGCCGTCCGTAAAAATTTCAAGTTGATGACTTTTTTTACTCTTCTTAATAATTCTAATTGTTTTCACACCATCAAGTTTGGATATGGCTTTGGCTATGGTCCGTTTACATGCTGTGCACTCTACGCCGGACATTGCGGCGACGTATTTTGTATCCTCCGCAGCAAATATTTCATTGGAACCAAATAGGCAAACAAAACTTAAGCACAAAGCTAGGAATTTAATAAATTTCATCGGATTGAGTGTGAATCTTAAACAATTGAAACTCTAAAATTAAACGCGAAATTGAAATTATTGCAACTAAATTGCATTTTATGTTTGATTAATCGCGGATAGGTATTATTACTGCAACTTAATTGCATTATAAAAGTTTTTAAACCCATGAAATTAATCAAATCCATCATTTCTATATTATCATTCAGTTTATTCCTCCTATTTACGATAAATGCTGAAGAGGAAGTCTTTGAGCATACTGTTGGTGAAAGCCAGAGTAGTAGTATCTTTGGAATCGGGTTTGATCCAGCAGTTCACCTTAACCTTACAGGTCTTTTAGAATCTGATACTCCCGTCAGTGATCTCGCTACTAATGAGCATGATCCTTCAAGAGACTATCAAGTTCATCCCATAGAACTACATACAAATTTTGTATTTAGTGATCAACTCAAGGGAACAGTTCATTCCATTGCATTGGAGAGCATGGACAAGGATTGGGAATTCGCACTGGAGCAGGTTAAGCTTTCCTATGACCTCAATGATTCACTTAGTATTACAGGTGGACAATTTTTAAATCGTTTTGGATTCCAAAATGAACACTGTGTGCACGCCTGGGATTTTGTAAACCTACACCTTCAAAACAACCGTTTTTTGAATGAAGGAGAAATGACAACTCGTGGAATTTCTGTTGATTACACACCAANCTCAAGATGGTCATTTAACTTCTCAGCNGGTAAAGCGAGGGTTCACGAGCATGATCATGGCCACNATGGACATGNAGGCCATCACGACGACCANGGCGACGAACATCACGACGATCACGAGGGTGAAGAGCATCATGACGACCACGAGGGTGAAGAGCATCATGACGACCACGAAGGTGAAGAGCACCATGACGACCACGAGGGTGAAGAGCACCATGATGATCACGAAGGTGAGGAACACGGTGACCATGATGACCACCATATGGAGGCTGATGGAATCAACATTTCAGACGTGATTGGAACTGCTGACGTCAGATACTATCTTGATGATGATNGAACAACAATGATTTCAGGTTCACTTGCAGTGGGTGAAAATGAGTTCGGAACAAATACCTGGTTATACGGTGTGGGCCTTCAAAAGCTTTGGGGAGGTCATGACCACGGAAACGGTCTAGAGTTTTGTAAGGGATCAATCAAATTGAAAGCCGAAGCGATTGGAAGAAGCGCAGAAGTTAAACATGAAGACGGAGATTCCGACGACGTTAGTGATTGGGGCTATTATGCTTCTATCTTTTATGGTCTTGATGAATTGACAACCATTTCAGCCAGACACGGATATGTCTCAGAACTGGAAGAACTTGAGCTTGAAGACAGGAACCGTACTTCATTAGCTCTTTCCAGAAACATAAGCGACAACGTCCTCGCCCGCATCCAATACGATTATAATCGTNGCGGTTCTGCAGAAAACGAGCACGCTATCTGGTTACAATTTAAGATAGCAATTGGCGCATCACTTGATTGCCACGNTAATTGCAATCATTAAGATTTTACGGAAATTCATATTCAAATTAGAACCAGCCCCGATAAGACAAATGCAAATTTGTTTTATCGGGGTTCTTTTTTGCCCATTAAAGATTGTATCCATTGGTCTGGTACAACCAATCTGATGAAAAACTCAATAAAAATAGGTATTTGGTTATTGTGCTAGGAACGAGACTAGCCAACAAAATACAAGCCGTCCGGCGGCTCTTTTTATTGNAATTGAGTGAAATTATTCAAATTTGTATTGCATCTTTAAATTCNATAACTTATTGCATATCAATTGCATTAATAATGCATTTAGATTGCATTAGCATNATCCCGTTAATAGAAAATGAAAATATTACAACTCATCCTCCCNATATACTCTCTCGCAATTTTAGCTATCTCGCCACTAAGCGCAGAGGAAGTTTTTGAATTCAATGTTGGTGACAATGGCGAAGCTTCTCAAAGCTTCAGCATTCTCCCTGAAGTGTNTCTTAACTTAACAGGATCTCTTTTAGATTCTGATACACCAGTCAGTGGTTACGCGACCAGTGAACATGATCCGCAAAAAGACTATCAAATTCACCCAGTTGAATTACACATTGATGGCAATATAGGCGAGAATATCTCCGGCTTATTTTATGGTATTGCTCTCCAAAACGANGATGATGAGTGGGAAACTGGAATAGAGGAAGTAATCATTCGGTATGATTTCAGTGATTCCTTAAGTATAGCGGGTGGACAATTCTTAAATCGTTTTGGTTTTCAAAATCAAAACCACCTTCATATGTGGGATTATGTGAATCAGAATTTGCAAAACAGCAGATTACTCTCTGAAGGAGAATTGATTACACGGGGAATTCAATTGGATTACAAACCAAATTCCCGCTGGTCAATTAACATCGCAAGCGGCAAAGCGAGGCTACACGATCACGAACATGGTCACGGTGATCATGATGATCATCATGATCATGAGGGAGANGATCACGACGATCATGAGGGAGAGGATCANGACGATCATGAGGGAGANGATCANGACGATCATGAGGGAGANGATCANGACGATCATGAGGGAGAAGACCACGAAGAGCACCACATTGAGGCTGATGGCATTAATATCTCAGACTGGATAACATCNGCCGATGTCAGATACTATCTTGATGAAGATCAGACGCTAATGGTATCAGGCTCACTCGCTGTAGGAGAAAATGAATTTGGAACTAAGACATGGGCCTATGGTGCTGGCGTTCAAAAACTCTGGGGCGGCCATGACCATGGTAATGGCCTCGAATTCTGCGAAGGAGCTACAAAATTNAAAGCTGAAATAATTGGCAGAAGTGCGGAAGTAAAACATGAGGACGGTGATTCAGATGATGTTAGTGATTGGGGTTTCTCGGCAGCTCTATTTTACGGCCTCGATGAAATAACCACGATTTCAGCAAGGCAGGAATACATCTCTGATTTAGCTGAACTTGAACTGGAAGAAAGGCACAGAACCTCTTTCGCTCTATCCAGATATTTGAGCGATAATATTTTAGCACGTATTCAATATGATTATAANCGTGCTGATTCTATTGAAGACGAACACGCACTCTGGTTACAGTTTCAGATTGGTATTGGTGGATCTGGTTCNCACGCAGGTCACAACCATTAAACCTCTTCAAAGAATCTGATTTAAACTAAATAAAATCAGAAAAAATTTACTGAGTGGCCCTTGTCTTCAAGGGCCGCTTTTTATTTTGNACTGATCTTCTTGCCAGTTTTTTTGTTAGTCCAAGTATATGAATTAGGGTCAAACTCATAAGATCCCTTGGATGGAGCGTTCTNTGTGAATTTTGTTGGAACATAACGGGCAAGGTCCNTTACGATACTTTCATATTTATTGCCTGCGAGATTGCGCCACTCATTGGGATCTTTGGAATGATCATAAAGTTCCGAACTCCCGTCACTATAACGGATGTAGCGGTAGCGCTCTGATCTTACCGAGCACTGACCGCGTCTAAATTCACTCACAGCAGGAATTCCCCACTCCATGTCCGGGTCTTTTAATAGGGGAACGATACTCACACCGTCAAGTCCCTTGACCTGCTCCATGTTACATAATTCAAGTAAAGTCGGATAAATACATAGTGTATCAATTGTACGGCTACATGTTGATCCACCCTTAGTGATTCCGGGAGCCACCACAGTAAAAGGGATCCTTGTCGCCTCTTCCCATAAAGTACTCTTATGCCAGTGATTCTTTTCACCAAAGTGCCACCCATGATCTGACCAAAAAAATATGATAGTATTTTCCTTATATTGACTCTCTTCCAATGCATCCAGTACCCGACCAAGCTGAGCATCAGCAAAACTAATGCATGCAAGGTAAGCTCTGATAGCTTCTTTCCATTTGCCATTGTCCTTAATNTTAATGAAATCATTCCTGCGAAAAGCAGCGAGCTTCCTACCCTCTTCAGGAACATCGTTTAAGTCGCCTTCTTTAAGAGCAGGCAGATTAATATCCTCGAGACGATAAAGATCGAAATATTTCTTAGGAGCATACCAAGGAAGATGAGGCCGAAAAATTCCGCAGGCGAGAAAGAAAGGTCTATCATGTTTTTTTTCCAGCTCACTGACCACNTAATCAACTGTCTTTGAGTCGTCGTAATTGGCCTCCTTCAAATCAGGAATGACTCCCCAGTCACCCTCGTGCGGAACGCCTGTCAATCCGCTGAAAGGGTAGCCCTTAGGATATTCTTTAGGCTTTGACCAAGGATAATTAATCTTCTTTCCTCGGAACCATGGGTCATCATTAAAAACTAATTTCTGAAAATTATCCCACTGATTTGGCGGATTAAACCCTGCGGTGTGGTGAAAAATCTTTCCTGCGCCAATGGCCTTATAACCCTGAGCCCTAAATGCCATTGGTAAGGAAACCACTTCTGGTAAGTGGGGGAACCACCATTGACTATTATTATAGATACCACTAGTTGATGGGCGTCGGCCCAGCATCACGGCCGTTCTACTGGGGCAACAAACAGGTGACGCCGTGTATGCCTTTTGAAAATTGACACCTAAACGTCTCAGCCTCTCAAGGTTTGGGACATGGACTTTTCCAGAATATCCATTACTCAAACCCGCCCAATCATTCATGTCATCAACAGAAATGAACAAGACATTGGGTCTCTTTTCAGCGTTAGTTGCTAAACCAAGAATTATGAAAAAAAAGTTAAAGGATATCAGTCGAAACATAATTCTTATGTAGATCAAATATAGCGGCAAAATGGTAACAGGATTGAGAATTATAGACAAACAAAACACTACAAATATAGATATGCATTCGACTCACCCATTAACCTTGACTCCACACCCAAGAGTCAGGTTCAATTCATCAATGTTCAGATATTTTCTCCTCTTCCCAATTACACTGANTCTTCTCTTAACGGCTCTGACACTTCAAGCAGCCAAAGAAAAACCCAATTTCATTATCATCTTTACAGATGATCAGGGATACGGGGACCTCGGATGCTTCGGNTCAACNAANATCAAGACTCCAAACATCGACCGTATGGCCAAGGANGGCCGTCGCTTTACCAATTTTATGGTAGCTTCTCCTGTCTGTACACCCTCTCGCGCAGCGTTACTGACTGGCTGTTACCCAAAACGTGTAGGCATGCACCAGCATGTGCTCTTCCCGTCTTCTACGAAAGGACTTAATCCGACCGAACACACTATCGCCGATCACCTGAAGAACCAAGGTTACGCTACTGCAGCGTTCGGTAAGTGGCACCTCGGACATCATCCTGAGACTCTCCCCCAAAAGAACGGCTTTGATACATACTTCGGAATTCCTTACTCCAATGACATGAATCATCCGGACAACAAAGGTAAGCCTCCGGGCCGGGCCCCGGGCATGGACGAGCTCTGGAAAGATCCCGAGTCCACACTGACCAAGTGGAACACCCCACTAATGGAAAACGAAAAAATTGTGGAGCTTCCCGTTGATCAGCGCACNGTCACCCGCCGTTACACTCAAAAAGCCATCGATTTCATCACCGCTAACCAGAAGAAGCCCTTCTTTGTATACTTACCACATTCAATGCCTCACATACCTCTATACGTTCCAGATGATGTCCGCGATCCGAACCACCTGAATGCCTACACGAACACTATCGAACATATTGATGCCGAAGTTGGACGGCTNATGGACAAAGTACGCGAACTGAACCTCTCAAAAAATACTTATGTNATCTATACCACTGACAACGGTCCATGGCTTCCTTTCAGGCACCATGGCGGNAGNGCCGGCCCACTACGAGACGGTAAAGGCACGACATTTGAAGGNGGCCAGCGTGTNCCCTGCGTNATGTGGGCACCNGGACGAATCCCAGCAGGAACCGAATGCCACGANCTCATGGGAACCATTGATCTATTACCAACCATCGCGGCCCTTACCGGTACACCGCTACCAGCAGATCAAAAAATTGACGGGCTGAATGCTTCGGATCTACTTAACAAGAATGCTAAGTCGCCANGAAANGAGTTTCTTTACTACACATCCCGCGGNGAAATTGAGGGTCTTCGGAANGGTAAATGGAAGCTTCTGGTAAAAAAGAAAAGAAAGCCTAGGAACGCTGGTAAGAACTGGAAAGCACCTGACCCCGAAATTCTTCTCTTTGATCTNATTAAAGACATGGGTGAAAAGACAAATCTGGCCAAGGANAATCCAAAAACAGTTAAGGACCTGTCTGCCCGGATGAACGAACTGGATTCCGAGATCACCAANAATGCCCGAATGCCATGGCACAAGACAAAATAGAATCCTAAAGGAATCTTTCTCTAATCAATATGATCGTCAAGGTTCTGCTCCCACTCATACTCGCTTTTATTATGTTCTCTCTCGGCCTCGGGCTGAAGGGGCATGACTTTTCCAGGGTCTTGAAGTTCCCGGTCGCTTTCGGCGTTGGCCTAGCAAACCAGATCGTGTTGCTACCGCTGGTCGCNCTCGGTTTGGCCTATGCTTTCGGACTCGAATCTATTTTCGCAGTTGGTCTTATGATTCTCGCTATGTGTCCNGGNGGAGTGACGAGTAACATTCTAACCAAGATCGCAGGCGGAAACGCACCGCTTTCAATATCACTCACGGCGATCACGAGCTTACTTTCGATCCTCACTGTACCACTACTGGTCGCGTTCAGTGTCAACCATTTCATGGGCAAGGATGCGCCTCCGGTCGATGTGACGCGACTAGGCCTAACGATGTTCCTGATCACGGCAGTGCCAGTAATNATCGGAATGGCCTTCACGGCAAAGTCTCCGACTCTAGTGGAAAAGATNGCACCTGTNGTGTCGCGCACAGCAGTAGCGCTCTTCGTGTTGATCATTGTCGCGGCNCTGGCAAACAACTGGGGAACTTTCTCGAGTAATCTCGGNACTCTTGGNCCGGTAGCAGTGCTGCTGAATATTGTGATGCTGATCCTAGGACTTGGATCGGCCAAGATTCTTAAGTTAGATCACAGAAATGCGACCACCATTTCGATCGAATCCGGCGTACAGAATGGCACCCTTGCAATCGCAGTCGGAACCATCGTCGCAGCGGTAGAGGGAAAGGTCCTTCCTCCAGTAACNGTACCGGCAGCAGTATACAGTATCACGATGTATTTGGTCTGCGTGCCTTTCGTTTTCTGGAGACGTCGTAACCACAGTTAAATTGGAACCGACTCTGTTCTTCAATTGCCAGACCCTTTTTAGAGACCTTCGATTTTTCCACTCCTTTTCCGATCATTTAAGGCTTTATCAAAATCCGGATTCAATTCGGGCATCTGCACATTGGCATCTTTTCGCCATGCCTTAAGTAATAGCTTTAATTCATTCGCCTTCGATGGCATCCTTGATGCCATATCATTTTTCTCTCCTAGATCCTCTTTTAGGTTGAACAATTCCAGTCGATTATTCTCTAGGGACTCTATTAGTTTCCAGTGCCCCTTACGTATAACACTGCAGGGTCTGGCTCCGCCCGGGTGTCCGGCACCGATATAATTGGGATAGTGCCAGTATAAAGTATCTCTTTTAATGTTACCGCTCTGTTTTAAGAGAGGCGTAATATTAATTCCGTCAATGTGGCTTTCGGGCCGAGATTTCAGTCCTGCAATATCTAAAATTGTCGGAAAAAAATCAGTGCCTATGACCGGAACATTACATTTGCTTGCCGGTTCCACGACATGAGGCCACTTAACAATTAAGGGGACACGAATTCCACCCTCATAAAAATTCCCCTTGTTTCCCCTCAAGGGATTATGTGAAGTGATTCGGCCATGGCCTCCATTATCTGAAGTGAAGATAACCACCGTATTATCAGCTATTCTAATTTCTTCCAATTTTTTCATTACTCGACCCACGGACTGATCAACACTCTCGATCATTGCAGCATAGACCGGATTATTGTGACGCTTACCGGCTGGAATTTTCTTGTATTTATCTACCAATTTCCCATGCGCTTGTAGCGGAGTATGTACGGCGTAATGCGAGAGATACAAAAAGAAAGGTCGTTTCTTGTACTCATCAATGAAAGAAAGCGCCTCATCCGTTAATCTGTCAGTAAGATATTCGCCTGGTTTGCCATCCGGGAGAGTGTTCCAGCGCGTGAAAGGATGTTTTTTTGTCATGCGCCAAGAACCATTGTAAGGATAAAAATAGTTTCCCGGATTTCCCATATTGTTCCCTCCAACATTGATATCGAATCCTTGATTTTTCGGATAAAATTCCTTGTCCCAGCAAACGTGCCACTTGCCCATGGATGCAGAAACATAACCACCATCCTTGAGGGCCTCGGCAATGGTCAGCTCCTCTAACGGAAGGTTTTTCTTATATACGGCCTCAATCACCGGCAAGGGTCCCTTTAATCTCTTTGATCCCTGTATAGGAATTGCGTGAGTGATATGTAATCGGCCTGGATATTTTCCGGTAAGGATACTAACCCGAGACGGTGAGCAAACACAACTACTGGCGTAGGCATCCGTGAATCTCATTCCCTGTTGTGCAAGCCGGTCAATGTTCGGAGTCTCGTAATAATCACTCCCATAACATCCCAAATCAGTCCATCCCAAGTCATCAATAAGAATCAAAATGACATTGGGCTTTGAATTCTCTTGAGCTTCTCCAACTACTAGAGAAAAAATGCAATGAAAAAGTAAAAGTAGTTTTTTCATATAACTCATATTTACCGCATCACTGTTCTTTTTCCAAGCGCAGTTCAACAAGTTCAGGATACAAATCGCCTCGAAGAATTATTAGTGTTTCTGATCAGCCTTACCAAAGATCAAAAGATAAATGTAATGACTGACGCAATTCCCCACAAAAACAAACAAAGCAACAATATGCGTATGAACAGAGATATGCACCCCAAAATCGGCCCCATTGGTAATCCACCCAAAAGCAATTCAATCAACCACATTCAGAAACGATGCCTAACTAGATAAACAACAGCAACAAAAAATCATTAAGGGAAAACACATCCGCTATGCTGAAACCGTACAGAGAATAGAAACCACAAAGACCCAAGCCCATCTTTTAAGGGCACCTATTCGCCTCTTTATTGTCCAAAGTTACGAATTATGATAATTTATTGTATTATTAATGAATTCTACGCATAATCTAGGCAATGTGAAGAATCTACCCTTTAAGCTATTTAATCTTATTAACTTTTNCCCCTTCAAGCTCCCTGTTCAGAGGAAGTGAATTTCAATTCAAAAAACAGAACTACGATATCAATATATCGTTTTAGGTTTATTGTGGTTAAACTCCTGCTCACATTATTTAGCGTGAGGTACAATAACGGATGAGTCCAGAGTCATTAATTGTCATTTATGCGGCCCTCGCAATCGGCGCATCGTTCCTGTGTTCGATCCTGGANGCNGTGCTACTTTCCNCNTCAAGAGGCCACGTCGCAGTTCTGGAAGCCAAGGGCAGTCGGGCAGCACCTCTATGGATTCGTTNCAAAGAAGATCCAGAGAGGCCACTGACGGCCATATTAACACTGAATACAATGGCGCATACTGTGGGCGCATTAGGTGTAGGAACTCAAGTCGCAGTGATCCATGAAGGTCAGTATGCAATGGCTATTGCCTCAGCTTTACTGACCATTGGGGTACTGCTCTTTAGTGAAATTCTTCCTAAAACGCTCGGCACACTGTACTGGAAATCACTTGCAGTGCCCAGTGCATATATTCTGGACATCCTAATCCGAATTTTAATTTGGGTCGTCATCCCCATCGAAATTATCCGCCGTATGTTCCCTGCCGCTGAACAGGAAACAGTNTCTCGTGAAGAATTAGCNGCACTCGCAGATATAGGTGAAGCAGAGGGATCAATTGANGAGGACGAAGAAAAAGTCATCATGAACCTATTAAAGCTCCGTGAAACATTGGTTAGCGAAGTAATGACACCTAGCGTGGTCATGAGCACTNTTTCGCACGATTGGTCAGTCGACACTGCCCGCAAAGAAATTCCCATTATGACACATGGTAGATTGCCCGTGANTGGAGAATCGATTGATGAAATTCATGGAATAGTTTTAAGAAGTGATATCCTAAGACGCGCTGCAGCTGATGAAGACGATGTTCTAATGTCAGAAATTATGAGGCCTGTGATCTTCTGCAATCAATCTGAATCAGTGGATATCGCTCTTGATATTCTTCTCGATCGGAAAGAACAAATCATGGTTATTCAGGATGAATTTGGTGGAACCCGAGGACTGCTGACTATGGAAGATGTCATCGAAACACTGTTAGGTGTAGAGATCGTCGATGAACATGATCGTGATGCGATAGAAGAAGGTACGNCTGCCGAAGATCTTCGTGAATTTGCCAAGGAGAAATTCNGACCGCACAATGGGAATAAGTCTGAAGAAAGTAGCTAGAAAGATCTATGAAATATATAAACCAACGGATCGTTTAGGTTNATAATATCTTTTGGCTCTTAAATGAAATGACCGGCTCTTCTACTTTCTNTATTTGGCGTATTCTTGATAATTTTTACGCCCATTACAAAAAACATAAAAAAGATTCGAAAATCAAATCAGCAACCGCAAGACNCTCGNCAACAACTACTTTCCGAAGAATTACCTTCAGAGGATTTTGAAGATATATATCCAAGCCCACCTGCAACGACCCGGCGAACAGGTACGCCAGTCTTAGGATGACTTACCAGGGCATCATCATGAATGCTTTGTTGCCATTCNAAACGCTCAGCCTCTTCATTGGNCGTCTTTGGNATTGTTTCATATATNTAAGNGACCATAAGAAAAAACCTTAATACCGNTAAAATTTATTTGTAATTTTACATTAACGCAANTAAATTGCGTTAATTANATGAGCTTGATCTCCTCAATCACTAGTTCAAAACTTACCCTTCCTAAGCCTGACCATATTGGCATTGCTGCCTCTGTGCTTTGTGCGATTCACTGTGCACTTGCGCCTTTTCTCCTTCTTGCTTTACCAACATTTGGCAAAATTTGGGCTCACCCTTCTTCTCATATTCTTGTTGCTTTGTTGGTAGTGCCTCTCGCAGTACTTTCAATTCGTAAAGGATATCTCATACATCAGAAACGCTGGGTGCTTGTGACTGCCTACATAGGTATATTTGTAGTCCTGACTGGTGCAGTGCTTCCTGCTTTTGGTAAAGAAGTGAAAGCTCCAAATCAATCAACAAATGAACTAGCAACCATATCGGAAAACGATTCAACTTTTACTTTCTCAGTCTCAGATGAAGAGAGTGTGGGTGAATCGACTTGTGACGATGAATCTGAGGACAATACACAATGCATCGATAATTGTTGCCCCACCGTTCAAGTCAGTGAAACAGGAGAGTCTTTCCTATATATTCCACCCGCAGCCATCGTTACGACCTTGGGGGGTATTTTTCTAATTGTAGCTCATGTGGGAAATATTTGTTCCTGTGGTCATTCGTGCCGTACAGGAAAATGTGACGATTGTTAAACAGCTCTGTGAATACAGAGTTTGTAAATGGAGCCAGCCTCCAAATCCGAACCGGAGACCTACTGATTACAAAGGTAGTGATTTTTTTTAAAGGGGTAGGCAAAAACGAATTTTTTTTTTGAGTTTGGTGCCCAACTGTTGCCCAAATTTCCGAATTTTGGAAGATCAATTTATGGGTTTGAAGACAAACTCTATAGTTGGCTGATTACCGTGATGCCCTAATATCTCGAAGAGATTATAATAAAGATGCATTTGTTTTGTTTGCTGCGAAGGATTTGCAGTGAAGAAGGTTAATTACTAAGAAACAGAAGGGAGACTATTATTTCTCTATGCTCCGATAAGTCAGAATTATTT
>PAPL01000061.1 GCA_002708885.1 Verrucomicrobiales bacterium | reverse complement strand
AATTAAAAGTGAATCCTCAGAAATTATAAAATTATCTAGATAAAATCAGATAAAATTTACTAATACATATAATTTCTTTGCGTGACCCAAGTTGTTCCTTTCTGTAAGGTAAAAATTAATCTGACATGATAATAAAAAGAAAACTTAAGGCACAGGGTCATTTTATTGCCTTGATAATATTTGGGGGACTGATTCTGCAATCTTCGTCAAATGAGATTTCTTTCAATCGAGACATTCGACCGATCCTGTCCAATAAGTGCTTTGCGTGTCATGGTCCGGACGAGAATGACCGAAAGTCAAAGCTTCGGCTGGACCGTTCTGATGGGCCGGACGGAGCTTATCGTACGTCAGATGGAACCACAGCATTGAAGCCCGGGTCCTTAGAAGAGAGCGAGCTCTGGCACAGGGTCATTACGGATGACGTGGACGAGATTATGCCGCCGCCAGAGGCAAAGAAAAAAGCACTGACAAAAGAGGAAAAGGACTTGATAAGGAAATGGATTGAATCAGGAGCTACTTATGAAAAGTTCTGGGCCTTTGAGAGTCCTAAAAAGTCTGATTTGCCTGAGGTGAACACAGAAGGATGGAGCACTGACCCTATTGATTTATTTATTTACCGGAAAATGAAATCATTGCGGCTCAGTCCTTCGGAGGAGGCAGACAAGAGGAGCCTCATCAGGCGCCTTAGCTTTGACTTGACGGGGCTGCCTCCTAGCCGCGCCGAGTTGAGGAAATTTGCCTCCGATGATAGGCCCGAGGCTTATGAGGAAATGGTAGATAGTCTGTTGTCCAGAGAACATTACGGTGAGCACTTGGCACGTTACTGGCTGGACCTCGTTCGGTTCGCTGACACGAACGGGATGCATAAGGATTATTATAGGAACTTCATTGCATATCGTGATTGGGTCATCAGGGCATTCAATGAAAATTTAGGATATGATGATTTTGTCCGATACCAGTTAGCGGGTGATCTTTTTTCTGAACCGAGCACTGATCAGCTCGTTGCTTCTGGGTTCAATAGGCTTCATCTGATCATTGATGTTGGGACTGCCTTGCCCGAAGAGAGTTTCTTTAAGAATGTAACAGACAGGGTCACTGCAGTTGGTACGGCCTTCATGGGTATGACCGTGCATTGTGCTTCATGTCATGACCACAAGTATGACCCTCTGACCCAAAAAGATTATTATTCTCTATTTGCTTTCTTTAACAATATAGATGCGAAGCCAGAGACTGAGCGTGGGCTAAAGAATGGGATCCAGCCTCCTTTCGTAACTGTTCCTGATTCGGATCAGAAACAAAGAATCGAAGAATTGGACAATCAGATTGCCGATCTTCAAAAGAAAGCGGCATCAGTAAAGAAGGAGGAGGGACTGGGAAATGATTCAGAAAAGAAGAAGAAATTCATTGAGGAGATTGCCGAACTGAATTCTGAAGAAGAAAAATTAAAGAAAGAGATCGAGCAAATTAACAAGAGAGCTCCCATGGCAATGGTCATGAAGGAACGGAACGAAGTGAGGCCGACTCACGTCATGAATAGGGGCCAATATGATGATCCTGGTGAGTTAGTGAGCCGAAACACTCCAGAGTTTTTGTTTCCAATGAAAAAATCTGGTGAAGTTGCATCTAGGATGGATCTTGCTAATTGGTTCGTGGACAGTGCCAATCCTTTGACGGCAAGAGTAGCCGTGAACCGTTTCTGGCAGCAATTGTTTGGGGTCGGGCTAGTTAAAACCTCTGAAGACCTTGGCGGCCAGGGCGAAGTTNCTAGCCATCCTGAGCTCCTNGATTATTTGGCAATATCATTTGTTGAGTCGGGTTGGGACATTAAATCGNTGATGAAGAAAATGGTCATGTCCAAAACTTATAGGCAAGCNTCAGTGATGAGTGCTGAAGCATTAGCATTGGATCCGGAGAACCGGTTCCTTGCCCGTGGTTCGAGATACAGATTGGATGCTGAAATGATACGTGATCAGATACTTTTCACTAGTGGTATGTTGTCGAGTAAAATGTACGGGAAGAGCGTGAAGCCTCCTCAGCCTGATGGTTTATGGAAATCAGTCACTATGATCGGTGAGCGGTTCAAGGCTGATTCCGGCGAGTCNATTCGGCGCAGAAGTCTGTACACTTACTGGAAAAGAGGCATGCCNCCTCCGCAAATGACGATCCTTAATGCTCCGATACGTGATGCTTGCGTTTCGCGGAGGGAAAGGACCAATACTCCTTCTCAGGCCCTGCTCCTTTTAAATGAGAGTGAGTATTTAAAAAGTGCACGCAATTTGGCGCAGATTGTCCTTACTCCAAAGAGCGCGAGCCTTGCGCAGAGAATAGCATTTGCTTTCGAGACAGTCACTTCAAAGCTTCCNGATCANAAAGAACAGNAAATGTTGTCGGATCTTCTTAAGAGTTTGAAAAGCACTTATAATTCTCAGCCCTCATTAGCTGATCAGCTTTGTGAAGGGATCCAAGTGCAAGGAGNTGGCCGGAAAGCTGAGATTGCGGCCTGGACCATATTAGTGAATGCCTTATACAATTTAGATATTACCAAGACCCGTGAGTGAATTTAATCGAGCCTTATCCAATTTATCAAACATTGAATCGCGTCGTTCCTTTCTATTAAATTCCGGGATGGGGATCGGAGCCTCTGCCTTTGCCTCATTAATTGCCAATGAGNGGGCTTCTGCTAAGGCTGNTGCTCNGACAAAGGCCAGAGCAAAACGGGTCATCTTTCTATTTATGGCAGGTGCGCCTAGTCAGGTCGATCTGTTTGATCACAANCCCGAAATGCACAAGCTCTTCAAGACNAAATTACCAAAGTCGGTGAGTAAGGGGCAAAGAGTGACCACNATGACGCGCGGACGCGAGCANNTCGTNGCTCCGACCATGTTTAAGTTCTCTCAGCAAGGGAAGAGCGGAGTATGGATGAGTGAGTTGCTTCCGAACTTATCGACTGTCGCAGATGATATTTGTTTGGTCCATTCATTCAATACAAACGCTATCAACCATGACCCTGGTAAAACATCATTCTGCACAGGATCAGAAATTCCAGGCAAGCCGAGCATGGGCTCATGGCTAAGTTATGGTCTGGGAACCTTGAATAAGGATTTGCCTGATTTTGTTGTTATGCCTTCAGCTTTTTGGAGTGGCAAAGTCAATGTTCAGGCTCTCTATGCCAGGCTCTGGGGTAGCGGATTTCTGCCCTCGAAGTTTCAAGGGACCTCATTCCAAACTACTGGAGATCCTGTCTTGTTCCTTTCCAATCCAAAGGGAGTGGATTCCTCAGTGCGCCGCAAAATGTTGGATTCGCTTGGTTCTTTGAACCGGAAGCATCATGAGGAGATAGGGGATCCGGAAATACAGACTACGATTGCACAGCANGAGATGGCTTTCCGGATGCAATCATCAGTTCCTGAATTGACTGACATTTCAAAGGAGCCAAAGAGTGTACTTGAGATGTATGGGCCGGAAGTAAATAAGCCCGGCTCTTACGCTAGAAATTGTCTTTTGGCTAGAAGAATGGCTGAAAGAAATGTGCGCTTTGTGCAGCTCTTTCATCGTGGCTGGGACCATCACACTAATTTGCCCGTACACATGAGGGGCCAATGCCGGGACGTTGATCAACCCACGGCTGCTCTGCTAAAGGATTTGAAAATGAGAGGCCTCCTTGAGGATACTTTGGTTGTTTTTGCTGGTGAGTTTGGTAGGACCGTGTTCGGTCAGGGGAACATCGCACGTGATAATTATGGGAGAGATCATCATCCCCGTTGCTTTTCTGGATGGCTCGCCGGTGGTGGCATTAAGGGCGGTATGCATTACGGTGAAACGGATGATTTTAGTTATAATGTCGTTAAGGACCCAGTTAGGGTCAGGGACCTTCATGCGACGATGCTGCATCTTCTTGGAGTCGATCATGAACGATTGACCTTTCCTTTTCAGGGGCTAGATCAGAAGTTAACTGGAGTAGAAGAGTCGAAAGTGATTAATGGTATAATTAGCTGATCTAAAGAGGCCATTAGACTTCAATGATTAAATCTGAAGAAGAAGAGAAGGACAGGGCCGACGATGGGCTTTCTTGGGCGAATGAGCTTAATCGTAATCTGTCATGGAAGGAGAAGATAAAGAAATACCTAGCTCCTATAGGTATCGTTCTCCTGTTACTTATTAAGTTTGGCGCAAAATTGAAGTTCTTGATTCTGCCCATTCTTAAGTTTTTTCCTGTATTACTAAAGACTGGAGGAACTATGTTGTTTTCGATTTGGGCCTATTCTCTTTTCTGGGGATGGAAATTTGCTCTTGGTTTTGTGATTTTGATTCTCTTACATGAGTTNGGACACCTCATTGCGGCTAGACTTTTCCGTTTAAAGGTAGGNTTACCNGTTTTTATTCCATTCATGGGNGCATTAATTGCCCTGAAGGAGGCTCCTCGCCATGCTTGGGTCGAGTTTTGGATTGCTGCNGGAGGNCCAATATTTGGTGGNCTNGCCTCACTCGGATGTCATTGCATTTATTTTGCCACAGGCAATGAATTCTTTTCTGCGCTCGCCTATACCGGATACTTTNTGAATNTATTTAATCTGATGCCGACCGGTTTTTTGGACGGTGGTCGGATGGTCACTGCTCTCTCTCCATGGCTTTGGCTCGTTGGTATCTTGATTGCCGGGGCCTTTGCCGTTTATCGGCCCTCTTTCATTATCTTCCTGATTCTTTTATGTTCTTTGCCTAGGCTTTTTTCGCTTTTCCGTAAAAAGACTAAGGAAGAGCANCGCTATTATGAGGTGACNCCTTTTCAACGAGGCGTTGCCGCGTTCGTTTATTTTGGCCTGATCTTTGCCCTGGGAGTCGGAATGCTGTCCGCGTTNGTTGAAAGGACAGCTTCCTGAGCTGTCGGTTCATTTAATTAGTCGCGGCTTTGAAGTTTTGCTAACAAGTGAAGGAGCTCAATGTAAAGCCAGATTAACGTGACCATGAGACCGAATGCTGCGTACCATTCCATGTATTTGGGGGCTCCTATCTCTGCGCCATTTTCGATGAAGTCGAAGTCGAGGACCAAGTTAAGTGAAGCAATGATGACAATGAAAACGCTTATCCCTATACTGAGAGGCGAGGAGTCGTGGAGAAATCCCATGTTCACACCGAATAGTCCAAGGACTATGCTTATAAGATAAAATAGANAGATCCCGCCAGTCGCGGCGAAGACTCCCAGTTTAAAATTTTCCGTGGCTTTGATTATGCCGGTCTTGTAAGCCGCGAGCAGAGCAAAGAGGATTCCGAACGTGAGGCCCGCGGCCTGCATGACAATGCCATCAAACGCGCTAGCGAACATGGCTGAAATTCCACCGATGAAGAGACCTTTCAATGCGGCATATAAGGGGGCTGTGAAGGGTGCCCAGTTCTTTTTGAATACGGTCACTATGGCAACGATGAATCCAGCGATTCCTCCGCCCCACATATAGATTCCCGCTTTAGATTCTCCTGTCAGGACCATTTTCCAGGTAATTGAAGCGGCCAGGACCAGTACGAACAACATTATGGCCGTCTTATTTACTGCACCCATTAGCGTCATCCGGTTCTCTTCCGGATAGCTTAAGTTGCGTGTGAATGTATTATCGTTAAGTGCTGGGTTTCCTGATCTTATCATGACTAACTTATATCTTATATGATACAGAGCATTTTTCAACTCGGTTCGAAATTATTGCCAATTGTCGGGATTTCATTCCAGTTTGTTGTGTATCGGGGCGTGCGGCGGTTTCTCTTCATGTCCCAGGTACGATCAATTCCCTGAGCAGCTAGGAAAGCGGTTCCGGTACCGTGTCTGCTATTTATAGATTCTAGTGCCTCCACGAGGCGGCCCTTCTTTTCATTATGATGATCTTTAAATAATAGTCCTTGGTATTGATCTCTTGGCTGTAAGTTCAACAGTAGGACTCCTGCCTTCTTGTAAGAGTATCCTTTGCGGTAAATGGATCTGAGAAGTTCCTTAGCTGTACTGAGGATTCGGATCGGATCATCAGAGGGTTCGTCAAAACCGACAGTTCTTGAATTGGAATATTGTGGTTCCTTGCTGAATCTGTTGGTCATGATAAAGACCTGCAATCCGCAAGTGATGGATCCCTCTTTGCGAATCTTTTGAGTGGCTCTCACGGCATGATTCGCCACTGCCTCTTCGAGTTCTTCCAAGTCAGTTACTGTCCGGCCAAAGGACCGGGAACAACAAACGTTTTTCTTTGGCTCTGGGATCTGTTCGATTTTTATGCATTGCATCCCGTGAAGCTCCTTTTGTGTTCTTTCGAGCTGAACACCACCCGCTTTTCTGATGGCGGGCGCGGGGGCATTTATTAAATCCATGGCAGTGAGGATTTTAAGTTTTTTTAGTCTTTCCTCTATCTTTCTGCCGATTCCCCAAACATCACTCACTCTGATTGAGCTGATGAGTGAATTTTCAGATTCTTTAAGCATCAAATATCCGGCGTCTTGCTCCTTGGCCATCCGGTTAGCCATCTTGGCCAGCGTTTTTGTGGGGCCGATTCCGATAGATATCGGAATCCCTGTCCACTTGAGGACGGTTTCCCGCATTTCTTTAGCGGTTCTCACCGGGTCATGAATTTGTTCAAGGCTCAGGAAAGATTCGTCTATAGAATAGACCTCATATTCCGGAGCGAACCTCATGAGGATCGAAACGACTCGTCTCGACATGTCACCGTACAGTTCGTAATTAGATGAAAAGACACTGACCCTGTTCTTTTGGCATAGATCTTTTATCTGATGATAGGGTGCTCCCATTTTGATTCCGAGTCTCTTTGCTTCATTTGACCGGGCAATTGCGCAGCCGTCATTATTTGAAAGGACAATGACGGGACGCTCATTTAACCAGGGCTGGAAGACGCGCTCGCAGGAGACGTAGAAATTATTGCAGTCAGCTAACGCTATCACAGTTGATGTATGACATTAGTAACGACTCCCCAGACTCTGACATCATCACCCTCATTGATTAGGATAGGTTTGTATTTGGGATTCTCAGGGACGAGCTCGAATTGATTCTTTGAACGTAGATATCGTTTAACAGACAATTCTCCATTGATTATAGCGATAATAACATTTCCATTCTTTGCTTCTGCGCTCCTGTCAACGACGAGCAGATCTCCGTCATGAATGCCTGCTCCGATCATTGAATCTCCTTTTGCTCTTACAAAGAACGTCGCTGCCGGTTCACGTATGAGGTGTTCATTCAGATCAAGCGATCCTTCAAGATAATCATCAGCGGGTGAAGGGAACCCTGCAGAGACTCCGCATGCGAAGATTGGAAGCGCGTATTCTTTGTTGCGAATGAACCGTAAGATTCTATCGGCCTGACTCAATGGTATGCGGATGGTCTTGGTGTCCTCACCGTACTGGCCTCCCTTTGGTCGTCCGGCGCCTTTTCTTTTTCCTCCTCTTGGCATTATTTGAATTCTGTTACAGAATTCAAATAAAGTCAAACTCGTCCTGTCTTTTTCGAGTAACGGCCGCGATCAATTCAGCGCCATCGTTGGAAACTTTATTAACCAGATCGGAAACGGTTCGATGGATGCAGTCATTTCTGGCATCTTGTAATATTCCGGGCAAGGATCGAGAAGGGGATGATGGATCCAGCCATTTTTGCCAGTGCTTTTCGGGTAAGATCACCGGCATCCGGTGATGAATGTATTGAATGGGTTCTGCGGCTTTTGTTGTGATGATGGTGTAGGAAAAGAGCGAATCATGATCATCTCCCTTCCAATTGTCCCAGATCCCGGCAAAAGCAAAGGCAGACATGTCAGGTAAGTGAATGTAGTGAGGGATTTTATTTGTGCCGGTCACTTGCCATTCGAAGTAACCGTCGGCAGGAACTAGGCACCTTTTTTTCAGGAGCAGATCTTTGAATGATGGTTTTTCTGACAAAGTTTCTGCACGGGCATTAATGGGTTTAATTTTTGGGTTTGGATTCTTTGCCCAATTCGGTACGAGGCCCCAATGCATGGATGAAAGGGCCGTGACTCCATTGTCCTTGGTAATTACCGGATTATCCTGTCCTGGAGCAACATTGTATTTAGATGGAATAGTTTCTAATTTTGTGGACAAATTATCTTCGAACTTTTTCTTTGAGACTTTTCCTGTCGAATATCTTCCGCACATCAATATAAGTTCTTTAACGTCTAATGGCTGGAGGGAAAAGAAAATTGATTGCTTTGTATTTTAATTTAAAGGCATAGGATTTTTTTTGTCCGTTAATCACTTTGTTTGTAAGCGATTTGATTGAGAGATAACGAAATTTCTTGTATGAGGTTACAAAAGAGGTTTTCCTTAATGAATCGTGATTAGGGTATTATTATTTGTGCTGGGGGCCGGAGCCGCGTTGCAGTTTTGGCCAATTTCAGCCGAAGCGGGGTGACGGACACGCAGTGCTTGCCGGTCAGGCGTAGCGGGTGTGCGTTATAGTAGCAGTAATAAGCCTAGAATTAATGCCAAAGCGACAATCTCGCCAAGGGCATATGGTCCGGGAGTAAATTATCTTTATGCTGACAAGTCACCAGTAACCTCGGTAGTATTGTTCAGGGCCCTTCCTGAACAGACTCTTACCAATTCAAAAGGTAAGAAAATCGTTGCGAAGATGATGGATTTTGACGGTAAAACATTAAAGCTTCGAACGAGGGGAAAACATTTCAGCTATCCACTATCTAAATTGTCAGAGCAGAGCCAATCCCTTGTACGGTCTCTTGCAAAGGGGTCCATTAAAAATAGAAGCGAACTAGCGAAGGTAAAACCTTAATTTTTGTCTGATTTTTTTTCTCTGGCCGTTAACCATGATCTGTTCAGGCAGACGATAGAGATTTTCTCACAGTAATCCCTTTTTCCGTTCTCGAATACGCAGAGGATCTGACCGTTCTTTTTTATTGCCATGTCAGAGTATCCTGCGAGTCCCTCATTTAAGGTGCGGGAATCGGCCCATGTTTTTCCGTCGTCTTTGCTTAGGCGCAAAGTTAAATTTTTCCTGCTCCACAAATTGAATCCTCCCTCATGATGAACGGCCGGATTCAGGAATAATATTTCATTTTGATTTAAACGTATAATGCTGGCCTGACACGCTGGCCCAGGAAGTTCTTTTTCGGCCCTTGGTACAGACCAGGTCATTCCGCCATCATTACTCACAGAGGTTGTCCGGTAACCGAACGAATAAGAACTCGGTCCTGACGCACGCATGTTCATTAACAGGGATCCATCTGACCTTTCCACGATGGTGCATTCGCCGGTACGAAATTCTGAAACATAAGGGATGAGTCCTCCGGCTTTCCAAGTCTTTCCTGAATCGTCTGAAAAGATAATGCAAGACTGTCCCTGCCTTTTCCCATTCACTGTTCTGCCGACATAAGAAGGAGCGATGAGTCTTCCTTTCTTTGTGTGAATTCCGTGAACGGGACCTGCGCCGACATGTATTGGTGAGCCTNCAAATCNNTTAAGAAAGGAATCTTTGCTATATTCTTTTGCTTTGGGTTCATCAGATGATTTCTTTAGANGAGACCATGTGANGCCCTCATCGNNGCTCTTCGTGTGGAAAAAGCATTCTCCTCCGCCCCGAGTAAAGAGTAGATGAATGGTTTTACCGTCACGTTCAATGATAGGGCAAGGGTTACCTACTCTTATTGGATCATTTCCTCCCTCTTCGTGGATCAGCGTATGCTTGGACCAGGTCTGACCGCCGTCCATACTTCTTGTCATGATAAGATCCACGTCGCCATGGTCTCTGCGGCTAGTTTTACGGCCTTCGCAAAAGAGGAGGACAGTTCCTTTTGCAGTGATTACCATCGTTGGGATCCTGTAGGTATGGTATCCACCCTCGTTTCTTTTGAGAATGTCTTTACGGAATAGGATGTTTTCATCGCCCATGCACTGCATGGGATTGGCTCCGAGCATGAGGAGTGCCAGGAAGAATATCGTAAATGGTTTAGGTGATTTCATCTGCTTCATTGTGATGCCGATTCAAAGCTATAGGAATCATTGATGTAAAAACAATCCTATTTCATTTTAAGTTATCAATTGGATTGTTATGGCCGAGAGTATTCCATAATAATAAATATCTTAAATTAATGGTTAAATATGCATGCAAAATATTTTGGATCCTAGCTATGGTTTCTATAGCGGAGTCCAAGGGTCCTAACGTTGTTCTTATCATGGCAGATGATCTTGGTTACCATGATCTTAGTTGTTATGGACACACTAGCATTAAAACCCCTGTCATTGATCGGCTCGCGAAAGAAGGGGTCCGGCTGACCAGTTTTTATTCAGGTTCAACAATATGCACGCCATCACGAATGGCGCTTTTGACTGGCTCTTATCCTAGTCGGTTAGGTTGGAAGAGAGGAGTCATTGGACACATAATGAAGAGGGGTCAAGGAATGAGCCGGGACGCTTTGACAATGGCGGAGATATTTAAAGAGCAAGGTTACAGGACGGGCATATTCGGCAAGTGGCACTTGGGGGATGAATCTGAATTTCTTCCTCATGAGCAAGGTTTCCAAGAATCTTTTTATATTAATAAGAGCAACAATCAGACCAAGAAACTTTGGAGGCGGGACAAGATTGTTAAGGACCCTTTTGATAATCGTCGACTCACCGAAGAATTCACCAACGAGGCGGTGTCTTTCATTGAAGCTAATAAGGACAATCCTTTCTTCCTTTATGTGCCATATTCTGCACCGCATTTTCCTGTTCAGGCTCACCCTGATTGGAAAGGTAAGTCCGATTACGGCTCTTATGGTGATGTTGTTGAGGAGATGGATTCTAGGATTGGAGAAATACTTCATGCATTGAAGGACGGGAAAATAGAGAAAAAAACTATTGTCGTGTTTCTTTCGGACAATGGTCCCGAACCATTGACAAAGGAATCAAAGGCTGAGCCGTTGAGGGGGAAAAAATGGAGCGCACTGGAGGGAGGGAACCGTGTCCCTTGCATCGTGCGTTTCCCAGACAAAATACCTCGAGGGGCAGAAAACAATGAATTGATAGCAGCTATTGATTTGTTGCCAACACTTTCGCATGCTTGCGGCATTGATCTTGAGGGACAGGCTAAGGGAAATCACCTGATTGATGGAATGAATCTTTGGGATCATCTGACTGGTCAAGGAAACAGTAAGGAGTCGCGGCAGGAATTTCTTTATTGGCATGGTTCTGATGGTTTTCAGGCCATACGCATGGGGAAATGGAAGCTATTTCTGAATCGTAAAGATGCAGGAATGAAGGGTGAGGGGCCGGCCCTCTTTAATTTGGAAGAGAATATTACCGAGACTGTAGATGTCAGTAAAATGTTTCCAGAGAGGGTCCGTTCAATGCATGAAACTGCCAAGAAACGGTTATCTTCAATTGAGAAGAATTCGATTCCTTTGGGCAATGTCCCGGGAAATAGAAAGTAGCTTATTGAGCGTCGGATACTCTGATGCGGTAGATGGCTTTTTTCTGTCCATCTTCTAAGCTCGAATCTTCAAATTCCATGAGTGTTCCCTCGGATATGAGAGCATCTTCGAGCTCGCCCCAATCATTGATTAAATCATCCCAGCGATCCACTGAGTAGAATACTCCTGGCTCTGAGCGCCATTCGAGTGTGAAGGTATTATCTTCCTGATTATAATTGAATGTTGTGATTTCAAATGGAGAAGGAGCCCAAGTCGCGGCTTTCAGAAACAATGAAGGGTCAAGTATTCCTTCGGAATAACGGACCTCATCAATGAGCATTTCGTAGGTTTGATTATTAAATTTTCCGAAGATCACGGAAGCTGCAGGGTGCGTGTACCCGTTCTCTTCAGTGTCAGCGAGTTGCCTGGATTGCATGATTTCGTAATTGAGATAGAAGGTAACTTCCTGACTTTCCTCATCGAAAGTAAGAGCCACATGTCTCCATTCATCGATGTCATTTATTCCATCACCGTCCAATGACCAGTCATTTTCATCATCGTAGCTTGTGACTAGTCCGTCACCCGAGTCAGTGTCAATGAATATACGGTTCTCGGGAGGAACGTTTGCCCCGCCAGTTGGGCCCACCACGAAGTTGGTGTTTTCATCGATGTCCTTTTCGACTGCGTTGTCAGGGACGCCTCCTGCAGGAGTGTCCCACCGCGACCGGAGCCGGCCATAGGATCCTTTTTTATTATGATCATAATCGATCTGCCACTGCAGATCATTCAGTTCACGGCGCTTGAGGAACTGATGGTATGCTGATGGCTCACCGATGAGCTTGAAGAACATTTCGACAGTGAACGATGTATTGAATTTCGGGTCATTACTTGCTCCTATCCTTGCGTTTGCATTCTTTGCATTGAAAGAGAATTCGTTGTCAAGATAAGTGTCAGTGGCGGGGTCATTAATGAATGGGGCCGGCACATCAGAGGAATAGACGGGGACTCCTGCGATTCTTGTGGCTGGAAGTAGTGGGGAAACTTCATTTCTGATTAGGCTTATGGTTCCTTCGTCTTGAGCTCCAATGCCGTCCATTCTCCAGTGAGCGATCGTTGCGGGGTTAACTTCATCTACAATAGTTCTAAGGAAATCATTTGGGGAGAGGATATCATTAGAGAAACGAATCTCATCCATTAACAGTCCGTATTCCTTATTGACCAACTTACCAAAATCGATTGGTGCGTCGGGATGAGTGTATCCATTTTCCGCGCTATCAGATAGTGTCCTTTTGTGCGCAAGTGCATAGTCAAAAAAGAATGAAATTTCTCCAGAGTCCTGATCGAATGTGACGGCTACATGGTGCCATCTATCATCGTCATTTATGGAATCTCCCTGTAAGCTCACTTTCTGTTCATTTGGGTTTGCGCTTGCAGCATCAAAAATATAGTCGATCGGGTTGCCTGTGTTCTGTGGCCCAACATCAGCACCGGCTTCGTCCTTGGCGCCAGTATCAATGAAAACTTTAGGGGCATTATTTCCACCTTGTGGGGTAACGACAAAATTAAAGTTTTCATCCACATCTTTTTCAGCTTTGTTGTCTGAGACTCCCTCAGCTGGTGTGTCCCATCGTGAACGTGCTCTGCCGTTGTAAAGTCCATTCGCACTATTATCCATATCAATTTGCCAGCGCAGGTCCGCTCCTTCCTGTCTTCTTAGAAAAGAGTGCCATCCATTAGGCTCATCAATTATCTTTATGAAAAGCTCAACCGTGAAACTCGTATTGAAATCCTCTGAGCTTGCTACTCTCAGTTTTGAGTTTGGATCCTTGGCACTTAAGGAGAACCCATTTTCGAGCACCTCGTCAGTGATGGGGTCATAGATTTGCTTAGAAGGAACGTCACTCGAATAGACCGGATTGCCTGCAAGAAGTTCTGCGTCATGGGTCCCTGCATTGGAAACGTTTTCTGCGGCAGTGATTGGGGAGTTAATTTCTGCGCCGTCAGAATCAAATCGCCAGTGTCCTACTGTGTCGGCAGAGGCTGGCATGGAAAGTACTAAGAATAACAGTGCGNTTTCTTTTTTAAAGGCCATAAAATCTAGGGGTTATATTAATGGAATGCTTTTTATTTCAGTAATTGAGATCAATGTCAACATTGCTGATCATTAATGAGTTGGTTTTATTCCAATATGACTTTTAGTTATGATTAGCCAGTAATCTTTTTATTGAATATCCATGGATTTTCCTGAATCAATTTCTAAATCTATGAGTGCTCATGCCGGGCTCGAAGCATGGGAGGAGGATCTATTGAAGAGATATCCGGAAGAGCAGAATGAGTGCACTGTCAGTGACGACGGGACCTTTCGTGATTACGAGTCAAATACTAGACCTGAGGTCCGAGAGTTTTATCGACTCAACCATCGGTACCAGACACTCGAATTCGCTAGGCAGAAGAAGGACAAGTATCTGAAATTCGATCAACGGAGGATGACGATATGGGAAGGACTTGAGTTTCTTGATCAGTTGATCGATGACAGTGACCCTGACATTCATTTGCCTCAGATTGAACATTTATTACAAACGGCCGAAGCGATTCGTCATGACGGACATTCTAGATGGTTCATTTTGACAGGACTAATCCATGACTTAGGGAAGATTCTGTGTCTTTTCGGGGAGGAGCAGTGGGCAGTAGTGGGTGATACATTCCCTCTCGGATGCCGTTTCTCTGATAAGATTGTTTTCCATGAATTTTTCCAGGACAACCCTGATACTAACGTTGCTGAGTATTCGACTCGCCTTGGCATTTACGAGGAAGGCTGTGGCCTCAATAACGTGACTATGTCCTGGGGACATGATGAATACTTATACCATGTCATGAAGGATCACCTTCCCGAGCCTGCTCTTTACATGATCAGGTACCATTCTTTTTACCCGGCTCACCGTGAAGGTGAATATAATGAGCTCATGAATGATCATGACCGTCAGATGTTTGAATGGGTCCGTGCTTTCAATCCTTATGATTTATACACGAAGAGTGAAGAGAGGGTCGATGTGGAAGAGCTTAAACCGTTTTACGATGATTTAATCAACGAGTACCTTCCGGGTAAATTATCATGGTGACCAGATTAATCTTTTGCGTAGTACTGAGCCTGACAGATCATCTATGTTTTGCCGAAGAGCTCAGACCGATTAGGCAAGGTCACGCTCATAATGATTATGAGCAGGAGAAGCCTCTTTTTGATGCGCTTGATAATGGATTTTGCAGTATCGAAGTGGATATTTTTTTGGTAGAGGGAAAGTTCTTGGTGGGCCATGACAAGAAAGATCTTAGGCCGGAGAAAACGATCCAAAGTCTGTATCTTAATCCTTTGCGTGAGCGTATTAAAAAGAACGGGGGCCGAGTCTATAAAGGAGGTCCACCTATTACTCTCTTGATTGATGTGAAATCGGATGGTCCAGAGACCTATTCGCGGCTCCGCACTTTGCTGGCGAAATATTCAGATATTTTGAGCGGATTAGATAATGGGAAGTGGATTAAAAGAGCCGTCAATGCAGTCATTAGCGGAAACAGGGCAAAGGAAATAATCGTGGCGGACGTTTCGCGATGCGTTGGAATTGACGGCCGGCTCTCAGACATTGAAAGTTCGGTCCCTCCACATTTAATGCCGCTCATCAGTGACCGCTGGGGTAGTCATTTTAAATGGAGGGGAGAAGGGGAATTTTCTAAAGAGGAGAGGTCCAAATTACAGGCCATTGTTAAGAAAGTTCATCACCGAGGAAGGCTCATCAGNTTCTGGGCGACGCCTGACAAGGTTCCTGTTTGGCGCGAGCTGAACGAAGCTGGCGTGGATCTGATAAATGCTGATGATCTTACCGGTCTGCGGCAATTTTTATTACCGTGAAGAGATTATNAATAAAATGCTTCTTCTAAGAATGAATCTNACTTATATTGTTTACCGTTATTATGAATGAGAATCCTCCCTCCAAACTGATCTTCGGCTTTGTTATTGGTATCNTTGCTGGAGTCATTGCTATCCTTTTTGCCCAATACGTTTTTAAAGATGATGATTCTAAAGAAGTGGCCAAATCTCCACTGGATCAGCAACTGCAGGCAGGTTCAGATAAAAAGAATAATTCAAATAAGCCTCCTAAGCTTTCACTCGTTGATACNAGGTCAGATAAAGGCTCATCTTCTTCAAAAGATTCTGAAGATGAGAAAAAAGAGAAAGAGGATGATGAATCAAGTGCTGCATGGGAAGCACTCAAAGCACTCGGTGATGCTAAGGCCGAGGCAGAAGTTAAAGCGCAAACTGAGGAACTGGCGACTAGGCTAAAATTGACTCCTGCACAAAAGGAGACATTGGGTGGATTCCTCAGTGACAAGGTTGCCCGGAACTCCGCAGCTGGACTCAGGCTATTGACAGGAAAAGCGACCGTTGCGGATATGATTGCATCNGACGANGAGGATTATTCGATGGTAGACGAGAAGATGAGGGAGCTTCTTTCAGGCGAGCAGTTAGAGGAGTACGAAGCTTATGCGGAGGAGCGTGAAGTTGAAAGAATCGAGAAAAAGACCAAAGAGGATCTTGCAGGAATTGAGGAGATTCCAGGCATCACTGAGGAGCAATTGAGAGAGGCCTGGGATGCACTCATTGAGATTAATGCTAAAGAAAAGCCAGGAACACTGTTAAACGAAAATTCCACTAGAGAAGAATTTATCAGTGTCATTGATGATGCTTTAGATAGTAGNGTCGAAAGCATGAGGCCGATATTTACTGAGGAGCAGTTAGGTGCATACAAGATTGGGATTGATGGGTTCCGCAAANTAATATCCGGAATGGTTCCGGAGGAGTAAAAAAACAGGGATAAATTATTTTTTAAAATAATTTTTGGGAATTTATGGGTAAAGCTACTTTACCAATCACTAAATCTATATAATTTTATTGTGAATGCTAGTGTTAGGTAATTGCTTTCAATTGAGAGTAAAAGTGACAAGGTTAGTCCTTTGTCTTTTGCTACTTGCGATGCTGGCGCCAAAGAAAGGGTTCTCTTCGGAAAAAGATTCAAAGTCCTGGTCTTTTGGCCTGATCAGGCACACTGAACCTCCAGTACAGAAAAATGATACGTGGTCCATTAATGCTGTAGATAANTTCGTGCTTAGGATGGCTCAATCGAAAGNAATTCGTCCGAATGATGCCGTGGAACGGATCAAACTCATCAGGCGTGCCAGCTATGACCTGATAGGTCTTGCGCCGACCCGAGATGAAGTGGAGGCATTCATTGTCGACGAGTCACCAGATGCCTATTCTAAGCTCATTGATCGGTTACTTGCTAGTCCCCATTATGGTGAGCGTTGGGGACGTCACTGGTTGGACGTGGCTCGGTTCGGAGAGAGTCATGGTTATGAGAGTGACAATGAGAGACCCAGTGCCTGGACGTACCGAGACGCTGTGATCCGCGCGCTCAATCAAGACATGCCTTTTGATCGGTTCGTTAGATGGCAAGTTGCCGGTGACGTGATAAAATCTGAGGATCCATTGGCCGTGTCTCTGACCGGTTTTCTGACAGCCGGTTCGACAGTGACTAACGTTGACGGAGTGGATAGGGAAAAGGCCACCTATGATAAGATGGATGACATAGTTTCTGCTACCGGAGCAGCTTTCCTTGGCTTAACCATTGGCTGTGCTCGTTGCCATGATCACAAGTATGATCCGATCTCACAGAAAGATTATTATAGGCTCGTTGGATTCTTTCTTCCCGGGAAGCCGGGCCACCGTAACATCGCGGCTGGAGATTCGGGATCAAATGTCAAGGCGCTCACATGGAACGGTGGTAATAAACGCAAGAATCCACTCTTAAAACGCGGAGACGTTGAACAGAAAGAAGGGGACTTGGGTTTTGGGGTCTTGGCTACATTGAGTGCAGGGGACGGGAATGTTGAACCTTGGATCAACCTAAGTGAGAAAAAAAGCGGTGATGGAAGAGCGGGCCTTGCTCATTGGCTAACGGATACCAAGAACGGTGCCGGTTCTCTTCTGGCCAGAGTCATAGTGAACCGTCTTTGGCAGCACCACTTCGGTGAAGGAATAGTAAAGACTAGTGATAATTTTGGTAGCGTAGGTGAAAAGCCGAGTCATCCTGAATTATTGGAGTGGCTCGCGGGTGAATTGATTCGTAATGGCTGGAGCCTGAAAAGCATGCACAGGTTAATAATGGCGAGTGCGGTGTATCGGCAAGGAACTCAATGGGACGAAAAGAGACATGCCATTGACCCCGAGAATAAACTGTTGTGGCGGAGAAATCCCAGACGAATGGAGGGTGAAATTATTAGGGATTCTATTATGAATAGTGCAGGGACTTTGAACCGGAAAATGTACGGTCCCAGTGTCAAACCTTGGGTATCTAAGGATGCGATTAATACAGGATCCACAAACAAGTGGCCGGTGAATGTTAAGGATGGTCCTGCCACGTGGCGCCGTAGCATTTATGTTTTTATGCGGCGCTCGATGAGAGTTCCTTTCTTTGAGGTTTTTGATGTGCCTGATTCAATGCAGAGCCGTGGAGTCAGGGAGCTGACCACGGTTCCCACTCAAGCTTTGATGCTTTTAAATAATAAATTTGTTCGCGGGCAGGCAGATCACTTTGCTGCAAGGATTAAAGAGTCAGTTGACGCCTCTGACACACGTTCAGTCATTGAGGAGGCATATTGGTTAGCTCTTTCCAGAGCTCCAACTGAAGAAGAAGTTAGTTTAAGTTCTGAATTGCTGGCTAAGGAAGGTCAGAGCATTGAAAACTTTTGCCACATCCTATTTACTTTGAATGAATTTAGCTATGTTGACTGATAAGAGAGTGAGCCCATCAATGCTTTCAAGGCGAGACTTACTAGCTCAGGCCGGTTGTGGATTTGGCTCATTAGCGCTTACTACAATGCTGTCTGAGGAGGGGCTACTGGCGTCCTCAGCAAAAGCAAGTTCGCCATTAGCTTCGAAGCAGCCTCATTTTGCGGCTCGTGCAAAGAATGTGATTTTCCTTTTCATGTATGGAGGCCCTAGCCATGTCGACCTTTTTGATTATAAGCCGGCTCTGGAAAAGTATTCCGGGAAGAGTGTAGGGGATCATGTTGATACGAAAGGGTCTCGAAGCAAGGGAGGATTATTCCCGTCTCCATATAAGTTTCAGCAGCATGGTCAGAGCGGACATTGGGTTTCTGACCGTTATCCGCATTTGTCGCGGGTCATTGATCATACGGCGATGTTGCGAGGTGTTTATGGGCATTCCATCAGTCATGCGCCTGCTTTGTTTGAAGTGAATACAGGAATGATCCGGACCGGGTTCCCGAGCCTAGGCTCTTGGGTCAATTACGGATTAGGTACTGAGAATCAGGACTTGCCCGGTTTTGTTGTGATGTATGACTATAGGGGAGGGCCCATTGGCGGAGCCCCGAACTGGGGATCAGGTTTTCTTCCGGGAGCTTATCAGGGCACGCCCGTACGTTCTAAAGGGACTCCGATTCTGAATCTGGACAGACCCGATCAAGTGGGTCAGGTTCAACAACGTGAGTTGCTGGATTTTGCTGGCAAAATGAACAGAAACCATCAAAGGAATCACCCTGCAGAATCTGAATTAGAGGCTCGCATACAATCCTTCGAACTGGCTTATCGAATGCAGGCAGCGGCTCCAGGTTCTCTCGATCTGAAGAACGAGACTGAAGCGACCAAAAAACTTTATGGAATAGAAAAAGGAAATCCGGGAGAATATTTTGGAACGCAGTGCTTAATGGCTAGGCGATTAGTGGAAAGAGGAGTCAGATTCGTTCAGCTCTATTCGGGTGGTGGGCATGGAGACAATAATTGGGATGCTCATGGGAACATTACTGGTAACCATAATAAGCACTGCGCTGCTACAGACCAGCCCATGGCCGGGCTCATTCAGGACTTAGATCAGCGCGGATTACTTGATGAGACTTTAGTTGTCTGGGGAGGAGAGTTTGGGCGCACACCCCACAAGCAGGGAGGAAGTGGAAGAGATCATCATCCGTTCGGGTTCACAATGTGGATGGCCGGAGGAGGCATCAAAGGAGGCACAAGTTATGGAGAAACGGATGAGGTCGGCTATCACGCGGCCGTTGACCGAACGTCCATTCATGATGTCCATGCAACGATTCTGCATTTGATGGGAATAGATCATGAGAAACTCACTTATAGGTTCAGCGGCAGGGACTTTCGTCTGACTGACGTGGCAGGTGATGTTATACATAAGGTCATAGTCTAAAATGAGTTCTAAGAGTCCAGATTCAAGAGAGCCGTGGTGTCCGGTTTGTGAAGAGCACACGGACTATCATCTCGAAAATGAGGATAGTGCAATGTACACTTGTAATGAATGCAGCTCTAGTGCATGGAAGCCAACGGCGCCAGTTCCTCTTACCATTGTTGTGTTGGGTATAGTTTTTTCTCTGAATGCATTGGCATTTGCAGCACTGAGTGGCAAAATAAGTTCAGGCTTAACTTTAGAAAATGGATTCGCAGCTGTAGTGATATCTGGAGTAAGTATTATTCTTTTGCGAGTAGTGTGGAATAACTGGGAGCACTGGAGGAAATTCCACCGATGGAAAAAGACACAGCTCCATTAATTTAGAAGCTGCTTTTCCTGCATAACTGAACGAATAGCTCTGAAGTTCATTACTTGTTTGTTTTAAACTTGTTAGAAGCAATTCTTTTTAGATAGATTGAGGAAATGAGAGGCATGGATCAATTAATTATTTTACGTGTGATCGTTTCTATTGGCTTGATAATGATGGGATTGGAGCATGATTCCGAAGCTCAGCTCGTGGCTGAGCCTCTATCGAGCACTTCCCAGATAAATCCGGATCAACTGCCCGTCATTGTCGCAGCAAATATGATTTTTTCTGGTCAACCACCCGGAATTGAAGGTTCGGTGAACGGTGTGGAATTTGAGGATGTGATTTGGGGAAATGAAACCAACCTTCAAAACGATGTAGAGATTAGCGGTTCAGTAGCGGGAGCTATTCGCACGGCAAACGTTTTGAGCTCACTGAGAGGAGAAGGTGCTGATGTTCTTGCGGCCATTGCCAACTCAATAAATTTTTACAATGTTAATACTGATGGGACACTCACAATTACAGGCATTTCGCCCGGATCCCTTGTCCTTGTGCAAATGATAACGAGTGACGCTGCCAGTTCTTTTAATAATTGGGGAGGATCCTTTTCTGTCTCTGTGTTTGATACTGAAACGCAAGAAAATCGCATGCTAGGTGATTTTGATGCTGGGACTGAGCCTGATAATTTGGATGCTCAGATAGTTACCTTTGAAGCATCAAGTGACTCTAATGGAGTGTTACAAATTGGTATAGACCAGACCAGAGGAGGACAGCATGCTGGGATAGCTGCGCTGATGGTCTATTTGATGGACCCCACGATCGTTGGNNTCAGTTCTGAAGGTGTCGATTTCATTGGTAGTATTGGTGAAGGAGAAGTTGTGGGAATGTTGACTACGGAGGATCAGAAAAAGAATGTGATCCATTCATACGAATTGGTTTCGGGTCAAGGGGACACGCACAATGATAAGTTCCTAATAGTTGGGCAGGAGCTTCGAAGTAATGGTTATGACTTTTCAATGGCTAAAAATGAGATGATATATTCTGTTAGAGTCCGTTCAACTGACGCTGAGGATGAGGATCGATTTTTTGAAGAGGTGATAGAGTTGATTGTTCATCGTGATTCTGATGATGATAAGTTATGGGACGAGTGGGAGTTCGTTCATGCAGGGCCAGAAAATCTTAATACTTTGAGCGGGGACGGTGATTCTGATGCGGACAACGATTCGTTGTCAGACCTTGAGGAGTTTGAAGTCAGCCTCGGTNAGTTTTCTGATATAGACCCTTTGTCTGCNGATACTGATGAGGATGGGATCTCTGATGCGGATGAATTGAATGGTTCGGGCGAACGTCCGGCCACTGATCCGACATCAGCCGATTCTGATGATGACGGGTTGAGTGATGGNATTGAAACNGGAACTGGTTTTTTTGTTAGCGCCAATGATACAGGTTCTAATCCTTTAAATTCAGACACTGACGCCGATGGTCTGAGGGATTCTGATGAAGTTTTAGGCAAGAACCCGAGGGGCTTTGAGAGTGATCCAAATCGCAAAGATAGTGATGGTGATGGGTTCAGTGATTTGGATGAAGTATTAATAGGATCTGANCCATCGGATTCTGGTGATGTGCCTGACATATTCTCCGCTCAACTTACTAATACTGCACAGATAAATCCTAGNGGGCTTGATGTCCTTGTAGCAGCTAACATGATTTTCTCTGGCCAGCCACCTGGCATTGGAGGTTCAGTGAACGGTGTGGTATTTGAAGATGTTTTTTGGGGAGATGAAATGTTCCTAACTAATGGAGTCTCGATCCAAGGAACTGTCGCTGGAGGCATTCGAACTGCCAATACATTAGGGTCAATTAGTGGAGAGGACGCTGATNTTCTTGCGGCCATTGNCAACTCAATAAATTTTTACAACGTTCAAACTGATGGGAACATTACGTTCAACGGACTTCCTGCCGGTCTTCCAGTATCAGTACAAATGATTACGAGTGATGCGGCAAGTTCTGTTAATAATTGGGGAGGTGTTTTTTCTTTGTCTGTCATTGATACTGTGACTCAAAGATCTGCTCAGATTGTAACGTTCGATGCTGGTACGGAACCTAATAATTTTGATGCTCAATTAGTTACCTTTAGTGCTGAGGTTGATGGTAACGGAACTCTTCAGGTATTTGTTGACCAAACTCGTCCAGGTCATCATGCGGGCATTTCCGGAATAGNAGTTCTCGCTGCGGGTCAATTACTTCCGCTTCAGATTAATTCATTGACTATTGATGAAGATCGGTCCGGAGTGACTATCGAATGGGATTCAAGAGCGAACAAGGTTTATGCAATTGAGGTTTCAGAGGATCTTAAGCTTTGGGAAGAGCTCGATGACAATGTGATTTCCGAAGGCGATCTTACGACCTTCACNGACACTCAGGTTCCGGTGAATTCTTCTAGGCGTTTTTATCGCGTTCATGAGATGGAGCCTTGACTCTAGTTGGCAAGGGTTGTCATGATCTTGCTCATGAAAAACAATTTAATGCTTAGTATTCGATTTCCTTTCTTAGTTATCTTCTTTTGCTCTTTTTCATTATTGAGTGCTGATGAGGGGAATGGATTCGTTTCTATTTTTGATGGCAAGACACTCAAGGGTTGGAGAAAAGCACCAGAGACCAGTTATGAGCCATGGTCAGTCAAGGACGGAGCCATTCGTGGCAAGGGAGAAGAAAATCGATTAGTTTATTTGGTATATTCAGGAGACGAAAACCTTAAGAGCTTTGAGCTAAAGTTCCGCTATAAAATGGTCACTAAGGGAAACACCGGTGTAGAAGTGCGAACAAGAATTGATAAGACAGGGAAGCGTCCATTCGAAGGTTATCATGCCGATCTTGGTCATGTTGGAATAGGGCCAGGCGTTCTGGGTGCTTGGGACTTTCATTTTGGGGCCGGCACAAGAAAAGAATTTCCATGTCAGCGCGGGACCAGCTTAGTAATTGATTCTAAAGGGAACGGCAAGCACAGCAAAATAAAGGATGCTATAAAGATTACTGAAATAAAGAAACATGATTGGAATGATTGCCGCATCGTTGCTAAGGGAAATTTTTTCCAANTATGGATAAATGATAAATTATCATCCGAATTTACTGATAATATAAGCAAGGGACAGCTCAATAGCGGGTTCATTGGACTGCAGTTGCATGACAGGGGAATGATTGTGGAATTCAAAGACTTGTTTCTTAAAAAGCTATAATTTTTCAACTAGATTTATTGGTATAGATATTCTTGCGGTTGCTTGATGNTGATAGTTCAGGTGACCTTGATTCGTTCCTTTTGTAATAATGATGATTGATAATAAGGTGAATGTATTTTTTAATTTGTTAGCCTGATTCTAGATGTTAAGTTGTTTTCAATGAAAGCTTTACTGATAATTTCTATATGNGGTTTGCTAATTTCAGGTTGTGGCAATAAAGGCCCGGTCAGTTCAGGTTCTGGTGATAAGGTTGATGGGTCAGAAGAAGAAATAAAACAGGACCTTAGTGATTTTGAATATAGCGTTGAGGCTGATTTAGTATCGATCACCAAAGGGAANGGTGCTGGTCAGGTCATTATACCAGCAGAAATAGAGGAGGCCCAAGTTTATGAAATTGCTAACAACGCTTTCTTCCGCAACATACAAATGACTAGTGTCATTATTCCAGACTCAATTAAAGTCATAGGCAACAGTGCTTTCGCAGGTTGCATAGGATTAACTTCTGTTACGATCCCGGCTAACGTTGCAAGCATTGGTTCATCTGCCTTTAGTGGATGCATTAATCTTAAGGAAGTGAAATTTCTGGGAGACGCCCCTCCGGAAGCTAAATACATGTTCAAAGATGCTCCTGCGACCCTTTATTATGTTCCAGGCAACAAAGGNTGGGACAAACCTTATGCGGGAAAGACCCGAAAGCCGATACAATGAACGGCTCATGAGGCAGAGATGATTATTTATATGGCCTATTAATTTGGATTTTCGGAAATGCAGATTCATTGCCCCATTTGTTCGACTTCGATCGATGTCTCTCAAGATCACGCGGGACATAAGGGACGTTGCTTGAACTGCAGTACTAAATTTATTATACCTGAGGACCCTGACGGCAATATAGAGATTCTTGAAAGGGGAGAGACGCCTCAGGTCCAATCGGGAACTGACAGTTCTGCAGAATCAATGGAGGGAGATGATGTTGTTGGTAGTGCTCCAGCTTTGAACGCTCCGGTTCTAAATGCCCCGGCTCTGAATGCCCCGGCGACAAGAACTTACACTGCAGTGAGGCCTCGTTACCAGAAAAAATCAGGATCCCCAATGGGATTTCTTTTCATAGTGGTTTTGATTTTGGCGGCCGGAGCAGGCCTCTATTTCCATCTCTCGGGTAAAAAAATCACAATTTCAGAAAATAATGGGAAGACAGTAGATCAAAAGGCTGACAAAAAAGTCCTCAAGGTGCCTGCAAAAGTGACTGAAGAGAAAGTTCAAAATCCGGATCAAGTTACAGATCCAGACCTTACTGAAAGTGCCGTGCCCTTTAAGGTCCCATTATCGGACGAGGAAGACTTTGAGTTTACTGATGAAGCGAGGGCACGATCATTAGAGTTTCTTTCATCTACGGATCAGGAAAAGCGCGAAAGTGTATATACTGCTTTCCGATCATTGGGGGATAATTATAAGGAAACTTACGAGGGCTTATTAACAAAAATAAGGAACAAGCATCTGCTCAGTCTGAACGAGAAGTCTTCAGCTATAAAAAAAGCCCAGGTAGTTCCAGATGATATAAAAAATGCATACCAGGAGTGGAAGAGCGTTGCGACAGCCGGCCTCAAATTGGTGATGACAAAGTGGAGAGAAAGTTCGCCTGACGAATACAAAGCGAAGTATTTGGAGATGGATAANATTGTCAAAAATGCGGAATCTCTTTATGGNGTTATGGTCAANGCAATGNAGGTTCCGCAGGGCAGTGACGATGAATCTTTTCAGGAACTGNTAGACCTTATATCAGAGTTGGATTATGAGATCGCATGGTCATTGGGCGAGGATGATTTTTCTGCGTCAGGAATTAACGATCTTCTGAATGAGGCCAAGAGTCTGGCAGGAGAGAAAGATCTTGTGGACTCCTTGTCAGGTGANCTTGGTGAGATNCAGTCCATTTACTTGGCTAATGTTGAAATTGAGAATCATAATAATAAATTAAATTGGGGGACCTCAGCTTATAAAAAGTTAGTGCAACAGATTAATAATAGGCGCATTTCTCTTGGGCTGGGGGCTTTGCGTCTTGACCAGACTTTGACAATGGCCTCGGAAGTGCATTCTGGTGATATGCATTTCCAGAACTACTATTCACATAGGAGTGCTGATGGTACTACTTATGCTGAGAGAGCAAAGAGTGCAGGATTTAATGGGAANTCTACTGGGGAATGTCTTTTCAGATCGAGTGCAGATCCTGACGCTGCTTATAAAGCATGGTGGTATAATGATTCCCAGAGGNTGATTCTTTTCTCAACGAATTCTAATGCNGTGGGTGTAGGAAATGCGCAGAATTACTGGACCCTAAATACCGGACAAACNAGCAAGTAAAGATACTCATTTTAAATGAGTATTGCCAAATTAGGGGCGCAGAGAAGAATGATGGTGAAGAATCGGTCTATCAAGGCCAGTACCAACAACAAATGTGAATCTGGCTTCGTGTTCTATTTTTTTGCCATCCTCATCGAAGTAAAAAGTGTACATGCCTGAAAGGATAGATGTTTGATTTTCGATCGTTTGCTCATTTATTGTTTCCGAGTCGATTCTGACACCTGCTCCGGGGCGTGAATGTAGATTGATGAAATAGTCGCGTATCGAGTCGTGGGAATTGATCGGTAATGGGGAAAAAGTTGAAACTAGGACTGCGCTTTCTGAGTACAGTGAAGCCACGTCTTCGGTCCTTCCTTCATTTATTGCTTCTGTCCACTGGTTAAGAATTTCTATTGCCATTATTTTGAATGTATAGGTGATTAATAATTTATCTTCAGACGTAAATAACGCATTGAACTTTCATTAGTGATAGGATTTTTCAATCGGAAATTTTGTATTGGTGTTCCATCCGAATCTAATGATTTCCCTTCAAAAATAATGGTTTGGTTATTTACTGAATTCTCCCAATTTTTCATGTCCTTTGAAGTTTCGATGTGATAGGTGATGTCTGTGGCGTTGGGGTTTTTTCTGAAATTAAAGTTCAAGTAATTTTGTCCCTCTAGATTAATAATTTTGACTTTGGGGAATTGATCAAATGAAGGAATAAAGTCAGAAAGTCCGAGAGCATATTCCATGATCGCGGTGGCTCCGTCTCCATCATTGTCGGCCTTTGGATCGCCGAAGAAATTCATGGCATCGGCACTCGATGGGCTTCCGCCTCCGGTCATGCTGGCTGACCAATTAATTCCGTCACTCGTATCGGGGAGAGTATTGGGGTCTTTGAGAAAAAGTGATGGGCCCTTGCCGTCAGAGAGTTCCGGCCAGGGGCTCTTATCGTTATACCTAAATGAATCAATTATGGTGCCGGACCCGTCCACGAGAGTTATCCATTCGCCCGAGTTGTCTAACCGGTTCGAGTAGTCTCCGGCGATTGCTATTCCTGGGTACCGAGTCTCGAATGCCTGGCGATTGGCGGCAATGACGAGTCTTTCATTGGGTCTAATTATTGTAGTTGGTTCGAATTTAAATTCGACTCCTTCTAATCGGTTCTTTGAGGGGATGAGGACAAAAGCGCATCCTCCAATATTAACTGAATGATTACTGACATTCATAATTTCAATGAATTCAAAATCGTCCTGATCAAAGCTAGGATTGATATTAAGTTCAGACTCGGTAGGCGGTGATGGGTGGTAGTGAACTTCACTAATTACAATGTTTTTATCATTGGGGGTGGAGGCAGTAGTGAAGAATGCTGAGTTTAGAGCGCTCCATTCGCCCGTCTTACTGTCATAGGATCGGGACTTGACCCAGACAGGTGACGTGATTGGATCCGGGATATTAATGTATACAGTTTCTCCGTCCTGACCTTTATTAGAAGCTAGTGAGGCGCTGAGCAACATGTCGCTTGAGCCTTTGAGGTCATTTAGTCCCTGAATCGCGAGTAGATTATTTCCTTTCTTAAGTGAGAATGCTCCTTCAGGGATAAGGAAGGATTGTAACCTCACTGCAAGGCTGTCTTTGTGACCTGAGTTTGCTTTCGAATTGAAGGGTAAAGGAGAGCCTGCTATTCCGGGTGCATTCTTACGGATAATTTCTTGGCCGTTAATATAGGCAACGAATCCATCATCGTATCGGACCTTCATAGTGAGGGTATTATGTTTTGATGGATCCTCAATTTGGAAATTAATTCTCATGAGCACAGTTTCCATTTCGTTTGGGGTGATCTGATCTCTAAAGTTAAATGCCGGATCAATGAATTCATTGTAACTGGTGCCTTTGTCATAGCCTGCCCCCATTTGTCCTGTCGGCCATGTTGAGTCATCAAATTCATTTAAGAACCAGGTATTATCTATTTCGGGGCCCTTTGGCATTATGGCTCTTTTGAGCATATTTTCAGGTACGAGGACAGTTTCATTAACCAACAGTGATTTGGATTTGGGGTTTGGGGACCCGCCGAGTTGTCGNGGGTCGAGTTCATCCGACCATTTCTCAGAATTAGAACCTTCTTTACCAATCATGTAGTAGACATGTGTTGCATCAATGGGAGCCCACAAGGCAACGGTGGAATTCATGGCTATCTGCCCGCCGTGCTGTTCGTACTTAGGAGCATCAATGTCCGGATAGAGTCTTCCTCTTCGCAGATCGGCAAGGAAAATGTCTCTTCTGCCTTCAATTTCATTTTTTAATCTTCTCACTGCATTTTNCCAGTCTGATTTAGTGTACGGAGTGCCACGTGAAGAATCGCCCCACCTAGCAGATTCTGCGATAATTACCTCTGATACGATGTCCTCTCTTTTCTCAAGTTTTGCAAGGACCTTTGATGTTGTCAGGAAGCCATCATTAAATAAATATTGGTGTGCCCTGTCTGCGAAACGAAGACGAAATTCTGGCGAGCTTTCTTCGATGTAATAGCGGATATAAGCAGGATTGCTTTTGTTGTATGGCCGGCCAGCGCCACGGTCACGGTTGATTGTGTCTCTGGTCGCTCCGTATGCGCCTAAGGAATGTTCACTGTCGTGTACGAAGAACTGGAAACCTAAATCATTGCTGACACGGTTACGGACTCCGTACCAGTTATTATTGCCCGGAGGCGCGTCAGTGTTTCCTGTGTATCCTATGATCATCGAATAATCTATGAGGTTGTTAACATCTAAGTAGACTGGAGTTCCGGGATCCCTTGATCCGTCAGGTTTCAGTCCCTGCATTTCCATAAAATAATCTATGCTGGGGCTTCTACTGAAGTTTTGCACCATGCTGTAGAGGGTATGCCAGGCACTTCCGATTGATATGCTACCGTCCGTTGCTTCCGTATCGTATCCTCCACTACTTCCCGCGGACTTGATTGTATCATAATCTTTTTCATTGCCGCCGAAATAGCTCTCGCCGAAATTTGCTTCTGCCCTTTCATGGCTCATATAGAGGCCCCAGTAAATGCCGTTCAGATAGAGATGATAGTAACGGGACTTGGTATAGGGCTGTCCAGTTTCTCCCTGAAGGTCCCTAGCCAGTACTTCGCGGAGGAAGGTGTTGTTTGTGCCTGAATTACCGAACGCCCATGAATAGTTTTGTGAGGTTCTTAGATCTAGTTTACTGAAAGTATCAACTCCCTCAGCTTCAAAGAGAGGATATTTGAGTTCCCCTTCATATTCGTCTCTAAAAAATAATCTCAGAGCATGCTTTGGGTTCGAAGACCTTCTACTGAAACCTCCTCGGACCCTGAGTCCGCAATTAATTTGAATGTCAGATTTTAGTTTTTTAGGATCAATCATTTCAAATGAGGCGGGCCTTTCCCACGATTTGCCATGTTGCTGAGCGTTGACATAAATGCCGCGACTCGAAGAGGTGAGATTTTCTTGTTCTGTGACAATTGAAATTGACGGAATAGCGGAAAGAGCTTCTATCATTTCCTCAGGCTTATGCCTTGAAGTGATATCAGGATCCATTCCGTAGTTGAGGACCTGACCATTGACTCCTGAAGATGGCCATTCGACGGCCCTTTGTTGGTTGTAAATATCGTTTAGAAATAAGTAAGTATGAGTATCTATGTTGGTCGCAAAGTAATTTGTCTTGAATGCGGCTGCCCTGATTATTGTGCTTTTACTTATCTGTATCGGGTCCTTATAGATTTTTCCTATCGATGCGGTGGGTTCTGATCCGTTAGTTGTGTAACGTATTATGGCTCCTTCAGTATCAGATGAGATTTGTAGCATGAAAGGTTCTGTGAAGAATCCGCGATTCACATTGAACTTAGTGTCCTTAACAAAGCCCAACGCGATGCCACCTTCGTTCTCGCCTTTTGGTGTGGGTTTTTTTAAGTAGCCCTCATTGAGGTTGTCTGGATCTAGCCCGTAAGAAATGCCCTCTGCTTGAGTAGGAAATTCAGAGGAAAATTCACTGATGATTTCAAGGGATCCATTAGAATTCATTCTGGTCAACGCAAGGTATTCGCCTCCCGAATCAAGGCTGAAATTAGTGTGCTGTTCGTATCTTGGGTCAGTTCTATCCTTGCCCGAGGCGAAGACTACGAGGTACTTGTTGGATCTGATTGTCTGTTCAGAGAAGGCCCACTTATCGAGTTGATCTTTATCGTCAGTGAGGTAGTGCCCTTGAAGGTTGATTACTTCATTAGTAGGGTTCCACAGCTCGATCCAATCGGGCCGGTCCCGGTTCGAGTCGGTGAGTGAACTTCCTCCAGTCGCCATGAATTCATTGATGAGTAGGTGTTCGAGTGACGGAAAAACAGGAACATCACCGGGATCTTTCGGGTCATATCCCTTTTCCAATTCATATTTGTCATTAGCGCCGTCCTTATCAGTGTCTCGATCATTCGGGTTTGTGTTGTACTTTAAGAGTTCTTCCTGATCATTTATGCCGTCACCGTCCGAGTCACTTCGTAATGGATTGGTCGGAACCTGTCCGTTAATTTCCTCTGCATCGCTTAGTCCGTCCTGATCCGAGTCAGAGTTCGCGGGATCAGTGAGATGAACGGTATATTCAATCTTATCGTTCAATCCATCACCGTCCGAGTCCTGTGAAGTTGGATCTGTTCTCAGGTTGAATTCTTCCAGATTTGTTAATCCATCGTCGTCTGGGTCGGCAGATTGATCGAATAGGGTATTGTTAAAGTAATTTAATTCCCAGGAATCGGGAACGCCGTCCTCATCGTTATCGTCTGGTGCATGAACTCCGGACTTGAATGCCAGGTAATCAATCTCAACGGATGCAGTTTCTGTTGTTGAAGAGAGCTCCAATGAAATGTAGGGGAAGCTTTCTACGGTTCCTGTAGATAGACCTATGTCTTTAGAAATGAAGGGTGTGATGGACCCGTTCTTATAGGCCTTGAATGTGTAAAGTTGAGTATTTTTTTCGCTTTCTTTAATAGTGATCCAGAATTCATTCCATGATGTNGGGTNAAGACTATAGAATAGAGGACTGTTCGAATCGCTTACAAAGAATCCGTCATCNGGAAAGAGCGAATCGGTTCCCTTGATGCCCATAGAAAAACTAATTCTGCCGCCATTTCCTCTCAAATTAATGATTCCTTTGGCATTCGCATGTGGAGCAAGTCCATTGGGTGAGTCGATTAGATAAGGTGATGAATCAGAAACTTTAAGTCTAAATGCAATGGTCGCTCCTGATTTCAAGAAAGTCGGCTCGACTCCTTCATGAATTGCCAGATTGTGAGTCAGGGCGAGTCTTCTGTTATTGTTTCTGCCTGAGGATGTGACTGCGTCGACCATGAGTAACGCAGAGTTCCCTGGATCGCCTTGGACTGGGACTATTGAAATTCCACCAGGGTTCCCGGAGTCCGGAGCAGTGCCGTCCCACTGGTCCGAGAAATTGTTGTGGTCCCAGGTCCCGTCTAATGAAGCGTCAGCAATGTTAGTGGCAAAGTTTCCTTCAAATTTGTAATCCCAACCGCTTATCGGTTCAGGGTAGTTTTCTGCAAATGCTTTGGAGATTTGCAACACGACTAAAAAAATTAATATAATTTTGTTCCTGGGCATTAAATTTTTATAACAAATTATATTCAATCGATAACTGGATTAAGCTCATATACATAAGTCATTTCCAATGATGAAGTATGGTGGAAAATTTCCTCAAAATACATATAAAACATTTAATTGATTCTTTTGTGGTGATTCCATCCCAATTATAAATTTTATGGAAAGGTTCCTGCAATCTGAAAATCAGTAACTTATCTAATATGCATAGTCATGCATAACTGAATAGTTAACGAANCCTTAATGGAATGCTCATTTATGTAAGACTTGAGCGTTGACGAGAGACCATTAGGTCGTTCTTATTGAATGCTGAAACAATGCGATGCAATAAATGCGGAAATATTAACGATAAAGTCGTTGATTCACGTGAAGCCAAGGATGGNTTGTCTGTCAGACGGAGACGGGAGTGCCTAGATTGCGGACACAGGTTCACTACCTATGAGCAATTGGAGCACAGTGATATGCGTGTCGTTAAAAGGGACGGTATTAGGGAGCCTTTTAGCCGCGACAAATTGTTGAATGGACTCGTAAAAGCCTGTGAAAAACGCCCAGTGAGCATTGATATACTTGAAAGAGCAACAGACAAAATCATTGCAGAGATTCAAACTGAAGGTTCTCGGGAAGTGCTGACTCAGGTCATAGGAGCCCGGGTCATGTCGATGCTNGAAGCGATCGATCCGGTTGCCTATGTGAGGTACGCATCGGTCTATNGAGAATTTCAGGACGTGGGTGAGTTCATTGATGAGATAGAGTCGTTAGGGAGGCGCCCGGCGCCAGGATCAAAGGACCGAGATTTTTTCAGACAATAGCTTGCCTTGCCTGTCGGAATTGGCACATCATGTGCTCTTATTACCCAATTTAAATATACCCCATTTAATACTAACCACATATTTATAAAATGGTCTGCCAGCCTAATCTTTTACCCCTTTTAAAATTTGGAGATTACGAAGTCGTTAGCTATGAAGCTCGTTGGCTNTCGGATGAAATCAGTAAGGCTGCGGATAAGGCTGGGCACCCTGATTGGTTCTTTGCAGGAGACATAACGAGGGCTGTTATCGAGTACCTGAGGAACCGTTTCCCAAAGAACATTATTACCATTGAGGAACTTTATAAAAAGATAGAGATGGCTCTATCACATATGGGATGTGATGACATTGCTAGTCGGTTGGAAATTTTGCCTCCGCCTGTCCGTATTTCATTGTTGGACATTGCGAGAGATGCAGGAAGTGGTTTTGAGCTCGAGTTTTTCAGGTTATTGCGCCAGCGTCTCGCGGAATGTGAGCGGAGCGGAACTTCTCAGATCATGTGTTATGGATTGCGTAAGGCCGTTAAGAACTTGTGTGGCGCGGGCCGTTGGAACAGTGCCTGTGAAAAGTTGACTGAAGAGATTAATGACTTTATTTCATTTGAGCTTTCCAAGACACGTGAAGGTCAGATCAGTCTTATATTAAAATAAAAATTCGTTCCCCAGTCCTGAGGGGAAATAACAATTGGTCATGTCTGAAAAGACCCTCTTTGAGAGAATCATTGATAGAGAGATTCCGGCCGATATCGTTCACGAGGATGAAATATGTTTGGCTTTCAAAGACATTGCTCCGCAGGCACCTTTCCATATTTTGATCATCCCGAAGAAACCAATCCCAAGGCTCGGAGAGGCCGGCAACGAGGATCAAAGCGCTTTGGGGCATTTATTGCTCACGGCCCGTTCCATTGCTAGTGATTTGGGGCTTTCGGATAAGGAAAAGGGATTTCGGATAGTCATAAATAACGGCAATGACGGAGGCGAGACGGTACCACATTTGCATGTTCATTTGATTGGCGGCAGAGCTCTTAACTGGCCTCCCGGATAGAGAAATAAGCATTCTTACTCAAATCTTAGCGAGCAATTTGGAAGAGCTTTTTTCAGTTCTTCTATCCCACTATCAGAGAATTGAGTATTTCTCAGATCGAGGGACCGAAGTTTTCTGAGTTTTAGTAATTCAATAATCGATTCATCACTGACGCTTGTTTCCTGAAGCCACAAGTCCTCAAGATTTTTGAGCTTGGAGATTTCTTTGATGCCCTCGTTTGTGATTCTGGTTTCGCCGAGATTTAATCCCTTGAGGTTGGTGAGTGCATTAATATGAATGAGACCAAGGTCGGTTATTGGATTTCCTCGTAATCCCAAGTATTCNAGTTGNGGCATTTTNCTTAAGTGTTCTAGTCCCTGATCAGTTACTANNGTTGTNCCGATTGGNAGAAGTTTAAGGGAATTTATTTTTGAGAGNTGNTCNAGNCCGAGATTGCCNATCTTGGTTTTNTAGAGATTTAGCCATTCGAGTTTTTTTAAATCTGTTAGATGATGTGTGCCGACATCTGTGATCTGCGTCCTCTCTAAAGACAGGTCGGTAATTTCTTTGAAATTGGATATTAGCTTAAGGTCCGAGTCGGAGACTCTTTTATTTCCATTTCCAAGAACTTCAGTGACTGATCCTGTNTCCTTGTCCGTGAATANGGTGATACCAAGAGTCTTTAATTTTTCTTTTGCTGATGTCTCTTCATCGTTCTGAGATTGAGCATCAATGATGAGTGAGAGAGTAGCTATCAAAGAAGCGATAATTAAAGATTTTGATGATGGTCCAAGAGTCATGCGTATGCTAAATACATTAACTCGTCTTCATTGATGTCTAAAGGAGCTTATTGATTTTTTCCTTATAGCGAGTGTATACGTAACCTAATCCAACAAATATTGCACCTAGTACGAAGAGGCTGGCAATTTTCATCTCTGTGCTCAGTTCCCAAATGATTGGGAGTAACGAGAGGAGAGCAATTCCTAAGGTTCCGAGTCCCATGAGGCGATACCATCTTTCTTTCAGGCCAAGTCCTAGGATGAAATATATTACNGNTAGACCTGCCCAGGTAATGGTTCGGAGTCCCTCAGCGTCACTGCCTACCTTGACCGTGGCCCACAAGAAAAGAGTGACGACACCGGAAATAATTAATGTAAAATGACTCTTATCAGAGATTGCTATCTTACCGCTAACGCGTCTTGAGATTTGCTGAACTGCGAGCAAGAGAAGGACCGCAGTTAAGCTTGGCAATAGAGCATCTCTTTCCAAGAGTTCTCTTGCAATTAAAATGTAACCTGCACAGACATAGGTAAAGAATGAGGTGAGTGTTTCTTTGTTGGAAACTAAAAGGGAAGAGAAGAAAAATACTATACCAATGAGTATGCACACAAAAGTTATCCATTGGTCCGGTATTAGCATTGGATTGGATTCGCCTGCGCACAAATAGATGAGCCCAGACAATGAAAAGGCCAATGATGCCCAGCCCCACTCAGCAGCGGGTCTCCATTTTCCAGCAATGACACAAGCAAAACTTAGAACAACACTTATCCATAATTGTGTGTCTCCCGGAACGAAACGGTAAATCCATAGCATCAGAAGCCCAGTGCTGGCTAGCCGATATCCACGCTGAATCATGCCAAGGGTACGGCTCATGGATTCTGAGACTGTTCCGATCAATTTTGTGATGTAGGGAATTATCAGGCTGGTCCCTAGCATTGTTGCGATTGGGACCATTGCCATGATAGGTGTGCCCTCATTGTTATTGATACATATATCAATCTGACAACTGCAGGCGAGGACTAGAAATATCTGCGCGAAGATGCCGATAAATTTAGCTTTGGTCATTGCGGCGTACGCGGTGATTGCAGCCGCAGCAACCGATCCTATCCAGAGCCACTCCGCACTGTATTGGTGAGTAGCTATGAGCCAGACTAGGAGCTGCGATATGATTGCTCCTGAGTAGAAAATTTCAAAAACAAATGAAATTCCATTGGCCTGCTCCCTGTCCGTTTCGGACTCCGTAATGAGTTTATTTTTTTGTAAGCTCCACCAATGAGCGAGTCCTAGAGTCAATAGCAATAAGATCAACGGCTCTGTGCCGAAACCTTCGGTATCAGCAAGGATTTCATAAGAGCGAATGATCCCAAAAATGGCGGGAATTTGCCCGAAGAGTACAAATTCCCGTACTCGGAGAGGATAAATCGAGGCGCAGAAAATGACAGAGCTGGCGATCAGGATCGATCCGGTCATTAAAGAATGGTCTGCCTTGATAAGGAACGCACAGATTGAGACGGCGAGTGCCGACAAAGTGAAATAACTGACGATGGGCCTCAGAAGAATTTCTTTCTGTTGTTCGATCTTTTTACTCGTCAGGAACGCATTAAAGAGAAGGAATCCTCCAATGCTGAGGCAACTGTAAAAGTAATCTCCGGCACCATTTGCAATAGAAATAAAGCCAAAGATTACTGCCGCTGCAGCAGCAGCGGCTGAGGCGTATCGTACAATCAAGCTCTTGAGGCGTATTGCGCCGAAGAGCAGGATCACGCTTTCCGCTGCGAGTATTGGTCCCTTTATCGATTCTGATTGTTTTGTGACCATCAGTCCCAATGTGATTAGCGTAAGTCCTTGGATTAGGTAACAATTCTTTGTTAGGGGGTGATCTTTTAATGTTTTTGAAGCAAAAAAAGCACAACCAACGAGCAGGGCACCTAGGGACAGAGGAAGGACCCAGTACTGGGAATCTGCATTCTGTAGTAATTCCCAGCTCATGAGCCCGAAAAGGGCACCGTTATTTAGTGTAAGGAAAGTTGCTCTGTCATTGTCTTTGAACCCATTGTCCCGAGACAGGAGAGCAGCCACGGTATATACGACCCACAAAGAACATGCGAATATCGCCACTAGGAAGAGTTCGGGAGATTCAGTCATCGCTCTCCAGATGAAAAATCCAGAATAGGACGCGATCATGCTCAGTACAGGCATCTTGAACCAGCGGTTACGTAGCATGAAAATTACCGAAGAGATTGCGAGTATTAGATTTGACGCAAGAATGATCCATGGTGAAATTTCACCTGAATGGATGACCGGAACGTAGGTGGCGTAGTAAGATGCCCCAATAGCGAAGAGGGCAATAGTTTCCGATTTTAATTTTTCGGCGAACCAAACAATTAACATTCCTAATGAAAAGAGGAGGACCAGGGCAAGGGTAGGGTCAGGAATGATTTTAACGGGTTCGAAGATGTGAGCTGCGTATGTAGTAAAATAGGTCCCTGCGAATCCTCCGGCCATGAGTACCTGGCCATAGTTTTTGAGTTCTTCTTTTCTCTTTTGGATCCAAAAACCCAAACCACCCATGGCTGCACTGAGGGCGTAGAATAGGCCGACCTTGGTGCCGGGACTCAGATCAAAGAAGAAACTTCTCTTGAACCATGCGAGAGTAGCGATTCCGGTGAGCAACAGGATCACGCCGATCCTAACGAACCAGTACGTTCCAAGCTTCATTTCTATGGAATCGGAACTCTTTGGTTCGGGTGACTTGGTTTTTACGGATGCAGATTGGTTAGCAGTTTTGCCGGTTCTCTTGTCTGGCTCCTTTGTTTTTTTCTTAGAAGTTTCTGTGATCGTCTTTGCAGTTTCTGAACCTGAAGCAATTTGTGGAGGTTCTTCTGTGCTTTTGACGGCGGATTCCTCGACGCTAAATTCATGTATGGTTGAGAGGTCAGTGTCATTGAGAGTGAGTTTGAGTCTGTAGAGACCCGGTTCTGGAGCATTAAAACTCAGCCGGCGGGTAGATTCTACCAAAGGGTCCAACTCAATGAGCGAGCTGGAAATCACCTTCACAGGAAGGAGGGTACTCTCGGACAACTTGACCAATGTGAGTTTTCCCTGGGCCCAACTCTCAATGCCATCCTTGTCTTTAGCAGATAAATAAACTTCAATCGGTTCGTTCGCTTTGTGAGTATTGCCATCTATCCAAATTTTAAGATCGATGTCGGCGAGTGTTTCTGTATCACTCGGTGGCTCCTCTGGTGGAGCAGGGGCTATGCTTTGCTTTTCGGTTGTAGTCTGTTTGGTTTGTTCTTTGAGCTCTTTGTTCTGTTGTTTCTGAGGTGATCTTTCGTGTAAGAGTTCATTTAATTTTTTCCTGAGCTCGGAATTTTCCTTGAGCGCTCTATTAGCTGTAGACAGGGCGCCAATTGCTATGAATGGCGTTGCTATTAGCGTTAAAACTATTAGAACGAATATTAATTCCATGGCCTGCCTTTCAGATTTTTTTAACGATATATGTATGTTAGTTTATAAATGAAAATCTAACACACTGATAATACGGGGGAATTTCATATTCGTTAAATCGAATATTATGTACAATACATCGATAATAATGATGTATTGTACATTGGTATTTTATTTGATTTTCAACCTGAAATATTGATTTTTATAGCGATTTACAAGAGTACTTTTTTTGCCGTCTTGTATAATTATTGGTAAGTTTATCACTTCCCATTGAATTAAATCCTTGGAACTTTCCAATACTGATCGTGGGATTGTTGAAGGCCATGAAACTTTTATGGAGTTGGCCGTTTCGTTGATTGAAATCTGGAGAGGATTTCCCCAAATGGAATTTACCCATTGCGGGCGATCGATGAATGGATTTCTATTATTTTGATTTTCATATACTCTGTCGTTTCGGATTTTCTCTTCTTCACTCACAGGGTCTAGGATGTGCCATATGAGCAGGGTCTTGAGGGATCCCATTTTTGAATTGCTTGAAGTTATTTCCGCAAGATCATCAGTGAGTTCCAGGTCAGGTTCCCCGTTCTTTCCTTCATACCGAATGTCCATGTAGAACATGGCTCTTGCGATGTCACCCTTGAGAGATTCAGGAGGTGACCAAGAATTATTATCTGATGAACAGAGTGTAGCCTCAGGGTGGGAAGGAAACTTAAAGTATCGAGAATTTGGATCGCTTTCATCAAAGTGCTTATTGCCTCTTGATGAGTTTACATTGGAATCGCATGGTCTTAATGCGTGGATGTCTGAGTAAGCGGGTCCTTTACTGTCAATTCCATATGAATTGGGCCAGAGATGTTCGCGGTTCCAGCCACTTGAGCAGCAATTTGATGAGGGGTCAGATCTTCTTGAGTAAATGAGAATAACGTTATTCTTATTGATGGGGTCAGCATCAATGGTTGTCATTGCCTCGTCCGTCGAACTGTATCTTATGACCTTGTGATCGCTTATTATTCGATTGATTGCTTCTCTTAGAGATTGACCGCTCTTTCCATGTGCTGAATCGTAATAGCCTGCAGGCTCTTCCCCGCATGCCTGATGGATGATTTGAAGAAGGACGAGTATTATATACGCATGAATTTTCATCGTATGAATCATTAAAGATGGTACTCCTTTAGCATTAATATTTAATTATGATCCTTACACTATAGTAGCAATGATTATTTTGGGGTTACTTTTCATGGCGGTTTGGAAGATTTTAAATCGGTGTAATTGAATCCACCTATTAATGAAAACCATGAGCCCGTTCCCTGACCTATGATTTATGGGACGTTACTAAAATATTGTTTTCGATCTTAAGATGTTGCACATTGACTGATGGCAGAATTCCGAAAAATACGACTGATGAAATTCAAGGGCATGCTTTTTATCTTCGGATACATGATGATTAAGTCAGTTTTGCAAGGAGGAGAACTGCCCAATATCGTTGTTATCCTGACNGATGATCAGGGCTATGCAGATATAAGCTTTAACCCAGAACACCCTGAGGAAGTCTCAACTCCTCATATGGATGAGTTGGCAAGAGAAGGGGTGTTTTTCTCTCAGGCTTACACTAGTGGGCACGTGTGCTCACCGACCCGTGCCGGTCTGATGCTGGGTAGCTATCAGCAGCGGGTAGGAATTTATACTGCTGGTGATGGGGGTCGCGGATTTGATCCAAAATTACCAATTTTCCCAAGTTTCTTGCCAAATGAATATACTAGTACTGCAATTGGAAAGTGGCACCTGGGGCTCGATGAGGATTTTCCGGAACTCAAGTGGCATGCCTTGAACAGAGGATTCAGCGAGTGTTACAAGTTTATGGGTAGGGGTGGTCACGACTACTTTAAGCTACAGGGGGTAAAGGGTAACGATTATGCTCCAGTGTACCGCAATAAGAAACGCCTCACTGAAAATGAATATGAAGGTTACATGACGACACGCCTCACTGAGGAGGCAGTGGATTTTATCGATAGGAAAAAAGCGGACCCGTTCTTTCTATATCTTGCCTATAATGCAGTGCATGCTCCGGCACAGGCACCGAAGGAGGACATCGAGCGATACCAGAAAAAATTTCCTCAGATATCCGAGAAACGCGCAACGCTCATGGCCATGCTTTACCATCTTGACCTTGGAGTCGGCGCTGTGGTTAAAAAGCTCAAAGACGAAAATTTGTGGCAAAACACGCTACTGTTTTTTCTGACGGATAATGGTGGGTCCAAGGCAATGGGAGCAAATAACGGCAGTCTTCGAGGTTTTAAAGGAAGCCTCCATGAGGGAGGTATAAGGACACCTTGGATAATGAGTTGGCCTGAGAAATTCAAGGGCGGGCGAACCATCAATACACCGGTCAGTTCCATTGATATCCTGCCCACAGTAATTGATGCTACCGGCACAAAGGTTCCTAGAGCAACCCAATTTGATGGCAAGAGTATTTTGCCAATAATTATCGGTCAATCAGACTCCCATCACGCGAACATGTTCTGGAACAGCGGACCCCCAAAGGGAGAATGGGCAGTGCGTCAGGGTAACTGGAAAGTTCACGGTTTAAGAGAAAAATATAGTTTATATAACCTCCTTTCGGATCCATCCGAAACTCAAGACCTCGCCGCAAAGAATCCTGTAAAGGCACGCGAGCTCTTCGATCTTCATGGCAAGTGGCTCAAGGCGATGGTTCAATCTGCGGGTGCCGGAAAAGCTTCGTTATTATCTGCGGATGAAACGAAAGACAAACAGAATCCGCGGGAACTTAAAAGAGAAAAAAAACGTGAAGAGCGCAGAAAAATGCGCAAACAAAAAAAAACGGAATCTTCTGCAAAGACGCCAAATATTCTGTTCATCGTGTGCGATGACCTGAATACGCATGTGACACCATCGGGATACAGGTTGATTCAAACTCCCGCTTTGGATGATTTAGCCGCCAATTCCATGACATTTCACCGTGCCTACTGTCAGTACCCTGTTTGCGGGCCTTCTCGTGCCTCATTCCTCAGTGGATTGTATCCCGAAACGACAGGTGTACTTAACAATACTGCGGACATTAGGAAATCCCGTCCAGATAGTATTTCGATGCCGGAACAATTTAAGGCTAACGGTTACTGGACCGCTAGCGTAGGAAAAATTTTCCATTCGGTACGTCATCAACAAGGCGAAGTTGCTTGGCATGAACAAATCATGTTTCAGAATGACGAATTGCCTCTGGTAACGAGGGCGCGGCAAGATTATGAAGCTAAAAATGGTTCAGTCGATTTGCGAGCTAACAGGAAAAGCTGGAAAGCTCACCTGCAGAAACTCTCAACGCAGACTAGAGGACAAACTCCCCCAGGATACGGGCCAACCGGACTAAGGGATGAACAGCACAAGGACGGTAAAAATGTGAGGCAAATCATTAGTTGGCTCGATCAGAAAAAATATGGTGAGAAACCTTTCTTCATTGCATGTGGAATCCAAAAGCCACATGTGCCCTTTCTCGCACCTCAAGAGTACTTTGATAAGTATCCTCTGAAGAGTTTAAAGTTTTCTCTAAGCCCCGCTAATGACTGGGAAGACATCCCAGAGCTTGCCATGGTGAAACGTTTCAAATCTTTTGGTTTCGAGATGGGTAGCGAAAACGACAACTTACGAAGAGAATACACTCAGGCTTACCATGCTTGCATCTCTTATGTTGATGCACAACTTGGAATACTGTTTAAGGCCCTGCGTGAACATAACCTTTGGGAGAATACCATCGTGATATTTACCTCAGACCATGGGTACCATCTCGGCGAGCATTTCATGTGGGGAAAGGTCACCCTCTTTGAGGAATGCGCTAGAGTGCCGCTAATTATTCGCGTTCCCGGAATGACCCGTGAAGGAACAAAGACCAATGCTCTTGTTGAACTTGTGGACTTTCACCCAACATTGCTTGAGCTTTGCGGATTGCAGGCAAAGAGCTCATTACAGGGAAAGAGTCTTGTGCCCATTTTGCGTGACCCTGATTCTCCAGGAAAAAAATATGCCTACACGGTTGTCAGTCGAGGCACAAAACTTGGTCGATCAATTCGAACAAATGACTGGCGCTATGCTGAATGGGGAGAATCGAAGATGGCTGAACTATACAATCTAAAAAATGATCCTCAGGAATATACGAACCTTGCTGGGAAATCGGCATTTAAAACACAACTTGTAAAAATGAAGCAAGTCCTTTTCGAAGCTCAAAAAGTGGCCGGAGGTCTTAAATAAACAACGTCTTCAGATGATTGAGGTCCTGTGTTAATATTTTATTAATCAATTATCGCTATAGAGTATTACTTTATGAAAATGTCACTGCACTGCCATAGTCTTAGGGCTTTTGTTCAAGTGTCAGTATGGATAATCGGTGTGTTTTTCATCAGTGCACTTTTTCTTGCTGATTCGGTGGGGAAGGGTGAAGTCGAAAAACGAACTTATTTCTTTAAAGAGGCGGACAAAGAAATGGATTACCGTCTATACGTTCCTAGTGGCTACAGTAAGGGTAAGAAATTTCCTCTAATTGTTTTGCTTCATGGCTTGGGGAGTAATCCGCAACAGGTGATCCGATATGATGGAATAATCCAAGAGGCGGAAAAGCGTAACTATATTGTGGTTGCTCCTTATGGATATAATGAACGGGGATGGTACGGAGCCAGAGGCAAAGGTAAGCAAGGTACAATTGAGGCGTTGTTGCTTGGGGAAAATGATAAGGACCCGGAAAATATTGGAGAGTTGAGTGAGCGTGATGTTATGAACGTGCTTGAGATTGTCAGAAAAGAATTCAGTGTGGACGATGGGAGGATTTATTTGATGGGGCACTCGATGGGTGGCGGAGGCACGTTATATCTTGGTCAAAAATACTCTTCTGTATGGGCAGGACTTGCACCTTTGGCACCTGCGGCGATGCCTCCGGCCGTCAGCTTTGACAGCTCTATCTTAAAAAAGATGACAAAAATTCCTATCTATCTTGTTGCCGGTGAACGGGACCGTCTTATTCCTGTTTTTCTTATCAGGGAATGGGCTCAGGAAATGAAGCGATTGAAAATGGATTATATCTATGAGGAAATTAAGGGAGGAGATCATAGTAGATCTTTTGCAAATAATCCTAAAATGATTGCAAGAATATATGATTTCTTTGATAAGCGGCGTAAGGGATTGGGGTCAAATGGTAAAGCTCCTTCGTGGAGAGTTTTCACAAATCGGTCAGGTGTTAAGATAAAGGCAAGTGTTGATTCAGTCTCTGGTGAGAAAGTCACTATTGTCAGGGACGATAATAAGAAATTTACGATTCCAATTTCGTCACTCAGTGATGAGGATGAGGAGTACCTGAAGGAGTGGCTGAGTAATCAATAATAATTAAGGGAAAATGGATTCTCATGCGTTTCAGTCCCGTAATCTGCCGCTAGCTTTTAATGAGTTAAGTTTTGTTTCAAGTTTTTTTGCGATTTCAGGATGATCTGATCTCAGGTTCTTTCTTTCACCTTTGTCCTTAATTAGATTGTAGAGTTGAGGATTCTTTTTAGTGGGAATGTATTTCCAATGATTGTATCTGATAGCGATCATTTTCCCGGCTTCTTCGAGTGTATATTCAAGGCCTTTCTTGTCTTTGCCCATGAACGCTTGCAAAGTGCTACGGCTGTCTGGGGCCTCGTTAGGCTTAAGTTTGATATCTAAAAGATCAGCAAATGATGCAATGAAGTCGATCTGACTAACTAATGCATTTGAGATGCCTGGATTTATTTTTCCCGGCCAACGTATAATGAATGGGACCCGAGTTCCTCCTTCATATATTTGGTATTTTCCTCCACGGTAAGGGCCTGAACCGTCGTGGCCCTGATCAGCTTCCTTAGTTGATTTCCGGACAGTCGAACCATCTTCGTAACCGTCATCGTAAACTGGACCATTATCACTTGATACAATTAAAATTGTGTTCTCCGTTAATCCCTCTTCTTCAAGTGCTTTAGAGATTGCTCCCACTGACCAATCAAACTGAACCATCGCATCGCCACGTTTGCCTAATTTTGTTTTTCCCTGAAACCTGGGGTGGGGGGCCCGAGGCACATGTATGTCCTGAGAAGAAAAGTAAAGGAAGAATGGTTTTTCTTTAGATTGTTTCGCGAGGTATTTTTTGGCCTGATCGACAAATTCGTCTGCCATTTTTTCATCATTCCACAGAGCGGACTTTCCTCCCCACATTTTACCGATTCTGCCAATTCCATTAATGACAGTTTCGCTGTGCTGATGGTCAGCAGGATAATAGGTTTCAGCTTCGGGATTCGTTCTGCCGTAGGGATAAATAGTGCTTTTGTGCCCTTCAGGAGCAGTGCCTACGAATAGAGGGTCATTAGGATCCAAATTAACAACACGGTAATTCTCTACATAGACGCAAGGGACCCGGTCATTAGTGGATGGTAAAAGAAAGGAATAATCAAAACCTACTTCTAGGGGGCCTGGCTTTATTTCCTGGTTCCAGTTAACGGGTCTTCCTGCTTTGCCGAGCCCGAGGTGCCATTTGCCGATCACGGCTGTGTTGTAGCCGGCTCTTTTGAATAGTTTTGGCAGAGTGATGTCAGCACCGGCAGTTGATATGCAGAGCGGCGCATTGGGGGGTAAGATTCGGACTCCTTTGCGGAACCCATAAAGTCCCGTCAGCATTGAATATCTTGATGGAGTGCAAGTCGCGGCAGTGCAATGTCCATCTGTAAAAAGCAGTCCTTGCTTGGCGATTCTATCGATATGCGGAGTTGGTATTTTTGTGGAACCGTTTACTCCGATGTCGCCATAACCGACATCGTCTCCGTATACAATAACAACATTTGGTTTTTCTGTCGCGAACAGTGCACTGGATATGAATAATGAAGAAAGAATGATATTTTTGAGCACGGTAAATNGTTGGATTAATTTGTAGTTGGAGAGCCGAAGGTCGGAATTGAACCGACGACCTATTCATTACGAATGAATTGCTCTACCCCTGAGCTACTCCGGCTTAGTGTTCTATTTTGAACAAAATTGACTCTAGTGTGATGAAAGAAGATGTCAATCTTAGGAGATTATATACCAGATTGGTCACAATCAAGAGCCCTTAATTGGTGCGTTAATGTAAATTGGCGTAGCTCCTGAGTCATCAGGTTGTCCATCCTTGTTATAAAAGATACCCTTTANGTGGGTAGGATTCTCAGGGCCAAATTCAGAGACGTGTAATCGGAAAACGATTGAGCTGTCCGATAATATTTTTATGGATTGTTTTTTGTCTGAATGAATGAGGCCGTCTTCACAGAAAAAATATGGAGTCCTTGGCACGGATGGTTTTTCTTTTTCTAACGGGCTTAGAGTTAGTATTATTTTTTTTCCTTTACGGAGAGCAGTCGCTTTCCATGACTGATTGTTTTGAGCAAAAGTTGAACGCGAATTTCTAATGGGAGTGGACCATTTGGTGTCCTTAGGAAGTTGGCCATTTTTGGAAATTTGTATTGANAAATTTAAATCAGCGAAAGCGGGTTGGCATACGGTTGAGCAACACATCCAGCTGGCCCGTGCTTGTATCAGTGATTTGGTTCCCGGTTCAGCATCCTGAGAGGCGGTGAGAGGAATGATTAGAAACACTTCACCATGATATCCATAAGCATTATAAGGACCCATTTTTACGGTCTCAGGTTGAGGCCATAATATCTTNCCGGCTTTGAACCCGTCTGGTATTTTCCAATCAAGTCCAGTAGGGACTCCAACAATTCCCGGGCATTTCCAGTAAGTGTGCCAGCCTTTGTCATGTTTGATCCTGAGTGCTATGTCGATAGTTTCGCCAGGGGCAATGGATTGCTTAGAGGATACCAACTCAGTAACTAATGCGCCTTCTCTAACGGGTTCCGCAATTGAGTTCGTNTAAGATAGGAGTATTACACCAAGAATTAGTCTCATTTAATTAGAAGTTAAAAGTCTGCGCTTCCGGGTGTTCTCGGGAATGGAATCACGTCCCTTATATTAGCTACTCCTGTCACAAACATTAACATCCTTTCAAAGCCTAAGCCAAAACCAGAGTGAGGGACAGTTCCATATCTGCGTAAGTCAGAATACCAGGAATAATCTTCATTCGAGATGTTATGTTCTTCCATGTTCTTCAATAGAACATCAAGGCGCTCTTCGCGTTGGCTTCCTCCTATGATTTCACCTATTCCTGGCACCAATAGATCCATTGCCGCGGATGTTTTCCCGTCATCGTTTACTCTCATATAAAATGGCTTAATCGATTTAGGATAATCGTACACTGTTACCGGAGATTTGAAATGTTCTTCGGTCAGGAATCGCTCGTGTTCCGTTTGAAGGTTCACACCCCATTCTATGGGGTATTCGAATTTCATTTCGGCTCCCTCAAGTATTTTAACAGCCTCTGTGTAACTTATTCGTTGGAAAGCCTGGTTTGAAACGGAATGGAGCCTTTCCATTAATCCCTTATCAACAAATTTTCCAAAAAGCTCGAGGTCCTCTGCGCAGTTTTCCAAGGTATCGGTTATAAGGTATTTGATCATTTCTTCAGCCAGATTCATGTCCCCCTCAAGGTCACAATATGCCATTTCTGGTTCGATCATCCAGAACTCGGAAGCGTGGCGGGTAGTGTTGGAATTTTCAGCTCTGAATGTTGGNCCGAAAGTATAGACATTTGACAGAGCGCAAGCGAAGGTTTCGACTTCGAGTTGTCCACTCACTGTCAGATAGGTGGGTTTTCCAAAGAAATCATTATCCTCATCAGTCTGGTTGCCATCTAGTGTTGTTACACGAAACATTTCTCCTGCACCCTCACAATCGCTGGCCGTTATTATTGGTGTGTGCACATAGACGAATCCTTTTTTCTGAAAGAACTGGTGAATTGCATAGGCGAGTCTGGAGCGTGTTCTGAAAACGCATCCGAAGAGATTGGACCGTGGTCTTAGGTGTGCTATTTGACGAAGGAATTCTGGAGAGTGGCCTTTTTTTTGCAAAGGATATGTATCGTCTGCAGTTCCAGTGACTTCAATTTCGAGAGCTTTTATTTCGTAGGACTGTCCTTTGCCGGGAGACTCGACGAGTTGACCTTTTACTTTGACCGAAGATCCTGTGGTCGCCGTGCTGATGGATTCTGAACCTGGGATTCCTTCATCAACAATTGCCTGGATATTGGCCAGACAGGATCCGTCATTAATGGACAGGAAAGAGAAGCCCTTAGAGTCACGGCGCGTTCGTACCCAGCCANTGATGGTGATGTCATCAATTGGTTTGTTNCTGGCAAGTGCTTCTTTGATTGTCATGTGATTANAATCTAGTCTATTAGAGGCGTGGAATGTGTTTTATACAATCTAGTTTTTGCTTTTTGAAGAGCTAGTATTTTTTATAATTAAGCGATCAGATGAAAATAATGAAATTNACTTTTTTTATTTTATGGGGGTCATTGACCTTNCATTCGCTTGTCTATGGCATAGAAGTTGATGGTGCTCGGGATGAGAGTTACGGAGATCCAGTGGCCGTTCAAAACATACAGACCGGGTTTGGTGATCCCGGGAGTGAGCTTAATGCGGCTTATGCCCTTGTTTCAGAAGGGAGGCTACATTTGATGCTTACGGGTAACTTGGAGCCGAATTTTAATAAACTTGAAATCTTTATTGATTCAAAATCTGGGGGCCAGAATCAGATAATCGCAAGCCAGAATCCAAACAACGATAACTGGGCAGCAAAATTTGATGGGTTCACCTTTGATTCCGGTTTTTCTGCAGACTATTTGGTGATATTGAGGCATGGCTTTAATGGTACTCAGCTCGATCTGGACTTTACGGAATTAGGGGCCCGGGGAAAAGGATCATTAGTTGGGCGGTTCGATCCTGTCGGCTTAGGTAAGACCGGTCCATTTGAGGCTTCGAATGGTATGGTCCTTGGTTTTGATAATACAAATTCTTTGGGGATTGGCTCTAATCAGGGCCAATCAGCGAACCGGGAGAATGCGGCTCTTGTCAGGACCGGATCAGAGCTAGCAATCCCATTGAACCTAATAGGATCACCGAAAGGGGAAATTAAAATATGTGTAATGATAAATGGGCATGGTCACGACTATCTTTCGAATCAGTTTTTAGGAGCAATGCCTGAATGGACTCGCAACTTAGGAACTAATGGGCAAGGGGATTTCATTCAGGACTCTTCATTAAAAACAATAGATCTTAATAATTATGAAGGGGATCAATTTTTTGTCATACCAAGTTCAGGGCCTTCTTTGAGGATCCTTGATTTTAGTTATGACTTTGCGTCGGGAAAAGTTTCTATTACCTGGGCATCTTCTCCTGATTCATTTTATACGCTACAAAGCTCAATTGACATGAGATCCTGGCAGGAGATTGATGATGGTATAGAATCGCAGGGAGAACTGACCGTTCACGATCATTTAATTTCGGACGATAAGAGCAAGAATCGGTTTTATAGGGTTGTTAAGGAATAGTATCTTAATCCAGTCTTATTCGACCCAGGGCCTGGCCTGTTTAATGATGAATCTGCCATTTCCTACTAGTTTGAACTCCAGTTCCATGGCGAAGTTGGAATTGCCTCTATAAAGATTTTTGAAATGTGTGTGAATGATATTCATGTAGTCCTTAAGTCGTAAAGCTTGGCCTCGTGACAAGATCCTTTGTCCTGATTCAATTTGATTTGAATTTCTAATGTATTGAATCTCATAATTGGATTCGAATCCTAAGTTCGCAATGACATACTCTTCAGGAATTGATCCTGGGTCCGGATTAGTGACTAGGTTTTCCCCGATCTGAACGTTCACGTAATGACCTTCCCATCCGGGACCGGGCATGTATATGTTTTTAGTCACGCCGACACCATTAGCAATTTCATTTTGGAAGTTCTGGTGGACCAGGATACCCATGGCCGCAGTTAAATGATCGATTCTCCAGAATTCTCTTTCCTCAAAGGCTCGGTAAGTCCATAGGCCTGCCCATACTTGTTTTGCTGTCTTTGCAAAGTGTCCTTCTTCTTCATAATGAGTGTATGATTCATAGAGTCCCGCGCCGTTGAATCCTTGAAGGTCTTCATTGTTTGTACTGGAACGTGCCCTGATCGATGTGTTTTCAGGGAATGAATTCTGCAAATCACCCAGGGCATCTAGCATCCAATTTGGAAGGATGCCTGTCTCTTTTATTTTTTTTCTAAATGCCTTAAGGCGGTTTTCTCTTACAGATGGAAAGGATTGGAATAGCGGGTCGCTTATCATTTGTTCAGCTTCAGTATAAAAGCCGTTATGTTTCATGAATGCGTCATAAAAGTAGAAAGGTACCGCATATCCATCAGGCGTTAATGAAGGAAGTATTTTACTTAGCTCTGCAAGATTTGTTGCTTTGGACCCAAATGCAGAAGACATAGAGAAGTTGAGATTTGAGAATTGTGTGATCCGGTCATAACTCAGGTTTCGTTGCGGGAAACTGGTTTTTGAGGGGCGTATTTTATCAAAATAGGCTTCAGTTTCCTCCTGGCTAGCTGGACGGATCTCTATTCCGTCCGGATCTATGCTTAGCCTGACGTTTTGTCCGATGAGCGGAATGATCCTTGGATCAGTGGATGCATTTTTAAGATATGCGTTGGGAGTTCCATTTTGCTTAGCCTTAAGATTGATATGTGATAGTGGAGTTTGGTTTTGTTCAGTTATAATTCCCGCGACGTGAGTTATGTCGTTAGGGATATTGCGCAGTATTACTATGTCTCTTGATGACATGGTTTGAGTCCCTGTGATGAGTCTCAGTTTTCCAAAACATTCTCCAGTATTCAAAGCGCTATAAGTTGAATTGCCGAAAAGGTTCTCAGATTCTATGACTGCGATATGAGATTTTCTGTATTGATCTATTTCTGATCGGTAAAGGGTTCTTTGGGTTTCACTTGATGGATGATATGCTATTTGCCCGTCAAGGAAGGGCATTGAAGAAGCGATCATTTCAAATGAAATTTCAACGAATCTGAATGCGACAGGGTCTGAGGGCCAGAATTCGACAGTATAGATACCGCTCTGCCCTGAACTGTTACGATAGTTTGGGTGATATACGATACTGCCGGCGGCGTTCCGTCTCCTTGAGTTAGTGAAATAGGTGTGGCTATTAAATAATGAGTTACTACTGTATCTATTTACTGCGTCTCGGCTGAAAGTGTAATGGTACTGATAGCGTTTGCTGTTTGCAAAATAGAGTTTTGGTGACTGAGTGTTTATATCATAAATAACGAATTTGACTTCGCTGATGTTTGCGGATCCCGGGAAGTTATCTCGGTGAGAGAGAAACTCATAGGTTTGTTTGTCAGGGATGTTGATCCTGCCCATGGATGAGCCGATGACTGGAGCCGGATTGAGTGGGTTCATTAATCCCTGGGAGTCCATTTCTGTCAGATCAGATAATCCATCACCATCCGTATCTATTTGTTGGAAGTTTTTGTGTATTTGAAGTCGTAAGAATCCGTTCTTTGGCATGGGCGCGGGGTCACTTATGATTGCGATTTTCCCATTTCCCCGGACAAAGTTGATTGCTCTTTTAATTCCTGTCAGTTCGTCATCGCGGTGCAGTACTGCATACTCGTCTGAGTTTAATGGAAAGTGGAGTTGTATTAATCCACCGGGAGAGCGCGAGGCATGTAAGATTTCATTTGCTTTTCCTTTATCTGATAAAAGAAAAATCAAAGGAAAGAAGACCAATACATTCCTATTTATCAGTGCGGTCATCTTCATTTTCTATCTTACCTAATCTATTTTAAATGGAAGATTAATGAATTGCTACACTAAGTACCAATTAGTCTACAAATTCATTGAAGCCTGCGCTGAAGATTTTTTCTATCAGGTTGCCTTTCTTGTTAAAAAGTAACGCTTCAAATTGGGGGGATTTATTTATTATTTTCAGTGCGTCTTTTCCACCAATGCAGAGTGCAGTAGCTAATGGATCACTCTGAGTTCCTGAAGGTGCAATGACTGTGGCGGCATTGTTATGAGTTAATCCGAGCCCGCTAGTAGGGTCAAGAATATGAGAGTAGCTTTGATTTTTAATTTTGATGCTTTGTTCGGTGTTCCCTGACGTGGACACTGCGGCATTTGCTATTCTTATTGTCATCGGCTTCACGGGCTTGTCGTGGTAGGGAATTATTTGCACTTCCCAGCTGTCTTTTCCGGGAGGAGCTTCGCCGGTCACGATATCCCCTCCTGCTGCTATGCTTGATGAGGGGAGGCCTTTATTTTTTAGCAGTTTTAACATTTTGTCGGCAGTATATCCTTTTGCGATTCCTCCAAAATCAAGACGTGTGTGTGGGTTGATTTTGGTTATGTGTGCGGATTTATAGTTTATTTTTAGGTTTGAAAATCCACATGCATTCTTGGCTGCTGTCAGTTCTGCAGGTAAAGGTAACTTTTTGGTGCGTTTTGCCAGTCTCCATAATTTACTGAGTGATCCGCAAGTAGGGTCAAAGTTGCCTTTAGTGCTAATGTTTATTTTTTTGGATATCTTCAATAGTTCTAATAAGTGTGGGCTTGCCAATTGAGGTCTATTTGGTTCGGATCGATTGAATTTCCCTACTTCACTGTCTGCCATATAATCGGAGAAAACGCTGTTCATTTCTTCAGCCAAATCATATACCTGCTCAATGATGGCGGCGGTTTTACTGTAAGAGTACGGAGTGTAAACTACGATTTTGAACGTTGTTCCCATGCATGCTTGAGAAAATGAATATTTCTCAATTCTATCCTCACTGGATTTTAATCCAGTGCCGGTGCTGAATATGAAAAACAGCGATAAAGCAATTTTATTCAAGGGTGTCATGGTTGACCCCGGTGTTCCAGATTGATTCCATCATTTCGGCTGAAGGGACTTTGAGCGGGCGAACGATCCGGAATCCCAGCCATTGAGCATCAGTTAGGTACCAGATGCTTTTAGGCAGTTGCGGGTCCTGTTGTTTCCATGATTTTGCTGAAGGGAGGCGGGCTGTGCTCCGCAATGATTCGGGAAAGTCGTTCCATGATCCTCCTCGGGCAGCTCTGGGGTAAAGGTCTCTTCCTTTTGCCCATGGATTATCAAGGTCTTTCGGGTCATACCCTTTCTTTGAAAAGATATCCATTGTCCATTCCGCGACGTTACCATGCATGTCATGGATGCCCCATGGATTTGGCTTTTTTTTGCCTATTTTTTGATATTTAAAATCGGCATTATCAATGAACCAGGCATAGTCATTGAGGTCTTTTTCGCTGTCCCCGAATGAGTATGCTGTTTTCGTTCCTGCCCGGCATGCATATTCCCATTCGGCTTCAGTTGGGAGCCGATAAAAGTGACCGGTTTGATAGCTGAGCCACTTGCAATATTGGAGGGCCGCATGCTGCGTCATGCTGATGGCTGGGTAACCATCTTTGCCCATACCGAATGTCATTTCCACATAAGGCTTCGTTGGGCGGGAGATTAAGTTAATGTCTGAATCATTGGGGTCCGGGAATTGTTTTGAACCGTCTTTTTTGCGTCGTCCGCCGTCGATCATAAATTTTTCATATTCGTTCCAGCTAACTTCATATTTTCCGATCCAAAAAGCATCTATCTTAACTTCTCTTACTGGTCCTTCATGGGGCTTATGATTAGGCTCTTTTTTAGTGGATCCCATATGGAATGATCCGCTCGAAACTGCGACCATATGGTATGCACTTCCGGATTCGGGAATCGTTGAAGAGTAGTCTTTCATTTTCGATTCTTCTTTCTCTTTCGACTCGGAAATGATTAGTTCCCGGATCCTTTTAGTTAAACTAATGGATTTTTGATTGTTTTCCGGAGGCCATTCAGCGCCCGATTTTATCCATAACTTTATTTTCTCGCGTTCCTGTTCTGTCAATTTTTGAAGTATCGGATTGATGTCCCTTTTAAAATCAATTGGTGCGGGCATCTTAAGGACAATGTTCTCAGGCCAAGTTGCCCCTTCATCGACCCAATCTCGTAGAAGCTGCTTTTGTTTTTTCGTAAGACGCTTCTCTTTCGACGGCGGCATCACATCATCATCTGAATCATCGAGTTCAATGAGTTCTATGAAAATGCTCTTGTTGGAGTTTCCTGGAACTATGATTTCGTCCGCTATGGCTGAGGCTCTGGTCTCTAATTTATAATCAGACTTTTTATAGCCTTCCCGATGACACTTGAAACAGTGCTCTTCAAGGATAGGAACGATTTCTTCAGTAAAATCAACCTTAGCACCACAAGATGAAGCGATGATAATAAGAATGATTGCCTGCCGAAGCATGGCTGGTTATAGCAATGTTATTGATTTATCTATATGAGCTTAGTTTGACCCGGGTTTGGAATGCCCCCAGGATCAAACTTGTCCTCCCACTTAAGTGCATCAGGAGCCAAATCTTCTTTCGAATTGATGGCGTCCTCCCACTTAACTTTCTGACCTGTGTAGGCCGCCATTCTTCCTATTATAGCAAGCATTGTACTGTGAGCCATCCATTCGCCGTCATTCTTGGCCGAGCCTTTACGAATCGATTCAAAGAGTTCGTTATGTTCTGTCTGATACATGTCATTATTGAGCTCAGGGTCCGCTCTCCAGTTCTCTTGTCCCCTAATGACACAATTGCCCCTGACTATTAGAGCTGTTCCTTTTGTTCCATTAATATAATCATGATTTTCACCGTAGCAGTCTCTTTGCTGTCTGGACCCTAGGTGGCAGATGACATTATTTGGATATTCATAAACAACATGGAAGTGATCATATATGTTACCTCCCTCTGATGGGATTTGCCTGCCTCCTGTGGCCACTGCGCTGATCGGGTCGATGTCACCAGTTGCCCAACCAATCTTATCTACACTGTGAACGGCCTGTTCGACCAAGCTGTCACCAGACAGCCAGCCGAAATTATACCAGTTCTGTACTTGCCAGGCCACGTCCCCGATGCCGTCAGGTCTGCGACTAGCTGGGGGCATCGGTTTGACCGGACCAGTGTAATACGTTGCAAACATATTCGTTACTTCACCAATTGAGCCGCCGTGAATTTTCTCGAAGAGTGCACGGCGGGCATAGTGATACCTCCAGCAAAAACCGCAGACCAAAGTCAGTTGTTTTTCTTTTGCGATTTTTGCTGATTCTATAACAGATCTAATTCCAGCAGCGTCAACGGCTACGGGTTTTTCACAGAAGACGTGCTTTCCAGCTTCGACTGCTTCTCGTAACATTATCGGCCGGAATCCTGGAGGAGTGGTGAGGATGACAACATCCGATTCTGCGATTACTTTTTTATATGCATTTATACCGATGAACTTTTTAGGTGATCCGACCTGTTCTGGGTGGCGTTTTTTCAGATTGTTGATGGAGCCATTGGCATTGCCTTCAAACACATCTGCTACTGTGGTGAGAGTCACATCTTTGTCCGCTGAAAGGGCTTGGTTAGCGGCTCCGGTCCCTCTTCCCCCGCATCCTATCAGGCCGAGCTTAAGGGGGCTCTTGTTAGGAGCAGAATTAGCGAT